>VAXP01000054.1:10090-10876 GCA_005884125.1 Actinomycetota bacterium | reverse complement strand
CGATCACCTCGAGCATGCTCAACCCCCTGGACAAGGCGGTCGAGTCGGCCTGGAGGGTAGGCATCGTGGTCGTGGCCTCGGCCGGCAACGCGGGCCCGTTCAACGGGACGATCCTGGCTCCCGGCGACGACCCCCTGGTCATCACCGTCGGCGCCCTGGACGACAACGGCACCGCGGCCGCCACTGACGATGCGTCGCCCGCCCTCAGCAGCGTGGGGCCGACCTCGGTCGACGGCTGGATCAAGCCCGACCTGCTCGCTTCCGGGCGCTCGGTGGTCAGCCTGCGGGCGCCGGGGTCCACCGTCGACCTGGTCAACCCGACGGCCGAGGTCGGGCCGGCCAACTTCGTGGGCTCGGGGACCTCCTTCAGCGCCGCCATCACCAGCGGCGCCGCCGCCCTGATCGTTCAGGGGCATCCCGCCACCGAGCCGAACCGAGTCAAGGCCCGTCTCCTCGGGACGGCCGGCCCCGGGCCGACTGGGAACCCGTTCGTAGACGGCCACGGCTCTCTCAACGCCCTGGCCGCGGCCAGCACCACTCCGGCCCGTGTGCAGCAAGCCGCCCGGCCCTGGGCCCCTCCGGCACCGGGAACACCGGCCTCCCTGCAGAACAGCTGGCAGGTCTCGGCCTGGAACCCCGCCAACTGGAGCGGTGTGAACCCCGACGGCTCGGCCTGGAACGGCTCGGCGTGGGCCTCGGTGGGCTGGAACGGATCGGCCTGGAACAGCACCGCCTGGAACGGCTCGGCCTGGAACGGCTCGGCGTGGAACGGCTCGGCGTGGAACG
>VAXP01000054.1:0-9942 GCA_005884125.1 Actinomycetota bacterium | reverse complement strand
ACGGCTCGGCGTGGAACTGAGACGGACCATGAGACTTCCGACCACGCCACCCTCCTCCGCTCGCTTCGGCAAGAAAGGCAGCTGTCGCATGGCCATCGTGTCCAAGTCGCCCGGTGACGAACGGTCTCTCGACCTGGCGACGCTCGAGCGACGGGCCACGGCCCTGCAGTCGCGGCACCTGACCGGCGCTCCCCTCGTCTTGGGGCAGGAGGGCTGGGCCTGCGAACGCACAGGTGTCGAGGCGCCATGCCGGGCCATGAGGCTGACGCCGGCGGTGGACTACGGCGCCGTCGAGCTCGTCGGCCTCGAGCACCACCACGTGTGCTGGCTGCTCACCCTGCTCTCCGACCCCGCCATCGCCCACTACGAGCCCATGGCCCTGCCGGCCGACGATCCTCGGGCCCCCGAGCTGCTGGCCTCCTTCGTCGACCGGCTGGCTCTGCCCGGTGCCACGGCCCAGGCCTGGATGGTCCTCGAGGCGGGCCGCGGAGTCGGGGCATGCCAGCTCCGACGCAGGGACGGAGGCCACCTGGTTGGCGTGTCCCTGGAGCCCGGCGTGCGGGAGCGCGGCCTCGGTACCGCCCTGTTCAAGGCCCTGGCCGGTTGGGGGCTGCGAGACGGCGGGTTCGTGGCCGGCGAGGTGGAGGACGACAACGTCCTGTCCCACGGGGCCATCGTCTCCGCCGGGTACGCCCCGGAGGACCGCTACCCCATCGTGCTCGACGACGGCCGCCGGGCCCTGATCACCCGCTACCAGGCCTGAACGGCGCTGCCTCCAATCCGTATCCCGGCTCCGGCCGTATCACAGGGTCGGAGGGGAGGCCATGGGTCGACGGCGACGGCTGGTCACTGGCGCTCTGGGTGCCGTGTTCACCGGGATCCTGCTGGCTGGGTGCGGAGCGGGCAGCTCCAAGATCATCACGCCCGGCAGCGCGCCCCCGACCACGGTCGCACCGACGACGGCGACGACCCACTCCTGCGCCTACCCCCCGTGCATGTGAGGGGACCGGTTCAGGCCGGGAGCACCGCCTCGATGGCGGAGACGAGCTCGGGCGACTCAGGGTCGACCAGGGGCCGGAAGCGGCCCACGACCTCTCCTTCCGGGGACACCAGGAACTTCTCGAAGTTCCACTGGATGTCGCCGGCCTTGCCCTCGGCGTCGGTCACGGCCGTCAGCTGGTCGTAGAGGAGATGGCGGTCGGGGCCGTTGACGTCGATCTTCTCGTAGAGAGGGAAGGTCACGCCGTAGGTGGTGGAGCAGAAGGTGGCGATCTCCTCCGGGCCTGCGGGCTCCTGGCCCCCGAACTGGTTGCAGGGGAAGCCCAGGACCGAGAACCCCTGGGCCGAGTAGCGCTCGTGGATGCGCTCCAGCCCCTCGTACTGGGGGGTGAGGCCGCACTTGGAGGCCACGTTCACCAGCAGCAGAGCCCTGCCCTTGTGGTCGGTCAGACTGGCCGGCTGCCCCGACAGGGTGCGGATCTCGACGTCGTGGATGGACATGTAGCCTCCCCAGCTGCTGCCGACAGGATGGCGAAGTATGGCCCGGACCGGGAGGAAAGGGCCAGCCCCGGGCCGGCACCGGCCCCGGCCGCTCCCGGTCGACCCCGAAAGGAGACGCAGTGCGCCCTACCACCATGTCCCGGCCCCGTTTCGCCCTCCTCGCCCTCCTCGCCGTGGTGCTGGCGTCGGCCGCGGCCTGCAGCAGCTCCAGCAAGTCGAGCACGGCGACCACCTCGAGCACGGCGAGCACGGCGAGCACGGCGGGCACCTCGAGCACGGCGAGCGCGGCCAGCGGCGGGGCGCTGACGGTGACCATCAAGAGCCTCACGTTCTCGCCCGCCACCCTTGCCGCCAAGGTGGGCGACACCGTCACGGTGACGAACCAGGACGGCTTCGCCCACACCTTCACCGCCGACGACAGCTCCTTCGACACGGGCTCGTTCGCCAGCGGCTCCAAGACGGTCAAGCTGACCAAGGCGGGGACCATCGCCTACCACTGCAACATCCACAGCTCCATGCACGGCACGCTCCAGGTGAGCTGAGCGGCGCGGGGCCAGAGCCTCAGCCGCTCCCGGCCGTCTTGCGGATGAGCTCGACCCGCTCCTCGCTGTGGTTGACGTCGTCGCCCTTGGCCTCGAGCAGGGCCAAGCGGTCGGCCTCGGCCTCGGCCTCGGCCCCGGCGTCGGCCCGGGACAGGGCCCCCTCCACGCCCTCGGCCATGATGAGGTCGGCCCACTCGACCAGGGCCCCGACCATCTCGTCCTCGGGGACCACGGCCACGTTGCGGCCCCTGACGAAGAGATGGCCCTTGCGCCTCCCGGCGGCGATGCCCAGGTCGGCGTCGCGCGCCTCGCCCGGGCCGTTGACCACACAGCCCATGACGGCCACCTGGAGGGGGATCTGGCGGTCGCCGAAGGCGGCCATGGCCTCCTCGGCCACCTTGATGACGTCGATCTCGGCCCGCCCGCAGCTGGGGCAGGCGATGAGGTCCACGCTGCGGCGCTGGCGCAGCCCCAGCGCCTCCAGCAGCTGGCGCCCGGCTCGGGCCTCCTCCACCGGAGGAGCGGTGAGCGAGTAGCGGATGGTGTCGCCGATGCCCTCGGCCAGCAGGGTGGCGATGCCGGCCGTGGCCTTGACCAGGCCCGCGGGCGGGGGGCCGGCCTCGGTGACGCCCAGGTGCAGGGGGTGGTCGGTGACATCCGCCAGCTGCCTGTAGGCCTCGATCATGAGGGCGACGTTGGAGGCCTTCACCGAGATCTTGACGTCCTCGAAGCCGACCTCCTCGAAGTAGGCCAGCTCCATCTGGGCCGACTCGACCATGGCCTCGGGCGTGGCCCCGCCGTGCTTGTCGTAGAGGCGGGAGTCGAGCGACCCCGCGTTGACCCCGATGCGGATGGGCACGCCCCTGTCCTTGGCCTGCGACGCGATGGTCCGGATGTGGTCGGGGTTGCGGATGTTGCCGGGGTTGAGGCGCAGGCAGTGCACCCCCGCCTCCAGCGCGGCCAGCCCCATGCGCCAGTTGTTGTGCACGTCGGCCACGATGGGCACGGGCGAGCGGGGCACGATGCGGGCCAGACCCTCGGCCGCGTCCTCGTGGTTGCAGGTGCAGCGCACGATGTCGGCCCCCGCCCCGGCCAGGGCGTAGATCTCGGCCAGGGTGCCGTCCACGTCCGCGGTCTTGGTGATCGTCATCGACTGCACCGAGATGGGCGCGCCGCCCCCGACCAGCACCGGGCCCACCGCGATCTGGCGGGTCTTGCGCCGGGGGGCGAGGACGATCGAGGGGGCCTCCACCTCAGACCTCTACTGGAAGGGGTTGGAGAGAGGACGGACGATGTCGAGGTAGAGGGCGGTGACCCCGAAGAACAGGATCACGAACAGCACCACGTAGGTCACCGGCAGGAGCTTGGCCATGTCGACCCGGTAACGCTGTCCCCGGCGGGAGCGGACGCGCTCGTACACGGCTATGGCCACGTGGCCGCCGTCGAGGGGCAGCAGGGGAAGCATGTTGAACACGCCCACGAACACGTTGATGACCAGCAGCAGCCACAGCACGTCCCTGAGCCCGGAGTGGGCCGCCTCCGAGGCCACCCGCACGAAGCCCACGGGCGAGAGGAAGCGGGGCTGGCTCTGGTCGGGCGCCGGACTCCCCCGCCCGCTCAGCTCCCCGCCGTAGCTGTGTATCCCGCTGGGCGAGAAGATGGCGCCCAGGGCCCGCAGCGTCCCCCAGGTGATGCGGCCCTCGTCCCTGCCGGTGCGGCCCACGGCCCGCAGGGGGTCGACCTTCTCCACCCGGTAGGTCGGGCCGATGCCGATGAAGCCGTAGGGGTGGTCGGGGGGGCTCTGGATCACGGGCCTGCCCTTGGCCACCTTCACACCCTGGCTCAGGTCGACGGGCACGGGGTTGAGCGTGAGGAGCCGGCCGTGGCGGTCCACCTCCACGCTCAGGCGCTGGCCCGGATGGGTGCTGATGACGGCGCGCACCTCGTCGAAGCCGTGCACGGGCTGGCCGTCCACGGCCACGATGCGGTCACCCAGGGCGAAGCCCGCCTGCTGCGCGGGGCTGGGCCCGGTGTCCAGCGAGCTGATGCTGCCCACCGTGAGGGTGGGGCGGTTGTAGTCGACGATGCCCACGAAGGCGAGCAGGGTCCACAGGAGCAGGAAGGCGAGCAGGAAGTGCACGGCCGAGCCCGCCACCGCCACCGAGAGCCGGCGCCAGAAGGGTTTCTGGCGGTAGGTCCTGGGCTCGTCGGCCGGGTCGACCTCCTCCAGGTTGGTCATGCCCGGGATCTTCACGTAGCCCCCGGCGGGGATGGCCTTGACCCCGTACTCCGTCTCCCCCCTGCGCACCGACCACAGCTTGGGTCCGAAGCCGAGGAAGTACTCGGTGACCTTCATCCCCGCCCACTTGGCCATGGCGAAGTGCCCCAGCTCGTGGAGCATGATCATCACGATGATGGCGAGGACCACGGCCACCGTCCGGGCCGTCCCCGTCACCAGGGCGGCCATGACCCCGGCGGCCACGATGAGGGCCAGGCGGGCCAGGGCCGATCGCTGCTCGGCCCCCTCCTCGCCGGCGCGGGGCCCGGGCCTGGCCACGTGGTCCTGGCTCACACCACCACCGCCCGGCGGTCGATCTCGTCGCCGGCCCGCTCCCGGGCCCGGCGGTCGGCTTCGAGCACGTCGTCGACGCGGCGCAGGGGGGCGCCGTCGGAGGCGGCCAGCGTCTCCTCGATGACGGCGGCGATGTCGGCCCAGCGGATGCGGCCGGAGAGGAAGGAGTCCACGGCCACCTCGTTGGCCGCGTTGAGCCAGGCCGGGGTGCTGCCCCCGGCCCGCCCCGCGGCGTAGGCCAGGGCCAGGCACGGGAAGGCCCGGCTGTCGGGGGCCTCGAAGTCGAGCCGGCCCAGCCGCGACCAGTCGATGACGCCGAAGGGCGAGCGCAGGCGCTGCGGGTAGGAGAGGGCGTAGCCGATGGGCAGGCGCATGTCGGGCAGGGAGAGCTGGGCCAGGGTGGCCCCGTCCACCAGCTCCACCATGGAGTGGACCACGGACTGGGGATGGATGACCACCTCGATGCGGTCGTAGGCCACGCCGAACAGCTCGCGGGCCTCGATGACCTCCAGGCCCTTGTTCATGAGGGTGGAGGAGTCCACCGTGATCTTGGGTCCCATGCTCCAGGTGGGATGGGCCAGGGCCTGCTCGACGGTCACCGACTCCAGCTCGTCTGGCCCCCAGCCCCGGAAGGGCCCCCCGCTGGCCGTGAGCACCACCCGGCTCACCGCGTCGGGCCCCGCGGCCCGCAGGCACTGGTGCACGGCGCAGTGCTCGGAGTCCACGGGCACGATCTCGGCCCCGGGGGTGGCCCGGCGGTCCTGGACCAGGGGCCCGGCCGCGATGAGGGACTCCTTGTTGGCCAGGGCCAGGCGCCGGCCCGCCCCCAGGGCGGCAAGGGTCACGGGCAGGCCGGCGAAGCCGACCACGGCGTTGAGCACCACGTCGGCCTCGGTGGCGATGGCGGCCAGGGCCTCGGGCCCGGCCAGCACCTCCACGCCCGGGGGCACCAGCCTCCGCAGCCGGGGCGCCAGCCCGGCGTCGGCGATGGCCACCTGCCGGGGACGCCAGGCCGAGGCCTGGGCGGCCAGCAGGTCCAGGGAACGGTGAGCCCCGATGGCGACGACCTGGAAGCGGTCGGGGTCGGACCCCATCACGTCCAGGGCCTGGGTGCCGACCGAGCCCGTGGACCCGACCAGCGCGACGCTCGTCATAGGGACCTCACCCGATCTTCAGCAGCCTCACCAGGTAGTAGACGGAGGGCAGCACGAAGAGCATGGCGTCGAAGCGGTCGAGGAGGCCGCCGTGGCCGGGCAGGAGCGAACCCATGTCCTTGACGCCGATGTCGCGTTTCACCATGGACTCGCACAGGTCCCCCAGGGGGGCGGCCACGGCCACGACCAGACCCAGGGCCAGGCCCCGCTTGAACGACCACGGGTGCACGTTGCCCACGATGAGCACCGAGATGAACACTGCCGAGGCCATGCCCGCGATCAGTCCCTCCCACGTCTTGTTGGGGCTGATCCCCGGGGCCAGGGGCCGGCGCCCGAACTGGCTGCCGAAGAAGAAGGAGGTCACGTCGTAGGCCACGGTGGCCAGCACCGCGCCGAACAGGAAGGCCACGCCCCGGCGGTGCGGGTGCAGGGTGGGGTTGAGGAGCAGGGCCGCGTAAGAGCCCAGCACCCCCACCCAGATGAAGCCGAGCAGGGTCACGGCCACGTTGATCGTGGGCCGGGCCCGGGTGGCGCCGACGAAGTACCACAGCAGGCTGAACATCAGGGTCATGGCCACCATCAGGGGGATGGCGGCCTCGCCCTTGGTGTAGGCCCCGATGAGCACGGCGACGGTGGCGGTCAGGCCCAGGAGGGTGGCCGGGCGGTAGCCGGCCCGCCGCAACACGGCGAAGATCTCGATCGCGGCCAGGCCGATGGTGGCGATGACGACGAGCAGGCTCACCAGCGGGCCCAGCTTGAAGGCGAGCAGGGCCAGGACACCGACGGCGATGCCCGTCACCACCGCGGTGCGGACGTTGCGGCTCGATCCCCCGCCGTAGTCGGCCTCCTGGTCGTGGGGGGGTCTGGTGGTGATGGGCGTGGGCGGGCCCGCCTCCCCGCCCGGGGGCCCGGAGGGCACGGGGCCGGCCGAGGCCCTGCCGCCCACCACGGGCTCGTCGAAGCGGTACAGGTCGGACTCCTCGCCCCTCGACGTGTCCAGCGCCCCGAGACGGGTCTCCTCGTCGCCCAGCACGAACGCCTCCTCGAAGTCGGTCTCCTGCCAGTCGCTGTGCCGGTCCCGCCACCGGGGCCCCCGGCCCCCGCCGCCGTGCTCCTCGCCGTGGCCTTCCGCCCCCCCTCCCGCCCCGGCCAGGACCTCGGGCACCTCGCCCGTGCCCGGCTCGGTCCAGTGCCGCAGCTCGGGGGCCGGACCCCGGGGCAGGTCGGCCGTGGCCCCCGGGGCCCTGGTACCTGGCGGCCTCGGTCCCACCGGCGGGGCCTGGGGGGGAGCCTCCGGGGGCGCGGCGGCCACCGGGGGACGGGGCAGGTGGGCCGGGTCGACCGACTCGGGGAGGGGGAAGCGGACCTGCACGTCGGGACCCGAAGGGGGCGAGGGCGGGACGTCACCGAACTTGGGCTCGTCCTCCGGCCTGCGCCCCGCGGCCTGACCCGTCTCCAGGGCGGCGGCGGCCTCCTCGGCCCCGATGATGCGCACCCCTTCGCCCACCCGGGGCCGCGGCGTCTCGGGTTGGTCGGGCGACCTGTCCTCGTCGTGCTCGTCCATGGGCGCCTCTCAGACCTCGAGCAGCTCCTGCTCCTTGTGCTGCAGGACGCGGTCGATCTCGACCACGAACTCGTGGGTGATCCTCTCCAGATCCTTCTCGGCCCGCTCCAGCTCGTCCGAGGAGATGTCGCCGTCCTTCTCCAGGGCTTCCAGGTCGTGGCGAACGGCCCGGCGCACGTTGCGCACCGCCACCCTGCCCTCCTCGGCTTTGTGCCTGACCAGCTTCACCATCTCCTTGCGCCGCTCCTCGGTGAGCGGAGGGAAGCCGAGGCGGATGACCTGGCCGTCGTTGTTGGGGTTGATCCCGAGGTCCGAGTTCTGGATGGCCTTCTCCACCGCCTTGATCGAGCTCTTGTCGAAGGGCGATATCACCAGCAACCGGGCTTCGGGCACGCTGAAGCTGGCCAGCTGCTGCAGGGGCACGTCGGTGCCGTAGTAGTCGACCTTGAGCTTCTCCACCAGCGCGGGCGAGGCCCGGCCCGTCCTCACCCCGGAGAACTCCGCCTGGGTATGGGCGACCGCCTTGCGCATCTTGTCCCGGCAGTCCTCCAGCGCGGCGTCGATGAGCGTGTCGTCCATCAGCGGACCAGCGTACCGATAGGCTCGCCGGCCAGGGCGCGGCCGATGTTCCCCGGCGCCATCACGTCGAAGACCAGGATGGGCAGGTCGTTGTCCTTGCACAGGGTGACCGCGGTGAGGTCCATGACCCGCAGGTCCTTGGCCACCACGTCCATGAAGGCGATGCGGTCGAAGCGGGTGGCCGCGGGGTCGAGCTTCGGGTCGGCGCTGTAGACGCCGTCGATCCCGGAGTGGGTGCCCTTGAGCATCACCTCGGCCTCGATCTCCGCCGCTCGCAGGGCGGCGGTGGTGTCGGTGGTGAAGTACGGGTTCCCCGTGCCCGCGGCGAAGATGACGACCCGGCCCTTCTCCAGATGGCGGATGGCGCGCCGGCGGATGTAGGGCTCGGCCACCTCGGCCATCTGGATGGCGCTGAGCACCCGCGTGGGCTGGTCGTGTCGCTCCAGCGCGTCCTGGAGGGCCAGGGCGTTGATCACCGTGCCCAGCATCCCCATGTAGTCGGAGGTGGCCCGGTCCAGGCCCGCACCCGTCCCCGTGGTCCCCCGCCAGATGTTCCCGCCTCCGATCACCACCGCCAGCTCCACCTCGAGCTCGCTGCGGGCGCTGGCCACCTCGGCTGCGATGCGCTCGACGGCGGCGCCGTCGATTGTCTCGTCCGACGAAGCGCTGGCCAGGGCTTCGCCCGACAGCTTGAGCACGACCCGGCGCCAAGGGGGCTTGTCCTCGCCCCCGTGCCGACCTCGGGGGCGGCCGGCGCCCGTGGCCACGTCGGGCTACGCCCCTATCACGACTTGAGCGAAGCGCGCGACCTGCGCATCACCCAGCACCTGCTTGACGCTGCGCTTGTCGTCCTTGGCGTAGGGCTGCTCCAGCAGCACCCCGCCCGGCACCCGCTTGTACCAGCCGTTGAGCTTGCCCTCGACGATCTTGGGAATGGCGGCCTCGGGCTTGCCCTCGTTGCGGGTCTCGGACTGCAGGCTGAGCCGCTCCTGCTCGACCTCTTCGGGGGGAACCTCGTCCCTGGTGATGTAGCGGGGCCGCCCGAAGGCGATGTGCACGGCCACGTCGTGGGCCAGCTCCGGGGTGCCCCCGGCCAGCTCCACCAGCACGCCGTTCACCCCCCGCCCGCTCTGGACATGGAGGTAGGTGTCGAGCACGTGACCCGGCGCGGCCTCGAAGCGCACCACCCGGCCCAGCTCGATGTTCTCCTTGAGCTTGATGCGCAGGTCGTCGACGGCGTCGCTCCACTTGGCCGCCGCCTCCTCACCCTCCTCGGCCACCCGCTGGGCCATCTCCTCGGCCAGGCGCACGAAGTCGGGCGACTTGGCCACGAAGTCGGTCTCGCACTTGAGCTCGATCAGGGCCCCGGCGTCACCGGCCCGGACCACCGCCACCGCGCCCTGCACGTTCTCCCGCCCGGAGCGCTCCCCGGCCTTGCCCAGCCCCTTCTCCCGGAGCCAGCGGATGGCGGCCTCGAAGTCGCCGTCGCACTCGGTCAGGGCCCGCTTGGCGTCCATCATGCCGGCCCCGCTCACCTGCCGGAGGCGCTGCACGTCCTTGGCGCTGAACTCGGCCATGCCTTAACGCTCCTCGGCCGGAACGGAGGCGGAGCCGGCTGCCGCCTCCTCGGTGGGGCCCCCTGGCGCGGGCGGCGGCGTCGGGGCGGCCTCGGACGGGGCCGGGGCGGGCTGTTGGGCCGGCGGGGCCGCGGACGGCGCCAGCGGGGGAGGCGGTGCGGCAGGCGGCGGCGCGCGGGCGGTGGCGCGGCAGGCGGCGGTGCGGGCGGTGGCGGTGCGGGAGGTGGCGCCGTGGCCTCGGGCTGGGCCGGGGCGGGCTCCGGGGCGTGGGCCGGTCCCCGGGTGCGGGCGGCCATGCGGGCCTCGCGCTCCTGGGCCTGGACGGCGGCCTGGCGCCGGGCCTCCCGCTGGTGCTCCAGGCGGCGGGCCTCGGCCTCGGCGTCCTGCTGGGGAGGCGCACCGGCCGCGGCCGTGGCCCGGGCCGAGCGCCGGGAGGCGATGTGGCGGCCTTCCT
>VAXP01000053.1:6294-16105 GCA_005884125.1 Actinomycetota bacterium | reverse complement strand
CCATCATCCCGCCCCACGGCACCCTGGCCGTGAACGGGACCGACGCCAACCAGCTCGGTCTCGGGATGATCCACCTCGACGGCTTCAACACCAACGGATGCCAGGGCGCGACCTTCAGCACCTCGCTCATCGTGACCGCACAGGATGCTACGGGTACACCGGCGTAACGGAACCTCGATGGTTCCTGGTTCCTTCGACCCCGAGCCGCTCAGGTGGCTCGGGGTCGCTGGCCCTAGGAGTCGGGTTCTCCGCCTCTTGACTGCGGTGCTGGCCGTGGTGGGCACGTCCATCGGCTTCGCCATAGCCGCGGGCGCCGCCTGGGGAGCTTGGTCGGCGACGGGTGCGGGGCATGGGACAGCGCGTGCCTCCCGCCTCCCCGCTGGTCGGCGACCGGCGGCGACGGTCAGCGGAACCCAGGTGAGTGTGTCGTGGAGCGCGGTGTTCCTGCCTTCGGGAGCGGACTTGGGCGGCTATGTCGTCAACCGCCTCGGTGCCAGCTCGCCGATCGAGGTCTGCACCGTCGCCACACCGACCACCAGCTGCACCGACACCACTCCGCCCACCAACCAGCAGATCAGCTACACCGTGACGCCAGCCCAGGAGTCGTGGCGCGGTGCCACGTCCCCGCCGTCCGCTCCGGTGGTTGTGGCCGCGTAGAAGAGCAGGACTACCACCGTCGCGTGCCGTCGGGAGGCGACCTCAAGAGGCGAGCCTCCGTCGACCCCCACAATCGCTCGACTCGTACCTTCGATGTCACAGGACGTGGGTAGGCTTGTCCTGCCTGACCATCGGAGCACCGCTCCCTCATCCACGCTTGCCGTCCGGTTCCGAGGGAGCCACCATGACGATCAGTGACGAGTCCCGATACCGTCTGTACCTGCGGCTCGAGGAGGTCCTCGGTCCCGAAGAGGCCACAGTACTGATGGAACATCTTCCGCCAGGCGGGTGGGCCGAGGTGGCCACCAAGCGGGACCTCGACAACCTCGGGCTGTCCACCAAGAGGGATCTGGACGCCCTGGGCCTGTCCACCAAGCGGGACCTCGAGGCCCTGGGCCTGTCCACCAAGCGGGATCTGGACGCCCTGGGCCTGTCCACCAAGCGGGACCTCGAGGCCCTGGGCCTGTCCACCAAGCGGGACATCGACTCGCTCGCAGTGTCCACCAAGCGGGACATCGAGGCCCTCGGCGTGTCCACCACGCGGGAGATGGAGGCCCTGAGGGTCGACATGCGGGGGCTGGGGGACAGGGTGGACCTCCGGTTCGAGGTCCTCTCCGCCCGCATGGACGCCCGGCTCGAACGCGAGCTGAGACTCTTGAGCTGGCGCGTGATCCTGGCCATGCTGACCCTGGTCTCGGTCGCGGTGGCCGCGCCTCACCTCTGAGCCGGCTGAGAGCACCGGGATCGGGCGGCCCACGACCACTCCTGCCGCCGCCCCCGACGGTATGTTCGGCGGCGTGACAACAGTCGTCACCGGGGTGGACGTGGCCAAGCGCTGGGGAAGCACCCAGGCCCTCAACGGCGCCAGCTTCTCGGTGGGCGAGGGTGTCACCGGACTGCTGGGAGCCAACGGCGCGGGCAAGACGACCCTGCTCGGTCTGATCCTGGGCCTGCATCGACCGGACGTGGGGACACTCGACGTCCTGGGCCACGACCCCTGGCTGGCCGGCTCGCAGGTGCGGGCCAAGCTCGGCTACGCACCCGAGCACGACGCCCTCCCCCCCGACGTAGCCGCCCATGACGTCGTCCGCCACCTGGCCGAGCTCCACGGCCTGCCCCGGCGGGAGGCCACGTCCCGGGCCAGCGACGCTCTCTGGGAGGTCGGCCTGGGCGAGGAGCGCTTCCGGCCGGTGGGCACCATGAGCACCGGTCAGCGCCAGCGGGTCAAGCTGGCCCAGGCCATCGTCCACGACCCGGAGCTGGTCCTGCTCGACGAGCCCACCGACGGCCTCGACCCCACCCAGCGGGAGGCCATGCTCGGGCTCATCCACCACGTGGGCGCCGACCTGGGGATGCACGTCGTGCTCTCCTCACACCTGCTCGAGGAGGTCGAGCGGGTCAGCAACGCCGTGGTCATCCTCGAGGCGGGACGGGTGGTCGCCGGCGGAGGGATGGCCGAGCTGAGCAAGGCCGATCCCGAGCTCGTCGTCGACCTCGACCGGGACGACTCAGACCAGGACCCGGCGTCGCGGCTGGCGGCCACGCTCGCCGAGCTGGGAGCGGCGGCCACGGCCAGCTCGCCCACCCGGGTGGTCGCCGTGCTCGAGGGCCCGGGCATCTACGACGTCGTGCGCGACGCCCTGGCCGACGGCGGCTACTCGGTGCGCCGCCTGCAACGACGCACGGCCAGCCTGGAGGAGATCTACCTGGCCAGCTCGGGCCGCGGAGCGGCGCTGTGAGCCTGCGAGCCAGCGATGTCGTCGCCGGCGACGGCAACGCCCGCATCTTCGAGGGCGGCTACCGCCCCTACCGGGGCATCCGTCTGGGTGTGGGCCACTCGGTATGGGCTCTGGCCCGCCACACCATCGAACGCATCATGGGACTCAAGCGGCCGGCCCGCTACAAGGTGTTGCCCTTCCTGGCTGTCCTCATCGCCTACCTGCCCGCCATCGCCTTCATAGGGATCGTCGCCCTGGCGCCCCCCGGCGGGGGCCGGAGGATCCTCGACTTCGTGCCCGGTCCGGGCCGCTACTACGGCTTCATCACCGCGGCCATCATCCTGTTCGCCACCCTGGCCGCGCCCGAGGCCCTCTGCCCCGACAAGCGCTCTCGCTTCCTGGGCGTGTACCTGGCCTCGCCCCTCAACCGCACCACCTACCTGCTGGCCAAGGCCATCGCCGTGGGCACCGTCCTTCTCCTCGTCACCCTGGGCCCGCCCCTGCTCCTCCTGATCGGCCTCGCCCTCCAGAACCATGGACCCAACGGCTTCTCCGACTTCATGGGGACGCTGGGCCAGATCCTGGTGGCGGGCGTGTCGCTGTCGCTCATGTTCGGCGCCATATCCCTGGCCGTGCCCAGCCTCACCGACCGCCGGGCCCTGGCCTCGGCCGGTTCGCTTCTCCTGATCCTGGGCTCGGGCGCCATCACCGGCACGGTCACCTTCGGGCTGAAGGGGCCCAGGAACGTGCTCGCCCTGGCCCTCAACCGCCTCCCCTTCGAGCTGGCGTTGCGCATCTTCACCCTGCCCGGCCTGCCCACCGGACCCGAGAGGGAGTTCGGTGCCCACTCGCCACCGCTGTCGACCGCGGTCGTGGTGGGCGCCAGCGTGGCCGTGACCGCCGTGGCCGCCGCGGTGACCTGGTGGCGCGTGGTCGGCCTCGAGGTGACGAGGTGAGCGCGGCCCGGCCCACCTTGCAGGTGACCAAGCTGGCCAAGTGGTTCGGGTCGGTCGTCGCCCTGTCCGACGTCAGCTTCGACGTGGGCCCGGGGGTCACCGCCCTGCTGGGGCCCAACGGGGCGGGCAAGTCCACCCTGTTCCGGATCCTGTGCGGGCTGGCCAACCCGTCGCAGGGGACGGTGCGCATCTTCGGGGAGGATCCCAGGGCCAACCCCGCCATCGCCCGCCGCATCGGCATCGCCCCTCAGCAGGAGCGGCTCTTCGAGCGCCAGACCATCGTCGAGTTCGTGACCCTGGCCGCCATCCTGCACCGGCTGCCCGACCCCGCCGCGGCCGCGGCCCGGGCCATCGAGACGGTGGAGATGGACCCGGCCGACAAGCGGCCGCTCTCCGCCTACTCCAAGGGCATGCGCCAGCGGGTCAAGCTGGCCCAGGCCCTGGTGCACGATCCCGAGCTCCTCGTGCTGGACGAGCCCCTGGAAGGCCTCGATCCCCGCCAGCGCCTGCGGGCCATCGAGCTCTTCGGCCGCCTGGGCCAGGAGGGTCGCACCGTCGTGGTGTCGAGCCACGTCCTCGACGAGGTCGAGCGCTTCGGATCCCGCATCCTGGTCATCGCCCAGGGGCGCCTGGTCGCCGAGGGTCCCTTCTCCGCCATCCGCGACCTCATGGACGACCGCCCCAGGCACCTGCGGGTGGGCACCGACCGGCCCCCGGCCCTGGCCGCGGGCCTGCTGAGCAGCGAGGTGGCCAACGGGGCCCACGTCAAGGACGGCTGGATCGAGGTGGAGACGAGCGACGCCCCCGCCTTCCGCCGGCGGGTGGCGGGGGTGGCCCGGGACTGCGACGCCCGCCTCCTCGAGGTCATCGCCCTGGACGAGGACCTGGAGAGCGTCTTCGCCTATCTGGTGGGAGGGCGATGAGCACGGCCCTCGCCGCCAACCCCGGCCTGCGGCTGTGGTCGGTGCTGACCTCGTCCATCGCCACCAGGGCCAGGCTCCTGGCCCTGGGCGCGTTGGGTCTGGGCGCGGTTCTCCTCGGCGTCGGGGTGCGGGTGGCCAACCCCACCGACCGGGCGCAGGCAGCCTGGTCGGTGGTCAACGGCTACGGCTTGTCCCTGCTCGTGCCCGTGGTCGCCCTGGTGTTCGCCTCCGCGTCCCTCGGCGATCCCTCCGAGGACGGCACCCTCGTGTACCTGTGGCTGCGCCCCGTCCCCCGCTGGCAGCTGGCCCTGTCCGCCTTCGCCGCCTCGGTGACCGTCGTCGCCCCCATCGCGGTGGCGCCCCTGGTCGTGGGGGCGGCCGTCACGGGCACGGGCTGGCGCCTGGTCGCCTCCTCGGCGGCAGGCGGGATGCTGGCCACGGTGGCCTACTCGGCCGTGTTCTGCGGTCTCGGCCTGCGGGTGCGCCGGGCCCTGGCCTGGGGCCTGGCTTACCTGTTGATCTGGGAGGAGGCCGTGGCCCGGATCTCGCACGGCGCGGCCCGGGTCTCCTTGTTCGTGAGCACGCGCTCGCTGGCCGCCTCCATCGCCAGGCACACCCCCCCACCCCGCAACTCCGTCTCCGCCGTGACCGGCCTCGTCTTTCCCCTCGTCGTGACCGTGGTGGCTCTCGCCGTCACCGCCCGCTCGCTCGACCGGGGCGAGGTGACCTGACAGCTCGCCTCACCGGACCGCGGCCGTCAGCTCGAGGTCAGCTCGGCCGCCCCAGGAAGAATCCCTGACCGAGCTCCACGCCGAGGGCGCGCAGGGTGTCGAGCTCGGCCTCGGTCTCGACACCCTCGGCGATCAGCACCGAAGCGGTCCGCTCGGAGAACAGGACCAGGGCCCCGATGAGCGCCTGTCGGGCCGCGTCGCCTTCCACGCCCCGGATCCACTCCTGGTCGAGCTTGACGAAGTCGGGCCTGAGCATGAGCACGTGGCGCAGTGAGGCGTAGCCCGCGCCGGCGTCGTCGACGGCCAGGCGGACCTCGGGTCGCAGGCGGCGGACCGCCTCCGACAGCGCTCCGTAGTCGTCCACCCGCTCGTACTCGGTCACCTCGAGCACGACGGGACGGCTGGCCCTGTTCAGGGCGCGCTCCAGCCTCTCCTGGTCCTCGATGGCCGCGGGCGAGACGTTCGTTCCCAGCCAGGTGTTCTCCGGGAGCCGGGCCGCGGCACCGACCGCGGCCTCGAGCATGGCCACGTCGAGCTCGGTGCGCCGGCCCACGGTCGCGGCTTCGGCCAGCCAGATGTCGGGCGCCACGCCGTCCTGGAAACGGGTCAGGGCCTCGTGGCCGACGGTCTCGCCCGACCTGAGGTCGATCACCGGTTGGAAGACGGTGCGGAAGGCCCGCTCCCGGACGATCTCCTCCACCCTGCTGCTGTCCGCTTGGGATCGGGCCCGGTTCTCCAGCTCCGGCCTCATGAGGGAGGTGACGATGGCCGCGAACTCGAAGGCGGCCGAGAGCATCTGGCGGGGCGTGCCCGCGGGCTCGTCGTGGGCGGGCGGGTCCTCGACCAGGACCAGGAGACCGAGGGGCCGGGCGGCGTCGCCCAGCGAGGCGTAGATGGTGGCGCTGCCGGCCCCGGCCCCCCGCGATCGGCCCGCCTCGACGTCACCGGCCCGCTCCATGCGGGGCCACTCCCCCGCCCGCTCGGCCAGGAAGGTCGCGGTCTCGGCGGGGAGCGGCCTGCCCGCGGGCCCGAGGGCGGCGGGCCCGAACCCGGCCAGGAGCACGGTCACGCCGGGAGCGAGGAAGGCATAGACGGCGCAGCCGACCAGGTCGGGCAGACGTCCCAGGGCCTGGCACACCTCCTGGGCGGTGACCTCCAGGCCGGCGCCGGGCCTGATGCGGCACAGCATGTTGGCGATCTCGCCCCGCCAGAGGACGTGCTCCTCAAGGAGCTGGAGCCAGGCCGAGCGGGCCCGGCCGTGGGCCCGGACCCGGGCGACGAGCTCGTCGGGGTCGACGGGTTTGGTGAGCAGGTCGGTCGCCCCCGCCTCCAGGGCCCTGATCTGCTCCTCCCCGCCGAACGCGGTCACGACGATCACGGGGATGGTGCGGGTGTCGGCCCGGCCCCGCAGCACACCCAGCAGCTCGATGCCGGTCATGCCGGGCATGGACAGGTCGAGGAGCACCGTGGCTACCTCGTGCTCGTCCAGGAGGCGAAGGGCCGACTCGCCGTCGGGCGCGGCCAGCGCCTCGATGCCCGCCTCTCTCAGGATGGCGGCAACCAGGGCCCGGGTGGCGGCGTCGTCGTCGACCACGAGAATCGGGGCCGTGGCCGCAGGGGCGGCCCCGACATCAGACACGACGCCCCACCCTGCAGAAGGACGTCACGCTGAGTAGCCAGAACCGGTTCCGGCCTTGGCGCAAAGCGAAATTCGCCCGCTCTACCGCCTCCGGCGCCCTCACACCCCTGTATCACGCACGAAGGGGTCGGTGATTACCCCGAAATTCGCCGATTTCCGGGACGAGACCGGGCGCGGGGCAACTCCCGGGCGGGAGTCTTGACCCAGTCTTGATGGCTAGGAGACCCGACCCGGGGGGCCCTGTGCAAGCTTTTCCGGAATGGCGGATTGCTCGCAGTGCGGAGGGCACGAGCTCGCGCAGATCAGCATCGCCCTCGCCGACGGGAGCACCGCCGTCATCAACCTCTGCACCTGCTGCGACGCCCGCTTCTGGACCCGCGACGGTGTCGTCGTCCCGCTGGAGGTCGTGCTGACCCGGCTGGCCGACGGGGCGGGGGCGCGGGACGCGCCCCCGGCACCCTCCCAGCTCCGCAGGCGGCGCCGGCCCAAGTGCGGGCGCCCCGTGGTCGCGTCCAGCGACCGCATCAGCTCCGGAGCCGACGACGTGGCCGAGCGCGTTCGCAGGGTCCTGCGCGGTCGGGGCCTGTCCATCTCCTACCAGCCCATAGTCGACCTGCGCTGCGGCGGACCCCTGGGGTTCGAAGCCCTGGCCCGCTTCGCCGGGCCTCCGTCAGGACCGGACGCCTGGTTCGCCGACGCGGCGGGGGTCGGCCTCGACGCCGAGCTCGAGTCGCTGGCCATCGAGGCCGCGCTGGACGCCCTCCCCTGGATGCCGGGTGGCGCCTACCTTTCGATCAACGCCTCGCCGGCCATGGTGGTGTCGGGCCGGGTCAAGGCCCTGCTCTCGGGCGTGGCCGTCGACCGCGTGGTGCTGGAGATAACCGAGCACGCGCCCATGCCCGGCTACGACGTGCTCGGCGGGGCTCTGCGTCCCCTGCGGGCGGCCGGGCTACGCGTCGCGGTGGACGACGCCGGCGCCGGCTACGCCAGCTTCAGTCACATCCTCAACCTGCGTCCCGACGTCATCAAGCTCGACATCACCATCACCCGGGACATCGACAAGGACGTGGGGCGCCAGGCCCTGGCCTCGGCGCTGCGGACCTTCGCGGGCGACACCGGCAGCACGGTCGTGGCCGAGGGGGTCGAGACGGAAGCGGAGCTGGGTGCCCTGAGAGAACTGGGCATGGGCGCGGCCCAGGGCTACCACCTGGGCCGGCCCGGCCCCCTCCCCATACGGAGAGACCCGCTGTGCTCACGTTCGCCCGGGCCCGACCGGCGCTGGGCCGGCGCACCCCGCGCCCCGGCCCTGCTCACGACGTGTAGGCCCTGAGGCGCCTGCCCATCACGACCAGGTTCCCGCCCAGGGCGCACAGGGCGAGGGCGGACACGACGAGGAACCAGGGAGACCCGCCCGTGGTGGGCAGCGACCCCCGGGCCGGGGCCGCGGTGACGACGTCGCCGGCATTGGTGGGAGCCACCGAGGAGCTACCCGACACCGACGGGGGCGGCGTCACCGCACCCGTCCCCGCTCCGGTCGCCCCCGTGCCCGAGCTGGTGGTGCTGGACAGCCCGGCCGCCACCTGGCCACCCGAGGACGGGCCGCCGATGGTGGCCCCCGCCACCTCCGAGGAGAACGAGCCCGGGCCTCCGGCCGCGCTCAGACAGGACAGGGCGATGACGTCGGGAACCGACTGGGCGCACTGTCCGCTGGCCTGGCTGCCGGAGAGGACCCGGTTGCCGTTGACGTCGGCCACGTAGCTGGAGCCGGTCCCCGACGAGTTGGCGTCGGCGTGGAGCAGGTCGACGGACAGCAGACCGTTGCCCGCGTTGAGGAGCAGGCCGTCGCTGGAGGACGTCCCCGTGCTGGCCGCGCCCCGGTAGTCGGCGCTCGACCTCGTGTCCAGGACCGAGACGTCGAGGGGGATGCTGAACAGGTCGCCGAGCCCGGCCCGCAGGACGGCGGCGTCGCCCTCGGCGTGGCTCTGACCAGAGGAGTCGGTCACCGCCGCGTTCCACGGCAGCAGCTGGAGCTTGGGTCCCGTCGCCCGGGTGCCGAGGTTGGCCAGGGCGCCACCCTTGCGGCCCGAGCCCTTCTGCTCGCCTCCGAAGGGGTAGACGGAGAAGGGCGGACCCAGCCCCAGCGGGTTGGCCCCGGCCGAGGTCCCGTCGGGCCCGGCGTGGGCCCGGCTCTGGCCCACGACGACGGCGTCGCCGGCGTGGGCCGCGGTGGCCGACGAGTCTCCGGGGGGCGCCCCGGCGGCATGGGCTGCCAGGGGGGCGAAGCCGAGCATCACCATCGCCCCCGCCATGGCCGTACGGATCGTGCGCTGCATCGCTGCCTCCTCGTGCTTCTGCTGTGTAGGGCTCAAGGGCTGTGCTTCGTCGACGCGCCACCGTCGCGTCCGGTGCTGCGGACCGAGCTGGTCGTGGTGGCGCTGGGCTGGGGCGTGCTGAGACAGCCGGAGGCCGCGCCCGCGGCGCGCAGGCCGGCGCGGTCTCCCTCCCCGTAGGACCGGGGCCCTCCGGGGTGGATGGTCGGGTACATGACCTGGCCCTGGTCGCCCACGTGGGCGATGCCCATGATGTGGCCCACCTCGTGCATCAGGACCGGGCCCCAGGCCACGGGGTCCTCGAAGCCGTCGGGCAGGGCCCGGGTGGAGTCGAGCGCGGCCTGGCCGGTCACGTAGGCGCTCTGCCCCACGGTGGTCGTGGCCAGGTAGGTGCTCCCGCCGTCGCCCACCGAGCCCGAGGTCAGGAAGTCGCCCTGTCCGGGGCGCTCCCACGCCAGGAGGATGGGGGCCCAGCGCGTGCCGTAGGTCTGGGGCTGGTAGGCGGCGCGGTTGGTCGAGGGCAGCTCGGACGTGGTCCCGTCGTAGGCGAAGGGGATTCCCGTGGCCGCCGAGATGCGCCCCAGGCTGGATTCGACGTCGGTCAGGGCCCGGGCCGGCGCCTCCGACAGGTTCACCACGTAGTGCACGACCTGGCACGGGTTGTAGCGCACGGGTGACCCGTCGCTGTTGGTGGCCATCCACGCGTACGACGCGCTCGGAGGCGGTGGTGGCACTCCCGGGAAGCTGAAGATCCCGCCGTCCCGCGCCACCAGCCAGTAGCCCCCGCCCTGGCGGGGTCCGGCCATGCCCACGATGGGCTGGGTGAGGGGAACCCCGCCCGTCGAGCCGTAGAGCAC
>VAXP01000053.1:526-6171 GCA_005884125.1 Actinomycetota bacterium | reverse complement strand
GGGGTGCCGGCCATGCCCACGATGGGCGAGCTCAGGTGGTCGGCGCCGGTGGAGCCGTGGAAGGCGGCGTCGCCGAAGCTGAATATGCCCCCGTCCGCGGCCACCAGCCAGTAGCCCCCGCCGGTCGGGGTGGCGGCCATGCCCACGATGGGCGAGTTCAGCCCGATGGCGCCGGTGGAGCCGTGGAAGGCGGCGTCGCCGAAGCTGAATATGCCCCCGTCCGTGGCCACCAGCCAGTAGCCCCCGCCGGTCGGGGTGGCGGCCATGCCCACGATGGGCTTGTTGAGGTGGATGGCGCCGGTCGAGCCGCGGAAGCTGGCGTCGCCGAAGCTGAATATCCCTCCGTCCCCCGCCACCAGCCAGTAACCGGCGCCCGATCGCGTCGTCGCCATGCCCACGATGGGCGAGTTGAGGCGCATGCCTCCCGTCGAGCCCAGGTACTGGATGGCGGTGGCGGGGTGCAGGCCGCTGGCCGTCGTCACCAGAGCGACGACGCCGACGATCAGGCAGCCGGGCAGCGCACCCGCGGGCCATCGACCACGGCGACCTCGTCTCGCGGGGTGGCATCCCATGCGCCTCTCTTCTCATGACCCGGCGCGGTGTTCAAGAGCGCTGCGCGCCGCTTCCTGAACTTCCGCGCCCGGCCGACGCGTTCTTCTCGCTGTGTCTCGGTTGCCTCAACACTGCCGTGCTCGGCGACGCTCTGCGTGGGTGCACTTTGGCAAACCTCGAAGGGACGCCGCGCAATTCGAGAGCGCCCTTGATGCTCGTCCCATGGCGCGCGGTAACTCTCCGAAGGTCGTGTCGCAACGATGGAGAGGGAGGCGATGGCGCGCTCGCTCGAGCCCGCACTGCAGATGCCGCCGGGTCGCGGTTTGCTGGCGCACCCTTCTGTAGCCGTCGTGCTCAGCGGGGCGCTGATCTGCGCCCTGGCCCTCCTCCAACCTGCGGCTCCCGCCGCGGGTGACCAGAACCTGAGCTGGGTCAACGGCACCAGGAGCGGCAACGGGCTCTCCGCCCTGGCCGAGGACTCCGGCCTGGACGAGGTGGCCCGCTCGCACACCGAGGCCATGATCCGCCAGGACTCCCTCTTCCACAGCTCGAACCTGGCCGGGGTGATCGATCAGATCCATCCCGACTGGCAGAGGATCGGCGAGAACGTGGGCGTGGGGCCATCGTCGGCCGACATCGACGGCGCCTTCATGAGATCGTCCGAGCACAGGGTCAACATCCTCGGCTCCTTCAACCTGGCCGGGACCGCCACGGCGGTCGGCCCCGACGGGCGCGTATGGATCACCCAGGAGTTCGCCCTGGTTCCGGGCGGTCGGGCCCCGGCCCGCCCTGCGGTGGGGTCGGCGCCAGCGCGAAGGGCGCCGCCTCCAGCGCCCGACTCCCCTGCTGCTGGCGCCGGCTCTGCCGCGGTCTCCCCGGGGGCTGCACCGGCGGGCGCCTCCGCAGACCGGCCCGAGCCCAGGCCGGCGGCCACCGGGGTGGCCTCGAGCCCCGATGGGGCGGGCTACTGGGTCGCCGGCCACGACGGAGGGGTGTTCTCCTTCGGCGACGCCGCCTTCGCCGGCAGCCTGGGTGACACGACGCTGAACGCGCCGGTCGCGGCCGTGGTGCCCGTGCCCGACGGCGGTGGCGAGCGCATGGGCACGAGGTCGCAGACCGGTGTCCATCCGAGACCCGGCTACTGGCTGATGGGCGCGGACGGTGGCGTCTTCTCCTTCGGCGACGCCCGCTTCGCGGGCAGCCTGGCCGGCATGGCGATGAACGCTCCCGTGGTGGCGGCGGCGGCGACCCCCGACGGCCACGGCTACTGGCTGGTGGACTCCCGGGGCGGGGTGTTCTCCCTGGGCAGCGCCCCCTTCATGGGCAGCACCGGCGGTCTGAACCTGAGCGCCCCCATCACCGCCATCACCCCCACCGCGGACGGCGGGGGCTACTGGCTCGTGGCCGCCGACGGTGGCGTGTTCTCCTTCGGCGACGCCCCCTTCGCCGGCAGCCTGGCCGGCCTGGGGCTGAACTCGCCCGTCACCGGGGCTGCGTCCACTCCCGACGGGGGCGGCTACTGGCTGGTGGCCGCGGACGGTGGCGTGTTCTCGTTCGGCGACGCCCCCTTCGTCGGCAGCGTCGCCGGCAAGCGTCTCAACTCCCCCATCGCGGCCCTGGCCGCCAGCCCCAACGGCCGGGGTTACTGGCTGGTAGGCGGAGACGGCGGTGTTTTCTCGCTGGGCCAGGCCGCTTTCATGGGCAGCAGCCCGGAACTCGGATAAATCGGGCTAAAGGGTCGACGCGGGGTTGCCGAAGCCTGTCTGGAGCCTCACCAGCGAGTGGAGTCGCCAGATCCCTGCGTTGCAAAGAGCCGCCGCAGTAGGAGCCACCCCCATGGTCGGCCTCCCGGGGGTACGAACCGCTCGCGCCGCCCTGCTGACGGCAGCCGCCTCCGGCGACTGGGACACCGCCATCAGCTCGGTCGCGCCCCTGCTCGAAGGGGGCGCCGCCCAGGGCGAGATCCTGAACCAGCTCCTGCTGCCCACCCAGGTGGAGGCCGGCGCCCGCTGGCACGCCAACCGCTGGGGAGTGGTCGAGGAACGCCTGTGCACGGCCGCGTGCGAGTCGATACTGACCTTGGTCGAGGCTTCCCACGGGCGACGACCGACCGACAAGGGCCACCTCGTGATCGCCTGCGTCGAGGGAGAGCATCACTCCTTTCCGGCACGCGCCGCGGCCTGCGACCTGCGCGAGCTGGGCTGGCGGGTGACCTTCGCCGGCGCCGACGTCCCCGCCGACCAGCTGCGCTCGTTCCTGGCCGCGGAGAGGCCCGACGCCGCTCTCCTCAGCTGCACCCTCCCGGCCAACCTCACAGGCGCCCAACGATCGGTGCGCGCCGCCCACGATCTGGGCCTGCCCGTGCTCGTGGGAGGAGCGGCCTTCGGCCGCGACCAGCAGCGGGCCGAGTGCGTCGGCGCCGATGCCTGGGCGACCACGGCTCACGCCGCCGGCGACCTGCTCGACGGCGTGCTGGGTGCGGCGGCCCGGCCCCGGATACGGGCGCTCGGCGACGATCCCGCCCGCCAGGCCCAGCGCCTGGCCGCCACCGCACCCCTCCTGGCCCGCATCGCGGCCGGCGCCCTGGGGGCGCTCATCGGAACCGACCGGGCCCTGGGCGCCGAGCCCTGGGCTCAGAACATCCTGCGGACTCTCGCGGCCAGCCTCCTCGCGGGCGAGGAGCAGCTCGTCCACGAGGACGTCGACTGGGTGGTCGAGCACGCCACGGCCCGGGGCGAGAGTCCCCATACCGTGGTTTCTCTTCTCTCGGCGGTGGCCACCGCCCTGCCCGAGTCGTTCGGATCCGAGCGCCACACGCTGCAGTCCGCCATCGACCGGCTGGCCCTGCAGCTCGCCGACTCCGGCCCTTCCAGCGCGCCCCTGCCCCCTCGCACTCCCGGGCCCTCAGACCCGTCGCCCGCCAACGAGACCGCCCGCCTGGCCGCATTGGCCACCCACGTCGACCAGAGCAGCCCACCCGATCGCCACTTCACCGAGCTGGTTCATCTGGCCGCGGCCGTGTGCGAGGCACCGATCGCCTTCGTGAGCTTCATCGACGCGGACAGCCAGCGCCTCTGGGCCCAGGCGGGAGAGGCGCCGCACATGATCCCCCGGGGCGAGTCGATCTGCGCCCGCACGATCCTCCAGCCCCACCCCGTGATCGTGTCTGATCTCGCCGCCCACCCCTACTTCGCGGCCACGCCCCTGGTCGCCAACGAGCCCCGATGGCGCTTCTACGCGGGCATCCCCATCGTGGTCGGCGGCGGCTTCGCCATCGGCACCCTCGCGGTGGTGGACTTCAGCCCCCGGACGCTGCTGTCGACCCAGACGGGGGTGCTCAAGGCGCTGGCCAACGAGGTGGCCCTGCACCTCGAGGTCGACCGCTTCCGGGCCGAGCGGATCGGGGACCCCCATCGCAGCGACGAGGACCGGATGACCCGTCTCATGGCCCAGGTCGTCGATGTGCGGGCCACAGAGGAGGGTCTCCCCGAAACGCTGCTGTCGACCCAGACGGGGGTGCTCAAGGCGCTGGCCAACGAGGTGGCCCTGCACCTCGAGGTCGACCGCTTCCGGGCCGAGCGGATCGGGGACCCCCATCGCAGCGACGAGGACCGGATGACCCGTCTCATGGCCCAGGTCGTCGATGTGCGGGCCACAGAGGAGGGTCTCCCCGAACGCCTGCTGTCGACCCGGGACGTGGCCCGGCTCTTCGGTGTCTCCACCCGTACGGTGGCCAACTGGGCCACCAGCGGCCAGCTCCAGCCGGTGCGCACCGCCGGCGGCCACTACCGGTTCCTCATCGACCGTGTGCTCGAGCTCCTCATGGAGCGCGACGTCGATCCCGGGCCGGTCGAGCTCCAGCCCGAGCCGGGCGACGGCCAGGGTCGGTCCGTCGACCCCGCCGCCGGCGACCGCGCCTGACCCACCGCACCATCAAGCCCGGGCAGGTCTGTCTGCGCTGTCACACCGCGTCGGTAGGGTTGTCGACGCCCTCGAAGCGGGGCTCGTGCGCTTCCCACAGCCTTGCCACGTCAGTCCGAGGAAGCCACCATGACCATCGGCGATGAAGCTCGTTGCCGTCTCCATCAACGCCTCGATTCGGCCCTGGGGGCCCAGGAGGCCGCCACCCTGATGTCGCAGCTGTCGCCCATGGGATGGGGTGACCTGGCGACCAAGCGCGATCTGGACAGTCTGGGGCAGTCTCTCCGCTCCGAGATGGCGACCGTCCGGTCCGAGATGGGAGCACTGGAGGCCAGGGTGGGCGCCCGTCTGTACCGGGAGCTGCGCCTCATGACGTGGCGGCTCATCACCGCCATCGTGGCCGTCATGTCCGTCCTGGTCGCTGCGGTTCGTCTGTAGGCCGGCGGCTGGCCACTGGCATCAACGGCCGCGGCGAGAGCGGCGGACTGCCGCCGCCCAGTCAGGCTGGGGCCGACCCGAGTCGAACGTCCGCCATCGACGCGGCACCGGCGGCGACGCTTGCTCCAGGGCTGCCTCAAGATCCTGGTCCTCGATGATGTGCTGAGTCCCGACCTTGCGAGCGCGGAGCCTGCCGGAACGGATCCAACGGCGGATGGTTTCCGGGTCGCGCGCCACCAACCGGGCAGCCTCCGGGACGGTGAACATGTAGCTGAATACTCCTACACGATCCGTTGAATCGTCGGGCAACCGGATCCGGCATCCTCCGTGCCGTCATGTCAGTCTCTAGGACGTTAGTGTTCGCTATACTGAACGTATGGACTTCTGCCGGCCAGTGGAGTCGATCATCCCAGGAGCCAGCGGACGCCTCCTCGCGGCCCTCGCTCGGGTCGAGGCGGAACTCCCGGTGACCACCCTGGCGAGGATCGCCGCCGTGGGCCGAACTCGTGCCTCGGGAATCATCAGCGAGCTGTCCGACCTTGGGGTGGTGAACCGCCGGGAGGTCGGTCGGACCGTGCTCGTGAGCCTCGCCCGAGACAACGCCGCTGGCGATCTCATCGACCGACTCGCGAGCCTCCGAACAGCGGTGATCGACGAGCTTCGTCACCTCGCCGCACAAATCGATCCCTCGCCGGTGAGCCTCAGCATCTTCGGCTCCTTTGCTCGCGATGAGG
>VAXP01000053.1:0-498 GCA_005884125.1 Actinomycetota bacterium | reverse complement strand
CTGTCCGAGTTCGCCCGGCGTGCCCGCATGCTGACCGGCAATCGCGTCGAGGTCCTTGACTACGACCTCGAGGAGCTGCGCCGCAAGACCACGGCCAGAAATGCCAAGGTAGGGCGCGGGTTCTGGGACTCCATCCGCAGGGACGCTGTCACGCTGGTCGGGTCGCCTCCCGCAGACCTCCTGAGAGTCGCGGATGGCGCCGCGCGGTAGTCGCGGTCGGTTCGGTTTCGCCGGCCGATGCTCGGGCCTACCTCGCGAAGGCGGAGAGCTGGCTAGAGGCCGCGACCGAGAGCCTCGAGGGCGCCGCTGGGATGTGGCCGCCGGGAGCGCAGTCACGGCCGGGATCAACGCCTGCGACGCGGTACTCGGATCTCTTCTCGGCCAGCGTGCGGGCGGCGAACACGCCCAGGCAATCGACTGGCTCCAGGGCGCGGGTGCAGACGGGCGATCCGCAGCGCACCAGCTCTCGCAGCTGCTGAGGTACAAGACCCCGGCCCA
>VAXP01000119.1:81707-118159 GCA_005884125.1 Actinomycetota bacterium | reverse complement strand
ACCCCGGCCACGAAATCGGTCCAGATCACAGGGTTCGGCTTCCAGCCCGGGGGCAACGGACAGCCCCCGGCCGGGGTGACCGGCGGCCAGACGGTCACCTTCACCAACCAGGACGCCTACGCCTCGATCTTCCACACCGTGACCAGCTGCGCCAGCCCCTGCAACCTCGACTACGGCCAGGCCTACCCCCTGGCCACCTGGACGAGCGACGCCCCGGGCGGGTTCGACTCGTCCCAGCAGCCCTCGGGCAGCCAGGGGACCGGTGAGCTGGGTTGGGGACCCCCGGGCTTCACCGCCGCGGCCAACACCAACACCTTCAGCTTCACCGTGCCCGCCGGGACCCCGGCCGGGACCGTCTACACCTACTTCTGCCGCGTCCATCCCTTCATGCGGGGATCGCTCAAGGTCACGGGGTAGCGGGGCGGGAGGAATCCCCGGCGCCGGGTCGAACGTATATGGGGCAAAGCGCCGCAAAGGGGCGAACGCCGCGGGCCCGGGCGGTGGTCAGCAGGGCGGGATTGGAGGCAGCGGGGACGATGGCCGGCCGCACCAGGATCAGGGCGCGACTGGCCCTCACGGCCGTGACCGGCCTGGCCCTCACCGTCTCCGGCCTGGCCGTGGGCGCCCCGCCCACCTCGGCCGCCCCCGCCTGCGCCTCCGTCGACCCCGGCGGCGGGTCCTGGCCCTCCTACGGCCACGACCTGTCCAACTCCCGGACCCAGGACCAGGAGTCGAGCATCGGGGCGGCCAACGTGGCCTCCCTGAAGGCCCACTGGAGCTTCTCGACCGCGGCCGGCGGCGGGGGGACGGTGCAGACCACGCCGGCGGTGGCCGACGGCTGCGTCTTCTTCGGCACCAGCTCGGGACGCATGCTCGCCCTCAACGCCGACACGGGCGCGGTGGTGTGGAGCGTGCAGCTGGTGTCGCCCTCCACGCCCGCGGGCCTGGGCGGCCTGCTCGTCGGGGCCCCGGCGGTGGACTCGGCCGCCCACCGGGTCATCGTGGCCGTGGACCAGACGGGCGGGCCCTTCGTCGTGTCGCTGGACGAGCTCACCGGGGCCACCCAGTGGACGAGCCTGCCCGTCGACTCGGTGACCGACGGTCCCTGGGGCGCGGTGTCGGGGGACAACGCCGGGCCCACGGTGGCCAACGGCAAGGTCTTCCTCGGCTTCTACGGCAGCGAGTTCACCGCCGACGCCCGGGGCGGCTTCGTCATCCTGGACGAGGCCACCGGCAGCCGCCTGGCCCACACCTACATCATCCCCGACGCCGACTACGCCCTGGGGTACCGGGGCGCGTCGGTATGGGCCACCGCCGCCATCGACCCCGTGGGGGGCTACGCCTACGTGGGCACGGGCAACCCCGGCGGCCACCCCGCGCCCGGCGCCGACCCCTCCCAGTTCCCCCAGTGCGTGGGCACCCTGCCCGGCCAGCCCTGCAACGCGGCCATCGAGCACCCCAACTCCGACGCCATCCTCAAGATCGACTTTCACTCCGCCCCGCCCCTGCTGGGCACCATCGTCGGCGTCTACAAGGGCAACCCCGAGAACTACGCGGGTGGGCTGGACCGCCAGCCCGCGTGCGCCAACGCCGGCAACGTGGAGGCGGGTGTAGGCGGTGACGGCGTCAACGGCTGGAGCGTGGCCTGCCTCCAGCTCGACCTGGACTTCGGCGCCTCGCCCAACCTCATCGTCGGGCCGGGCGGCCTGGTGGTGGGCGAGCTGCAGAAGTCGGGCGTGTACCACGCCGTCGACGCGGCAACGATGAACAAGTCGTGGACCACGCCCATCGGGGGACCGTGCGCGGCCTGCAACGCGGCATCCACCGCCTCGGACGCCAACGGGATCTACGGAGAGGGCGCGCCGGGCGGGATCATGGTCTCCCTCGGCCTCACCGGCGCCTACCGCTGGGGCACGCCCGTGGGCGACGGCGTGCACTACGAGTCGACGTCGACGGCCAACGGCGTGGCCTACACCGTGGACAACGCCGGCTTCCTGGACGCCTTCGACGCCGGCACCGGCGCCCCCGTGCTCAAGCACCCGCTGGCGGGCGACGTGGGCCAGCCCGTGTCGGACGTGTCCAGCGCGGGTGTCGCCATCGCCCGCCACACCGTGTACGCGGCCGAAGCCGGCTACGTGGTCGCCTACGGCCTGTGAGAGGACTCTGAAGGAAAGGACCTGGAGATCATGCCCAGACGAGCGACGGTGGCCTTGGTGGTGGCGGCCGCGGGGCTGCTGCCCTTCGCCGCCCGGGTGCCCGCGCAGGCGGCCGCGGCCGTGCCCCCCGCGGTGATCGCGGGCCCGGGGGCCTTCCTGGCCGGCTTCGCCACCCCCACCGTCGTGGCCCAGCCCGGCGCCCCCCTCACGTTCGCCAACGCCGACGTGGTCTCCCACAACGTGGTCTCCACCGACCTGGGACCGGACACGCCGGCCTGTGCCGCCGCGGGCTTCGCCGTGGGCCAGTGCCCGGTCTTCTGGAGCGCCACCATCCCGGCGGGTCAGACCGCGGTCAACGGCACCGAGAACCTGGTGGCGGGCAGGACCTACGCCTTCTACTGCGTCGTCCATCCCGTCAGCATGCGGGGCACGCTCACCGCGTCCAGCTGACCTCGCCAGCCGGGCGCGGCCGTCCGCGGCCCGGCGCAAACACGGAGTGGGTCGGCGGGGCCCCCCGGGCGTCGCCGTTCGTCAGATGCCGATGTGCCCCAGGTGGATGTGGAGCAGTACCAGTGGCCAGAGCATGACCGCCAGCACCGCGGACCCGATCTTGGAGCTGGTTGTCGTCGTGTGGTCCAAGAAGTGGTGGTTGGCCGCCACGATCAGACCGACCACCACCCAGATGAAGCCCTCCATGGAGACATGTCGCGTGCGTAACACGACCCCGCTATACCCCCGATTCGGACACGGCATTCGCAGGGGCCGGGGTTGTTCACCCGGACGTCACGAGGACCCCGGCCCCGGGTTTTGTCATTCGGTGCGGCGGAAGGAGCGCACGGCCAGGGCCAGCATGGCCGTGCCCATGGCCAGCACGATGAGGACCTCGGCCCAGATGGGCACGATGCCGCCCCCGATGGTGAGGGCGCCCTTGTCGCCCAGGATCACCCTGCGGATGGGGTCCACGCCGTAGGTGGCGGGGTTGACCTTCACGGCCACGCCGAGCCAGCCCGGCAGCCGCTGTAGGGGAAAGATCGCCCCCGACAGGAACAGCATGGGGTTGACCACCAGCGACATCACCACCTGGAAGCTCTCGATGCGCTGGATGCGCGAGGCCACCACGATCCCGAAGGACACCAGGCCGAAGGCCAGGGCCATGAGCAGGCCGATCATCTCGGCCACGTTGAGGAACGTGAGGTGCACGCCCACGAAGGGGGCGGCCACGAGCAGGACGATGCCCTGGAGGATGGAGACGGTCCCGCCGCCCACGGCCTTGCCCAGCACCAGGGCGGTGCGGGACACGGGGGCGACCAGCATCTCCCTGAGGAAGCCGAACTCGCGGTCCCACACGATGGAGATGGCCGAGAACAGGCTGGAGAACAGCACGGACATGGCGATGACGCCGGGGAGCAGGTACTGCTGGTAGCTGACGCCCGCCGCGCCCCGGCTGCCGATGAACTTCGAGAGCCCCGCGCCCAGCACGACCAGGAAGAGCAGGGGCTGGGCCAGCCCGGTGATGATGCGGGCCTGGGAGCGGCGGAAGCGGATCAGCTCCCGCTCCCAGACCATGGCCACGGTGCGGGCGTTGCGGGAGAGGGCGCCGCTGCGCGCCCCCGCGCCCCCGCCCAGGCGGCCGGCGGCGACGTCGAGCGTGGCCATCAGCGGGCCCTGAAGCTGCGGACCATGGGGTTCATGCGCATGCGCTCGCCCATGCCCGAATCGGCATCGCGCAGGTCGCGCCCCGTGTACTTCATGAACACGTCGTCCAGCGTGGGCCGGCGCACGTTCACGTTGGTCACGCCCACCGCCAGGTGGTCGAAGAGGCGGGGAACGAAGGCCTCGCCGTTGGGCACCCTGAGGCGCACGCCCTCCCCGGTGAGCTCGCCCTCCGCTCCCAGGCCCTGGGCGATCTGCTTGCGGGCCAGGGCGTCGTCGGCCGTGGCCACGGTGACGGTGTCCGCTCCCACCGACGCCTTGAGGGCGCTGGGGGTGTCGATGGCCACGATCTGGCCGTGGTCGATGATGGCGATGCGCTCGCAGCGCTCGGCCTCGTCCATGTAGTGGGTGGTGAGGAACATGGTGGTGTCCTCCTCGCCCCGCAGGGTGTCGACGTACTCCCAGATGTGGGTCCGGGTCTGGGGGTCGAGGCCGATGGTGGGCTCGTCGAGGAACAGCACCCGGGGGGAGTGGAGCAGGCCCCGGGCGATCTCCAGGCGCCGCTTCATCCCGCCCGAGTAGACCTGCACCCGGTCGTGGGCCCGCTCGGTCAGCCCCACCATCTCCAGCAGCGGGCCCATGCGCTCGGCCAGCTCGCTGCGGGGGATGCCGTACAGGGTGGCGTGGAAGCGCAGGTTCTCCTCCCCGGTGAGCAGGTCGTCCAGGGTCAGCTCCTGGAAGACCAGGCCGATGCTGGCCCGCACCGCGTCGGGCTCGGCGCTCACGTCGTGGCCCGCCACCGTGGCCCTTCCGCCCGTGAGGGTGAGCAGGGTGCAGAGGATGGAGATGGTGGTGGTCTTGCCCGCCCCGTTGGGCCCGAGGAACCCGAAGAGCTCGCCGGGCTCGACCGTGAAGGAGATGTCGTTCACGGCCGTGAAGGGCCCGAAGCGCTTGACGAGGTGCTCGACCTCCACGGCAGGGCTCGCCGGAGGCATCCACGCATGATGGGGGCGCTTGACCAGCGGGTCAAGTTGGGCCGTAGTCTGTCCTGCGGAGCGCGGGCTCGGGCCCCGAGCCCCCTGGGAGGTGCGATCGTGGGACCGACGGTCACGACTCGGGATGGGCGCATCGAGGGCGTGGAGCGAGACGGCGTGCACGTCTTCCGGGGCATCCCCTACGCCCGGGCACCGGTGGGCCCCCTGCGCTGGCGGGCGCCCCGACCCCCGCAGGCGTGGACCGGGGTGCGGGACGCGACCAAGGCCGGCTTCGCCGCCCCCCAGGTGCCGGGGGCGACCGAGCGGATCATGCCCGGGCCGGCCCTGGAGACGGACGAGGACTGCCTCACCCTCAACGTGTGGACCCCCTCCACCCCGGCGCCGCCCCGGCCGGTGATGGTGTGGATCCACGGGGGCGGGTTCCTCACCGGGGCCGGGTCCCTTCCCATCTACAACGGCCGCTTCCTGGCCGGCGGGGGCGACGTGGTCGTCGTCACCGTCAACTACCGCCTGGGCGCCCTCGGCTTCCTGGCCCACCCCGTCCTGCGCGACCCGGAGTCGGGGGCGGCGGGCAACTGGGGCCTGCTCGACCAGATCGCCGCCCTCACCTGGGTGAGGGACAACGTCGAGGCCTTCGGCGGCGACCCCGGGAAGGTGACGGTGTTCGGCGAGTCGGCCGGGGCCATGAGCGTGGGCACGCTCATGGGGACGCCCGCCGCGGCCGGGCTCTTCCTCCGGGCCATCATGCAGAGCGGCTCGCCCGCGGCCCTGCCCATGGACGAGGCCGGGCCCACGGCCGAGTCGGTGCTCCACGCCGCGGGCTGCGACGTGCTGGAGCCGGAGCGGGCCCGGGCCCTCCCCCTGGGCGCCCTGCTCGAGGCCCAGGAGGGCCTGTGGGCCCGCCGGGGCATGGCCCAGGGCCTGCCCCTGCAGCCCGTGGTCGACGGCGCCGTGCTGGAGCGCCACCCCAGCGAGGCCATCGCCGCGGGGCTGTCGGCCGGGGTGGCCACCATCTCCGGCACCAACCGCGACGAGTGGGAGATGTTCGCCATGGCCGACCCCGGCGCGGCCAGGCTGGACGACGAGCACCTGCAACGCCGGCTCTCGGCCCTGCTCGCCGCGGGCAACGGGCGCCTGGGTGCCGAGGTGGGCGAGGTGCTGCGCACCTACACCGGGGCCCGGGCCGGGCGGGGCCAGCCCGTGACGCCGAGGGACCTCTGGGTGGCCGTGCAGTCCGACCTGGTGTTCCGGCTGCCCGCCATCCGCCTGGCCGAGGCCCAGGCCCGGGTGGGCGCGCCCGTCCACGCCTACCTGTTCACCTGGGAGTCGCCCGCCTTCGGCGGGGCCCTGCGCTCCTGCCACGCGCTGGAGATCCCCTTCGTGTGGGGCACCCACGTGTACCCCGGCATCTCCACCTTCACCGGCGCCGGCCCCGAGGTCGACGCCCTGGCCGCCCGCATGCAGCAGGCCTGGCTCTCGTTCGCCCGCACGGGCGAGCCCGCCGACGGCGTGACCGGCGCCTGGCCCCGCTACGACGCCGGGCGCAGGGCCACCGTCGTGCTCGGCCCGGGGGGGACGGTGGAGGAGGCGCCCCTGGACGAGGAGCGCCGGGCCTGGACGGCCGCCGCCGTGGCCTGAGGCCCTACTCCTCGATGCCGCCGCCCAGCCCGGGGCGCTCGGAGCGGTGGACGAGCACCAGGGCCACGACCAGGCCCACCACGATCCCGGTGTTCACACCCAGCTCGATCATGATCTTGTCGAAGTGGGCGTCGAGCGCGGTGCGGGCTCCGGCCGTGAGCACGTGGCGCACGCCCGACACGATGCCGATGATGAGGAAGGGCTTGAGCTGGAAGCCTCCCTCCCGGAAGTGCGACACCACCGTGGTGAACAGCTCGAGCACGATGATCACGAACAGCAGGCTCTCGATGAGGGAGAGCACCGCGTCCGGGAAGGCCTGGTGGCTGCGCAGGGCGTCGGCCACGGTGTGCACCAGGAAGACGGCGGCCACCGCCACCAGCACGGCGGCCACGGCGTAGTGCATCGCGTCCTCGGCCCAGACCAGGGGCAGGATGTGGCGGGGCGTGCGCTCCCGCTCCTGGCGGCGCGCGTCCCACCCATGTTGGGACTCTTGGCCGCTCACGGCTGATCGCTGCACGTCCCCGGGATGGTAACGCCCGGGGCTACACCTTCGGCGGAGGCTCAGCCTGCGGGGATGACCCGCAGGACCTCCTCGATGGTGGTGAGACCGGCCGCGGCCTTGCGCAGCCCGTCCATGCGCATGGTCAGCATGCCCTGCTCGACGGCGAGCTTGGACACCTCACCGGCCGAGGCCCGGCGCAGCACGAGCTGGCAGATCTCCGGGCTCATGGGCATGACCTCGAACACGGCGAAGCGGCCCCGGTATCCGGTCCCGCCGCAGAAGTCGCAGCCCACGGCCCGGCAGAAGCGGGCCTGCAGCTCCTCGGCCGGACGGGCGCCCGCGGGCCACCCGGCCTGCTCCAGGTCGGAGGGTTCGGGCTCGATGGGCTCGCGGCACTTGCACAGCTGGCGCACCAGGCGCTGGGCCAGCACGCAGCTGAGGGCGGAGGTGACCAGGTAGGGCTCGACGCCCATGTCCACCAGGCGGGCGGGCGTCGCCGCGGCCGAGTTGGTGTGCAGGGACGAGAGCACCTTGTGGCCGGTGAGGGCGGCCTCGATGGCGATGCGGGCCGTCTCCACGTCGCGGACCTCGCCCACCAGCACCACGTCGGGGTCGGCCCGCAGGATGGAGCGCAGGGCGGAGGCGAAGGTGAGGCCCGCCTTCATGTTCAGCTGCACCTGCTTGATGCCGGGCATGCGGTACTCGATGGGGTCCTCGACCGTCACGATGGTGCGACCGGGGTCGTTGATCTCGTTGAGCGTGGCGTAGAGGGTCGACGACTTGCCCGAACCCGTGGGCCCGGTGACGAGGATGGCGCCGTAGGGCTCGTTGTAGGCCTTGGTGTAGGACTCGAAGGGCTCGGGCATGAAGCCCAGATCGGAGATGGGACGCAGGGCCGAGTCGCGATCGAGAAGCCGGAGCACGAAGGCCTCGCCGAAGGCGGTGGGCAGCGTCACCATGCGGATGTCCACGGCCCGGCCCTCGACCGACATCGTCACCCGACCGTCCTGGGGCAGGCGGTGCTCGGCGATGTTGATGTCGCCCATGATCTTGAGGCGGGAGATCACCGGGGCCTGGAGCTGGCGGGGCACGTTCATGACGTCGTGGGTCACGCCGTCCACGCGGAAGCGCACCCGCAGGCTCCCGCCCGTGGGCTCGAGGTGGATGTCCGAGGCCCGCTCGTGCACGGCCCGGGTCAGAAGCTCGTTGACGAACTGCACCACGGGGGCGTCGGCCGTGGTGTCGGCGACGCCTCCGGGTAGGTCGTCCTCGTCCAGCTCGTCGCTGGCCAGCTGCAGCATGGCCTCGGCGTCGGCGCCGCCCCGCCACACGCCCTCCAGGGCCTTCATGAGCTGGCGCTCGTCGGCCATGACGGGGCGGACGGGGACGCCGCTCATGGTGCGGAGGTCGTCCAGGGTGAACACGTCCGACGGGTTCACCATGGCCACCACCAGGCGGTCGTCCTCCCAGGCGATGGGGACGGCCTTGCTGCGGCGGGCGAAGGGCTCGGGGATGCGCCGGGCCGCGGTGGGGTCGAGGATGCGCTCGCTCAGGTCGACGAAGTCGACCCCCGAGGCCGCGGCCAGGGCCTGGACCAGCTGGATCTCGGTGATGACGCCCTCGTCCACGAGGATGCGCCCGATGCGCTCACCCGTGGCCCGCTGGGCCTCCAGGGCCGCCTCCAGCTCGTCCTCGGTCACCGAGCCCTGCATGATCAGGACCTGGCCCAGCTTGGGCCGGCCCATGGCCCGGGTGCCGGCGAAGCGGCCGGGGCGAGGGGAGGCCTGGTCGGAGCGCGCCTCAGCCGTGTCCGGCTCGGGGGGCGGCGGCCTCAGGTCCATGGTCTCCATGCTCGCGTTCCGCCCAATCGGGTGCCAACGGCACGGGGTGGGGCGCCTTTCACTCCTTACTAACGGCGCGGCCGGCCCGTTCCTTAGGGACGTTGACACTGTTGGTAGCTGAGATCGTACTGAGAGTGGCGGGGCCGGGCAGGGCTGCGGCCCGGGCGGCCTCCAGGGTCTCCGGGCCGGCGCCGTCCGCTACCGTGCCCGCCCGATGCCCCCCGCCCCCGTGCCCGTCGGCCTCACCGCGGCCAGCCTCCAGGGCCTGGGCCTGCCCTTCACCCTGGAGGCGGCCCGTCGGGGCCAGGAGCTGGGATACCGCTCCCTCTGGGTGGCCGAGGCGGCGGGGCCGGAGGCCTTCTCCACCCTGGGGGCGGTGTCCCAGGTCGCCCCCGGCCTGGACCTGGCCACCGGGGTGCTCGCCCTCCAGCTGCGCACCCCGCCGCTCCTGGCCATGGCCGGGGGCACCCTCCAGTCCCTGGCCCCGCAGCGGGAGGTGATCCTGGGGGTCGGCATCTCCTCGCCCGTGGTGGCCGGGCGCTGGCACGGCGCCCACTACGGCGAGCGCCCCCTGGCCCAGGTGCGGGAGTTCGTGACGCTGCTGCGGGAGTGCCTGTCGGGCGAGCGCGTCGACTTCGAGGGCGACTTCTACCGGGTCTCCGGCTTCCGCCTGGGCCTGCGCCTGGGCGAGCGCCGGCCCAAGATCGTCATCGGCGCCCTCAATCAGGGCATGCTCCGCCTGGCCGGTGAGATCGCCGACGGTGTCCTGCTCAACTACCTGCCCGCCTCGCACGTCGCCTGGTCGGTCGAGCAGGTCCGCAAGGGCGGCGACGCCACCGTGTACGCCTACGTCCACGTCGGCGTGTGCGAGCGGGAGCACGGCGTCGAGGCGGCGAGGCGCGACCTGTTCTCCTACGCCGTGGTCGACGCCTATGCCCGCAACTTCATCGAGGCCGGCTACGGCGAGGCCGTGGCCGCGGTGCGCGAGCGCCACGCCGCCCGCGACCGGGAGGGGGCGGTGGCCGCGGTGTCCGACGCCATGGTGGACGGCATCGACGTCATGGGCGACGCCGACCACGTGCGGGCCACGGTGCAGGCCTACGTTCAGGGCGGGGTGGAGGTGCCCATCGTGTTCCCCCTGCCCTGGGGCCCCGACCGCGCCGCGGTGGTCGAGGCCACCCTGCGGGCGGCCATGGGCGCGGCTCCCTCCGGGTAGGGGCAGAGGGGTCGAGGAGGGTGTGCGGCCGCTACGTGGCCACCACGCCCCCGTCCCTGCTGGCCGAGCGCTTCGGCGCCGACGAGGTGGTGGACGAGGACGAGGCGGGCGAAGCCGCGTCGGCCCGCTGGAACGTGGCCCCCACCACCAAGGTGTGGGCCCTGGCCACGTCCCGGTCCTCGGGCACCCGCCGCCTGGGCCCCTTCCGATGGGGGCTGGTGCCCAACTGGGCCAAGGACCCCTCGGTGGGCAACCGCATGATCAACGCCCGGGTCGAGAAGCTGCGGACGGGCGCGGCCTACAAGCGGGCCCTCCAGCGCCGGCGCTGCATCGTCCCCGCCGACGCCTTCTACGAGTGGCGCCGGGGCCCGTCGGGCCGGGGCCGGAGCCAGCCCTTCCTCATCCGCCGCAGGGACGGCGAGCCCATGGCCTTCGCCGGGCTGTGGGACCTGTGGCGGCCCCCGGACGACCCTGAGGCCCACCCCCTGAGGTCGTGCACCATCATCACCACCGAGGCCGACGAGCTCGTGGGCCGGGTCCACGACCGCATGCCCGTGATGCTCTCCCGCGCCCGCTGGGAGGGCTGGCTCGACCCCGGCAACGAGGACCTGGACGTGGTGAGCGGCCTGCTCGTCCCCACCGCGGCCGAGGAGCTGGAGATGTTCCCCGTCGGCCCCGAGGTCAACGACGTGCGCAACGACAGTCCCGAGCTGGCCCTGCCCCTGGAGGGTCACGGGCCCGGCGGGCCGGGCTAGGCTCTTGACCGATTGGTCAAGCGCGGCCTCCCCACCCCGGGGCCGCCGTGAGGAGAAGCTGATGCCCGGCATCCTGGCCTACGGCAGCTACCTGCCTTACTACCGTCTGGCGCGCTCGGAGATCGGCGCCGCCCTGGGCACGACCGCCGGGCCGGGGGCCCGGGCCGTGGCCGGCTACGACGAAGACACCACGTCGATGGCCGTGGAGGCGGGACGGGCGGCGCTGGCCGCGGCCGGGCCCGACTCGGCACCCGAGGTCGTCTACTTCGCCACCGCCGATCCCGCCTACGCCGACAAGACCAACGCCACGGCTATCCACGCCGCCCTGGGACTGGACCAGGCGGCGCTCGCCGTCGACATGGCCGGGGCCGTGCGCTCCGGCGTGGGCGCCCTGCGGGCCGGCCTCGACGCCGCCGGCGCCGGGAGGGTGGCCCTGGTGCTGCTGTCCGACGTCAGGGGCGGGCTCCCCGGCAGCGGAGACGAGACGGGGGGCGGGGACGGCGCCGCCGCCCTGCTCCTGGGTGACGGCCCCGGCGTGGTGGCCGAGCCCGTCGCCGCCGCCTCGGCCACCGCCGAGTTCCTGGACCGCTGGCGCCTGCCCGGGCAGTCCTCCTCCCACGTGTGGGAGGAGCGCTTCGGCGAGCAGGCCTACCTGCCCCTGGCCGAGGCCGCGGTCACCGACGCCTTGAAGGCGGCCGGGCTCACGGCCGAGGCGCTGGACCACGTGATCGTGGCCGGCACCCACCCGCGCGCCGCCCGCCGGCTGTCGGCCTCCCTGGGGGCCCGGGCCGAGGCCCTGGTCGCCGACGAGGTGACCCCGGCGGTGGGCAGCACGGGAACGGCCCAGGGACCCCTGGCCCTGGCCGCGACCATGGACCGGGCCCGGCCGGGGCAGGTCATCGCCGTCATCACCCTGGCCGACGGCGCCGACGTGCAGCTGTGGCGCACCACCGAGGCCCTGACCGCCTACCAGAACGGACGCCGGCGGGTGACGGTCGCCGACCAGCTGGCTTCCGGCCAGGGCCAGGTGTCGTATCCCACCTTCCTCACCTGGCGGGGCCAGCTGCGCCGGGAGCCGCCCCGCCGGCCCGACCCCGAGGCCCCCTCCGCCCCCGTGTCCCACCGCCACGAGGACTGGAAGTTCGCCTTCACGGCCAGCCGGTGCGTGGCCTGCGGGGCCCGTCACCTCCCGCCCTCCCGGGTGTGCGTGAAGTGCCACGCCGTGGACCAGATGGTCCCCGAGCGCCTGGCCGACGTGCCCGGTACCGTCGTGACGTTCACGGTCGACCGGCTCGCCTTCTCGCTGTCCCCACCCGTGGTCGTGGTGGTGGTGGACTTCGACCAGGGCGGGCGGCTGCAGTGCGAGATGACCGACGTGGACCCGACCAAGGTGAAGGTGGGAGATCGGGTGGAGATGACGTTCCGGCGGTTGTTCACCGCGGGCGACGTCCACAACTACTTCTGGAAGGCCCGCCCTCTGGCGGCCGCTGTCGAGAAGGGAGCGTGAGGCAATGGCGTCAAGGGGGATCCGCGACCGGGTGGCCATCGTGGGCATGGGGTGCACGCCCTTCGGCGAGCACTGGCACAAGGGCACCGACGAGCTCCTGGTCGATTCCACCACCGAGGCCCTGGGCTCGGCCGGGGTCAAGCTCGACGACATCGACGCCTTCTGGTTGGGCACCATGGGCTCGGGCATCAGCGGCCTCACCCTGTCGCGGCCGCTGAAGATCGACTACAAGCCCGTCTCCCGCCTGGAGAACATGTGCGCCACCGGCTCGGAGGCCTTCCGCAACGCGTGCTACGCGGTGGCCTCGGGCGCCTACGACACGGCCATGGCCGTGGGGGTGGAGAAGCTCAAGGACTCCGGCTTCTCGGGCCTGGTGGGGAGCGCGCCGCCGAATGACGGCACCACCGCGCCGCTGACGGCGCCGGCCATGTTCAGCCTCCTGGCCCCCGCCTACGCGGCCAAGTACGGCGTGGACCCCGACGAGATGAAGGAAGTCTTCACCCGCATCGCCTGGAAGAACCACCACAACGGCGCTCTCAACCCGCGGGCCCAGTTCCGCAAGGAGGTGTCGAAGGAGACGATCGCCTGCTCCCCGCTGGTGGCGGGCCAGCTGGGGATCTTCGACTGCTCGGGCGTCTCCGACGGCTCGGCCGCGGCCGTGATCGTGCGGGCCGAGGACGCCCACCGCTACACCGACAACCCCCTGTACGTGAAGGCGCTGTCCTTCGTGTCCGGCCCCGCGGCCGGGCCCATCGACCCCGACTACGACTACACCACCTTCACCGAGGTGGTGCGCTCGGCCCAGGACGCCTACAGCCAGGCCGGCATCAGCGACCCTCGGGCCGAGCTGGCCATGGCCGAGGTGCACGACTGCTTCACGCCCACCGAGCTCGTCCTCATGGAGGACCTGGGCTTCGCCGAGCGTGGCTTCGCCTGGAAGGAGGTGCTGGCCGGCACCTTCGACCTGGACGGGGAGCTGGCCGTGAACCCCGACGGCGGCCTCAAGTCCTTCGGCCATCCCATCGGGGCGTCGGGGCTGCGCATGCTCTTCGAGTGCTGGCTCCAGCTCCGGGGCCAGGCCCCCGAGGCCCGCCGGGTCGCGGCGGTGGAGCGGGGCCGGAAGCTGGCGCTCACCCACAACCTGGGCGGTGCGCCCGGCCAGTGCGTCAGCTTCGTCAGCGTCGTGGGCAGCGAACCTTCTGCCTGAATCCAGCTCCGGGATAGACACAGACCGACCGTCTCCGCACCACTCCGCCGGCCATGGCGGCGTGGTTGCGGAGTCGGTCGGTCCGTTCGAGTCGGTGCTGAGCGGGTCGGCTGGCTGTCCCCGCCGCGGCTCGTGTGCCCCAGGAGTGGACTAGCTCCAGAACTCGTCTTCGGCGTAGGGGTCGAGCGAGACGCCCCAGAACTCGGTGGCCTTGCCGTTCTCGACATGCCAGGTGTGCACGGCGTTGTCGTCGAGGCGCTTGCCCGCGCGCTCGCCGGTCAGGCGGGAGAGGACGATTACGTGCTCGTCGTTGGCCAGCACGTCGTGGACCTCGAGCTTGAAGGTGCCGCCGGACAGCTCGAGGATCTTGCCGAAGAACGCGGTGACCTCGGCTTTGCCCTTGTAGTCGCCTGCGATGGGGTTGCGACCGGGCACGTGCCAGACGATGTCGTCGTCGAACGCGCCGAGGACGGTGTCGATGTCCCCCTTGCCGAAGGCCTCGTAGGCCCGCCGCAGCAGTTCCTCGTTGGGATGCGCCATGCGTCTCCTCCTGGGTGTTGGGTGCCCATGGAGGGTAGGGAACGCCCCGATCGTGGGTCGAGGGCCCAGAGGGGCCATTTCCGTCACCGCCCGGGGTCCGGGCCCGTCGCCTCAGTCGAGGTCGAGGCGGATGGTGCTGGCCGCGCCCAACGTGGCCCGGGCCGATGCGGCGATGCCGGGCCCGTCCAGGCCCAGGGAGGCGAGGATGGCCGCGGGCTTGCCCTGGGCGATGTACTCGGGCGGCGTGCCCAGCACCAGCACCGGGGGCGACTGCCGTCCCGGGTCGAGCGAGGCGATGGCGTCGGCCATGAACGACCCCGCCCCCCCGATGCGGATGCCGTCCTCCACGGTCACCACCAGCCGGTGGCGACGGGCGTCGGCGATCATGCTCGGGTCCAGGGGCTTGACCACCCGCACGTCCCAGACGGTGGTGGCGACCCCTTCTGCCTCGAGCTCGGCCGCGGCCCGCTCGGCCGCCTCCAGCATCCTGCCCACGGCCAGCAAGCACACGTCGCGGCCGCCCTCGCCGGCGTCTGAGCCGGCGTCCGCCCTGGGGTGGGCCCGCCGGGCCTTCAGGCCCGATCCGACCTGCTCGACGGTGACCTGGCGGGCCGGCCCCTTGGGCCATCGGATGGACGCGGGGCCGTCCAGGTCCAGGGCGTCCCTCAGCATGACGCCCACCTCCTGGGCCGAGGAGGGGGCGAACACGGTCATGCCCGGGATCTTGAGGGTGAGGGCCAGGTCGAGCACGCCGTGGTGGGAGGGGCCGTCGTCGCCGGTGATGCCGGCCCGGTCCAGGACGAAGACCACGGGCAGGCCGTGGAGGCCCACGTCGAGGTTGGCCTGGTCCAGGGCCCGGGAGAGGAAGGTCGAGTACACGGCCACCACCGGCCTGAGGCCGCCCATGGCCATCCCCGCGGCGGTGGTCACCGCGTGCTGCTCGGCGATGCCCACGTCGAAGAACCGCTCGGGGAAGCGCTCCTGGAAGGGGAGCAGCCCGGTGGGGCCGGGCATGGCCGCGGTAATGGCCACGACCTGGGGGTGGCGCTCGGCCAGCTGCAGCAGGGCCTCGGTGAAGGCCTCCTTGTACTCGGACCCGGTGAGGGAGGCGGTGGGGGTGGCGCCGGGGACCTTGAAGTCGTGGAGGCACTGGACGTCGTCGTCCTCGGCCGGGCCGTAGCCCCGCCCCTTCTGGGTGAGGACGTGGACCACGATGGGACCGTCGTACTCGGCCGCGTCCCCAAGGGCCTGCTCCATGCCCGCGATGTCGTGGCCGTCGAGGGGGCCCACGTGGCGCACGCCCAGGGCGGCGAAGAAGTCCCTGGGCTCGAGCACCTCCCGCAGCGCGGCCCGGATGCCCTGGAGGCCGGCCTGGGCCAGGCCGCCCACCGCGGGCAGCTCCCGCAGGAGCTGCTCCAGCCACGTCCGCGTCGACACGTACGACGGGTTGAGCCGCAGCCGGGTCAGGCTCTCCGAGAGGCGTGACACCGTCGGGGCGTAGGAGCGGCCGTTGTCGTTGAGGATGATGACGACCCGGGTGCCGCTGTGGCCCAGGTTGTTGAGGGCCTCGAAGGCCATCCCTCCCGTCATGGCCCCGTCGCCGACCACGGCCACCACCCGCCGGTCGGCGCCCGTCTGCTCCACCGCGGTGGCCAGGCCGTGGGCGTAGGAGAGGGCGGTGGAGGCGTGGCTGTTCTCGACCCAGTCGTGCTCGGACTCCCGCCGGGACGGGTAGCCCGACAGCCCGCCCGCCTGGCGCAGGGTCGGGAAGCGGTCGCGGCGGCCGGTCACGATCTTGTGTATGTAGGCCTGGTGGCCGGTGTCCCACACGATGATGTCGCGGGGCGAGTCGAAGACGCGGTGCACGGCCAGGGTGAGCTCCACCACCCCCAGGTTGGAGCCGAGGTGGCCGCCCGTCCTGAGCACGGCCTGGACGACGAAGGCCCGGATCTCCTCGGCCAGCCCGTCGAGCTCGGCGTAGGAGAGCCCGCGGAGGTCGGCGGGGCTCTCGATCGTCTCCAGGATCATCGGGTTCCCAGTAAGAGGAAGCGGAACGGGTGGGGCGACTCAGGGTAGCGCCGGGGTGTGACTCCGGGCAGAACGCCCCGCCGCCGCGGGCTGGTCAGCCGCGGGCTCGACTGCAGGACGCGGGGGAGGAGGCGGAGGACGGGGCGGGAGAGGGCGCGGGCCCGGCCTCCCAGGCCGGGCGGGGCGACACCGGCCCCGGTGCGGGGCCGGCCGCGGCCGGGGGGACGCGCACTTCGCCTGCGGCGCGCCCCCCGCCCCGCCGACGACGGCTCCTGCGGTCGAGGACGGCGGTGAGGGCCGAGCCCAGCAGGAAGCCCACGCCAAGGGCGACGGCGCCGCCCACCGCGTCGATGACGTAGTGGTTGGCGGTGACGACGATGGCGAACAGGGTGAGGCCGGGGTAGGCGATGGCCAGCGCCCTCCGCCAGTTGCTGCGCACGGCCGGGAGGATCACGCACGTGGACCACAGGGCCCAGGCGAAGTGGAGGCTGGGCATGGCCGCGTACTGGTTGGAGACCTTCTGCATGGCGCCCGAGTCGAAGGACCACAGCCCCCCCACGGCCCGCAGCGTGTCGACGAAGTGGTAGCGGGGGTCGACCGTCTCCAGCAGCCGGGGCGGCATCAACGGGAAGGTGGCGAAGCCGATGAGGGCCAGGGCCGTGGTCACGGCCAGGGTGTTGCGCCACAGGGGGTAGCGCCGGGGGAAGGCCCGGAACATCCAGATGAGGGCGGCGGCGGTGACGACGAAGTGGGCCGTGCCGTAGAACACGTCCCAGAACGACAGGAAGGGCCGCCAGCCCTGCCCCAGGAAGAAGTGCTGGACGGCCTGCTCGTGGAACAGGGCCAGCGTGCGCTCCAGACCGATCACGCTGCGGGCGTTGCGGAAGGCGTGGGCCACCGAGACCGACGCCGATCCCTGAGTGTTCCTGATGGCGGTGTAGATGGAGTAGAAGGCCAGGATGTACAGCAGCTCCCGCCACCAGCGCGGCCGCGCCGCCGGGCGCGCCGCGGCCTGCGGGGCCGCCTGGTCGGGGGCCGGGGCCGCCGCCTTCACGCCACCGCCCGCCGGGACCGTCCGCCCCATGCGAACGCTGGCGCCCCGAGCAGGCTGACCACGAGGTTCATCAGGTAGAGGAGCAGGCCCAGGGCGATGGCGCTGCTCGTGCTCACGCCCAGCGGGCCGAGGAAGAGCACGAGCGCCCCTTCCCTCACCCCCAGCCCGCTCACCGTTATGGGCAGGACCTGGACGATGGCCACCACGGGGACGAAGGCCAGCATGGCCGTCCAGCCCACGTGGAGGCCCAGGGCGTGCCCGCCGATGAAGGCGGCCAGCACGATGGTCAGCTGGTAGGCGAACCCGGCCGTGATCACCTCGACCGCGGCCCAGGGCTGGCGGCGGAAGCGGTCGAGGCCCAGGTGCACGGCCCCCATGAAGCGCAGCCAACCCTCCCGCGAAGCCAGGCGCCCGCCCAGGTTGGGGTGGGCGGCCAGGACGAGCACGACGGCGAGCAGGACCAGGGTTGCCGCGCACATGGCCACCGCGCCCTTGCTCGCGGGCACCAGGCGGAACAGGCTGGGGTTGAGGGCCAGGCCGACCAGCGACATGACGGGCAGCACGATCCATCCGCTCATGCGCTCGAGCACCACGGAGGCGAAGCTGGCCGAGGTGTCCACGTCGTCGGCGGCCAGCCGGCTGACCCTGAGCACGTCCCCGCCGATGGTGGAGGGCAGGAAGTTGCCCACGAACAATCCGGCCAGGTAGTGGCGCAGCAGGATGCCGATGTGGCTGGGCAGCTCCAGCGCGCTCAGGACCCGCTGCCAGCGCACGGCCGACAAGACGATGCCCACCAGGGTCACCGCACACGCCGCCGCCACCAGGGCGATGGATCCCGAGCGACGGATGGCCAGCAACCCGCTGCTGCGCCCGTGCAGGCGCGACACCAGCACCGCCAGCATGACGACGCTCAACACGACGCGCACGACAGGCCAGCTGGCCTTCAACAGGCGCAAACGAGCCTCCTCCCTGCCCGGGTAGCGTAACCCCGTTCCGGTCCTGGACCGTCGCATCGGAGGCCTCCGCGTGACCGCAGCGAGCTGTGGGCGCGTGGGCAGGAGGCGGGCGCCGCGGACGGCCTTGGTGCTGTTCGCGGCAGTGGTGGCATTGGCGGGGGCGGCCTGCGGCGGGGACCGCAGCGGGGGTCCCAAGGGGGCGCCCCGGTCCGTGGTCGGCGCCGCGCCCGGGCTCACCAGGGCCGCGGGAACGGCCAAGGTGGACATCGGGGTGGGGGAGCGCCTGGCCGGCTCGGGCGTGGTGCGGTTCCTCCCCGACGCGGTGCGGGCCCGGTTGAGGCTGGCCCCGGTGCGGGCCGCGGCCGGGGGCGGAAGGCCCGTCGACCTGGTGCTCGACGGGGTGCGGGGCTGGGTCCGCACCCCCGCCGCCGGTGCGCCTCCCGCCGGCACCCCGGTAGCCGGCGCGCCCTGGCTGCCGGGGACGCTCCCGGGGCTGGGCGCCGCCGCCGTGTCGCGCCTGGGCGCGGACCGGGCCGTGGAGGGGCTGCTGCGCAGGCCCGGCGCCGGCCTCGAGCTGGCCGCCCTGGCGGGGGCCACCGAGGTGACGACCTACGGGGGCGCCGAGGTGAGGGGGGCGTCGACCATCCGCTACCAGCTCACGCTGGACCTGGACGTGGCCGCCGCCGCGGTGCTCGACGGTGGGGGGCCGGCGACCCTGGCCTCGGAGCTGCGGGCCGCGGCCGGGTGGGGCTCGCCCCGGTTCCCGGCCGACGTGTGGATCGACGGCCGGGGCCGGGTGCCACGACCGTGTCGGCCGACAACGTCCCCATCGGGGTGCTCACCGTCGACTTCTACGACTTCGGCGCGCCGGCCACGGTCGAGGATCCAGCCCCCCCCGTGCCAAGCTGACCTGATGCTCATGGCTGGCCCGAAGCGCAGGGTGCGCGCCGGCGAGGTGAACCTGGAGGTGCTGGAGGCGGACGGGGGCGGCCAACCCCTGCTCCTGGTGCACGGGTTCTGCGGCGCCAAGGAGGACTTCGCCGAGGCGGTGCCGCTCCTGTCCGAGCGGGGCTGGCACGCGGTGGTCCCCGACCTGCGGGGTCACGGCGAGAGCGACGCCCCGCCCGGAACCGACGCCTACGGCCTGGCCACCTTCGCCTCCGACGTGGTCGCCCTGGCCGACGCCCTGGGGTGGCCCCGGTTCAGCCTGTTGGGACACTCCATGGGGGGCATGGTGGCCCAACTGGTGGCCCTGGCCCGTCCCCAGCGCCTCGACTCCCTCGTCCTCATGGACACCAGCCACGGTCCCGTGAAGGGGCTGGACGCCGGCCTCATCGACGTGGCCAAGGCCATCGTGGCCGAGGGGGGCACCGCCGCGCTGGTCAAGGCCCAGCAGGAGACGGAAGGACCGCTGGACACGCCGGCCCACCAGCGCCTCCTGGCCGAGCGGGCCGGCTACCGGGAGTTCTGCGAGGGCAAGACGCTGGCCGCGTCGGCCGACATGTGGCTGGGCACGGTGGACGAGATGCTGGGCCAGGAGGACCGCCTGGGCGCCCTGGCCGACCTGCGGGTGCCGACCCTGGTGATCGTGGGCGAGCAGGACGAGCCCTTCCGCGGCGACGCCCAGGGCCTGGCCCGGGCCATACCGGGAGCGCGGCTGGCCCTGATCGCAGACGCCGGCCACTCGCCCCAGTTCGAGGCCCAGGAGCCCTGGTGGCAGGCGCTGTCGGGCTTTCTCGACGAAGTCGTGCGCCGCCGGGTCCCTCGATGACCCGACTGTCGGGTCACGGTGGCGAGCTGGCGCTGGCGCCGCTCGTGGACCGGGGCGTGAACACCGTCTTCACCCTCTCGGGCGGCCACATCTTCCCCTTCCTCGACGCCTGCGTGAAGCGCGACGTCCGCATAGTCGACGTTCGCCACGAGCAGACGGCCACGTTCGCGGCCGAGGCCATGGCCAAGCTGACGCGGGGTCCCGGGGTGGCCGTGCTCACGGCCGGGCCGGGTGTGACCAACGGCGTGAGCGCCATCACCACCGCCCACATGAACGGCTCGCCCCTGGTGGTGCTGGCCGGTCGGGCCCCCCAGAGCCGCTGGGGCTCGGGCTCGCTCCAGGAGCTCGACCATGTCCCGATCGTGGCGTCGGTCACCAAGCTGGCGACCACGGCCACCTCGACGGGCGACATCCCCAAGCTGGTGGCCGAGGCGGTCGCGACGGCGCTCACTCCCCACCGGGGTCCGGTGTTCGTCGACTTCCCCCTCGACGTCGTGTTCGCCCACGGCGAGTCGGACGAGCAGCCCGTCGCCACCCCCAGGGGAGCGGAGCCCGACCCCGACGAGGTGGAAAGGGCGGCCGCCCTGATCGCCGGCGCTTCCAGGCCCGCCCTGGTCGCCGGGGGCGACGTGTGGTGGGACGGGGCGTGGGAGGCGCTGCGGAGCTGCGTGGAGGAGCTGCGTGTCCCCACATTCGTCAATGGCCTGGGCCGGGGTTGCCTCCCCGCCGACCACGAGCTGGCCTTCGCCCGCACCCGTTCGAAGCTGCGCGAGGCCGACGTGGTGGTGGTCGTGGGAACGCCCCTCGACTTCCGCCTGTCGTTCGGCCACTTCGGGTCGGCCGCCGTGGTCCACATCGTCGACAGCGTCGAGCAGCGCTCGGCCCGGGTGGAGACGGCCGCGTCGCCGGCCGGCGACCTGGGCGCCATCCTCAAGGGGTTGGCGTCGTGGTCGGGACCGCGGGCCGATCACGAGCCGTGGATAGCCGAGCTGGGGGCCGAGGAGAAGGCCCGCCGGGACGGGGAGCGGGCGGAGCTCGAGGCCGACACCTCGCCCCTCCACCCCGCTCGCGTCTACGGCGAGCTGCGCCGCAAGCTGGCACGTGACGCGGTCGTGATCGGAGACGGCGGCGACTTCGTGTCCTACGCGGGCAAGCTCATCGACTCCTACCGGCCCGGCTGCTGGCTCGACCCCGGACCCTACGGATGCCTGGGAACGGGCATGGGCTACGCAGCCGCGGCCGCCGTCGTCCATCCCGGGCGCCAGGTCGTGGCCTGCCTGGGTGACGGGGCCATCGGCTTTTGCGGCATGGACGTCGACACGCTGGTGCGCCATCACCTGCCGGTGGTGATGGTGGTGGGCAACAACGGCATATGGGGCCTGGAGAAGCACCCCATGCAGGCCCTCTACGGCTACGACGTGGCCGCCGACCTGCAGCCCGGCTGTCGCTACGACGAGGTGGTCCGGGCCCTGGGCGGCGCGGGCGAGGTCGTCGAGCGCCCGGGGGAGCTGGGCCCCGCCCTGGACCGGGCCTTCGCCTCGGGCGTGCCCTACCTGGTCAACGTGCTCACCGACCCCTCGGTGGCCTACCCCCGCTCGTCCAACCTGGCCTGAGCCGGCCCCAGGCCGCGCCGGCCGGCACGGGCGCTAGAGGCTCCTCTTCAAGAAGCGCTCCAGCTCGACCACCACGCGCGTCAGCTTTCCCGCGCCCACCAGCCCGCCGTTGTCGCTGGCCGACACGGTGAAGGTGAGGCGGCGCCCCTCGACCCTCTCGAGCGTCGCCTCGGCGCTGACCACGCCACCCACGGCCGTGGGCGCCATGTGGTCGAACTGGACGCGCATGCCCACGGTGGTGGTTCCCGGCGCCATCCTCCCCTCCACCGCGCTGCACGCCGCCTGTTCGCACAGCGCCACCAGCCGCGGGGTGCCGAGAACGGGAACGTCACCCGAACCCAGGGCGATGGCGGTGTCCTCCTGGGCGACGGTCAACGTCGCCTTCCCCACCAGCCCCGGTTCAAGTCCCACGCCGGTACCATACGTCGCCCGGTTGCGTTCACGGCAGAACGCACCCCTGCGGGAGGAGCGCCATGATCGAAGAGGCCGTGGTCCGGCGCGTGCTCGGTGCCGCTCTGCTCACGGGCGGCGATTTCGCCGAGCTGTTCGTGGAGGATCGCCGGGGCGTCTCGGCTGCCCTCGACGACGGGCGGGTCGAGCAGGTGAGCTCGGGTCGCGACCGGGGCGCAGGGGTGCGCGTGGTGGTGGGCGACACCACCGGCTTCGCCCACACCGCCGAGCTGTCCGAGTCCGGCCTGCGCCAGGCGGCCGAGGCCGCGGCCGCCGCGGCCAGGGGCGGCGGCGGAGGCGTGAGAGAGGTGGCCCTCACCCGACGCCCGGTGCGGTCCCGCCCGGCCGCGGTGCCGCCCGAGACGGTGGCCAAGGCGGGCAAGGTCGAGCTCCTGGCCCGGGCCGACGACGCCGCCCGGGGTGCAGGCGGCGCCATCCGCCAGGTCACGGTGGGCTACAGCGACAGCCGCAGGCGCATCCTGGTCGCCAACAGCGACGGGGTGCTGGCCGAGGACGACCAGGTCCGCACCCGCTTCTCCGTCAGCTGCGTCGCCGCCGGCGACACCGGCCTGCAGACCGGCTACCAGACGGCCGCCCTCACCGTGGGCTTCGAGCTCTTCGACCGGGTCGAGGTGGAGGACCTGGCCCGCCGGGCCGCCCGCCGCGCGCTCACCAAGCTTTCGGCCCGGCCCGCGCCCAGCGGCGTGGTCCCCGTGGTGGTGGCCAGCGGGAGCGGCGGCATGATGATCCACGAGGCCTGCGGCCACGGCCTGGAGGCCGACCTGGTGAAGAAAGCCAGCTCCGTCTACGCCGGCCGCGTGGGCGATCAGGTGGCCAGCCCCCTCGTCACCATGGTGGACGACGGCACCCTGGGAGACGACTGGGGCACCTTCGCCGTCGACGACGAGGGCAGGCCCACCGGGCGCAACGTCCTCATCAACGACGGTGTCCTCACCGACTACATGTGGGACCTGCTGCGGGCCCGCAAGGAGGGCCGTGAGTCCTCGGGCAACGGCAGGCGGGAGAGCTATCAGCACCTGCCCATGGTCAGGATGACCAACACCTACCTGGTGAACGGGACCGAGGACCCCGACGAGATCGTGCGCCAGACCCCCCACGGCATCTACGTGGCCCAGCTCGGGGGCGGCCAGGTCAACACGGCCACGGGCGACTTCGTGTTCGGGATGACCGAGGCCTACCTGATCGAGCACGGCCGGGTGACCGAGCCCCTCCGGGACGCCAACCTCATCGGCAACGGCCCCGACGTGCTCCGCCACATCGACGCCGTGGGGAACGACTTCTCCACCATCCCCGGCACCTGCGGCAAGGACGGTCAGAGCGTGCCCGTGGGCTGCGGCCAGCCCACGCTGCGGGTCACGCAGATGACAGTGGGGGGAACGGCTGGTGGCTGAGTCCCGGCCCGAGCTCCTCGACCTGGCCCGGCGGGTGGTGGGCTGGGCCAGGGATGGCGAACAGGTCGAGGCCTACGTGAGCTCGGCCCGCGAGGTCGAGGTGCGCGCCTACGAGGGCGAGGTGGAGTCGCTGTCCTCGGCCGACTCGGCCGGAGCCGGGATCAGGGTCGTGACCGGCAACCGCCAGGGCTTCGCCTACGCCGGCTCTCTCGACGAGGCGGTCCTGGAAGAGACGCTGGCCGAGGCCAGGGACAACGCCGCCTTCGCCACGCCCGACGAGCACGTGGGCCTGGCCCAGCCCGACGGGGTGGAGGCGGCGGCGCTCGAGCTGTGGCGGGACGGTCTGGCCGGCGTGAGCTCGGCCCGCAAGGTGGAGCTGGCCCTCGAGCTCGAGCGCCGGGTGCGGGCCGCCGACCCCAGGGTCAGGGGTGTGCGGGTGGCCGAGTACGCCGACGCCCAGGTGGAGGCGGCCGTGGCCAGCACGGCCGGCATCGCCGTGTCGTCCCGGCGCACGGCCTGCAACCTGGCCGCCATGGCCCTGGCCGAGGAGAGGGGAGAGACCCAGACGGGCTACGGGTTGTCCGTCGGTCGCGACCTGGCCGACCTGGACGTCGAGCGGGCTGCGGTGGACGCCGTGGAGCGGGCCACGCGCCTGCTCGGGTCGCGCAAGGCCCCCTCGGCCCGCGTCACCGTGGTGCTCGATCCCCGGGTGACGGCGACGCTGCTCTCCATCCTGGGTGGCACCCTTTCGGGCGAGGCCGTGCTCAAGGGGCGCTCGCTCTTCGCCGACCGGCTCGGCGAGCAGGTCGGGGTGCCCGCCCTCACCCTGGTGGAGGACCCGACCGATCCCCGCGCCTACCGGGCCTCGACCCACGACGGGGAGGGACTGGCCTGCCGGCGCAACGTGCTGCTCGCGGACGGCGTCCTCCAGGGCTTCCTGTGGGACTCGTACTCGGCCCGCCGGGCCGGGAGCGCATCCACGGGCTCGGCCCTGCGCGGCGGCTTCAAGGGCACGCCGCACGTGGGCTGCCGGGCCCTGGCCCTGCCCCCGGGCCCGCACTCGCCCCAGGAGGTGCTGGCCCTGGTGGGCCAGGGCCTTTTCGTCCAGGCCGTGAGCGGCGTGCACTCGGGCGTGAACCCCATAAGCGGGGACTTCTCGGTGGGCGCCGAGGGCTTGATGGTCCGCGGCGGCGAGCTGGCCGAACCGGTGCGCGAGGTCACCATCGCCTCCACCCTGCAGCGCATGCTGCAGCGGGTGGTTGCCGTGGCCGACGACCTCGAGTTTCTCCCGTCCTCCGCCGCGGGCTCGACGGTGGCCATCGCCGACGTCAGCCTGGGCGGTACCTAGCGAGCCCGCTCCGAGCCCGGGCCTCAGGGCCCCAGCGGCCCCGCGGCCAGCCCCTCGTGACAGCGGCACCCGGGCCGGGCGGGGATGGCCGGTATGGCGGCGAAGAGGAGGTCGCGGGTGCGGGCCACGTTGGCCCGCAGCATCTCGAAGACGGCGTCCATGGTGACGGCCTCGATGCCCTCCACCCCCTCCAGCCCGGTGTCGTAGTCGGTGACCAGGGCCAGGCCCGCGAAGCACATCCCCAGCTCACGGGCCAGCGCGGCCTCGGGGTACTGGGTCATGTTCACCACTTCCCAGCCCGAGGCCCGGTACCAGCCCGACTCGGCCCGGGTCGAAAAGCGCGGGCCCTGGACGACGACCACCGTCCCTCGGGGGTGGACGCTCACCCCGGCGCGTCCGGCCCCGTCGACCAGCACCGCGGCCAGCTCGGGGCAGTAGGGATCGGCGAAGGCGGTGTGGCCCACCACGGCGCCGTCGAAGAAGGTGTCCGACCGGCCCCAGGTGCGGTCCACGAGCTGGTCGCAGACCACCATCTCGCCCGGGTGCACGTGGGGCTGCAGGCTCCCGGCCGCGCAGGGCCCGACGATGCGGCGCACCCCCAGCTCCCGCATGGCCCACAAGTTGGCCCGGTAGTTGATGCGGTGGGGGGGCAGCTCGTGGTGCAGGCCGTGGCGGGGGAGGAAGGCCACCCGCCGGCCCCCCACCTCGCCCACGGCCACCGGTGCCGACGGCGCTCCGTAGGGGGTGTGCACGGTCAGCGAGGTGAAGTCGGGGAGGAACTCGTAGAAGCCGCTCCCGCCCAAGACCCCGATCTCCGCCTGTGGCCCGGCCACCGCCGGCGGACGCTACTGCCCGCTAGCCCGCTTCGGCCTTGGAGCCGCCCGAGCCCGAGGAGCCGCCCGAGCCCGAGGAGCCCGAGGAGCCGCCCGAGCCCGAAGAGCCCGAGGAGCCGCCCGAGCCCGAGGAGCCCGAGGAGCCCGACGCCTTCGACCCGGACGACTTGCCCGAGTCGCCCGAGGCCGACTTGGACCCGTCACCGGATCGGGAGGACTCGGAGCGGGCCGGTCGGCTGTCGGTGCGGTAGAAGCCGCTGCCCTTGAAGCTGATCCCGATCGAGCCGAAGACCTTGCGCAGGGTTCCGCCGCAATGCGGGCACATGGTGAGCGGTTCGTCCTTGAAGGACTGCACCACCTCGACGTGCTCCCCGCACTGCTTGCAGACGTACTCGTAGGTCGGCATCTCTCTGGCGCCCTCCGAGCGGACTCACCCAGGCCCGGCACCTGCCCGGGCTGGCACTCGCGAACCTTGAGTGCTAACTCTACCCGCTGCCGGCCTCCCTAGCATTGCTCCGTGGTCCCCGCGCTCGTCGTCGCCTGCGGCTTTCTGATCGGGACGTTCCCCACGGCCCGGCTGGTGGCCCGCCGGTCGGGGCGGGACGTGACCGCCGAAGGCTCGGGCAACCCCGGCGCCACCAACGTCTACCGCATCGCCGGCCCGGGCCCCGGGCTGGTGGTGTTCGCGGGCGACGTGGTCAAGGGGGCCCTGCCCGCGGCGGCCGGCCTTCTGGTGGGCGGGCACCGCCTCGCGCTGGCCGCCGGGGCCGCGGCCGTGGTGGGTCACTGCTTCCCGCCCCAGCGGCGCCTCCGCGGCGGCCGGGGCGTGGCCACCTCGGTGGGCCTCGTCGCCGTGGTCGACCCCCCCGTCGTGGCCATCACGGCCGTGCTGTGGTTCCTGGTGGTGCGCCTGTCGAGGCGGGCCTCGCCGGCCTCCCTGGCCTCGGCCCTGGCCGCGCCCGTGCTCGCGGCCGCGCTGGGCCGGGACGCAACCGAGGTCGCCGGCTTCGCCCTGGTCGCGGCGCTGGTGCTCGTCCGCCACGCCTCCAACCTGGGCCGTCTGGCCCGCGGCCGCGAGGGACTGCTGGGGCCGGGGCGGCCGGGGACGTGGTTTGAGATAGAACCGGGGCCGTGACGAGCCCGGTCGCCAAGGCGGTCATCCCCGCTGCCGGTCTGGGCACGCGTTTCCTCCCCGCCACCAAGGCCCAGCCCAAGGAGATGCTGCCCCTCGTAGACAAGCCCGCCATCCAGTACGTGGTGGAGGAGGCGGTGCGCGCCGGCATCCGCGACATCCTCATCATCACCGGCCGCAACAAGCGCAGCCTGGAGGACCACTTCGACCGCTCCTTCGAGCTGGAGTTCTACCTGGAGAAGGCGGGCAAGCACGACGAGCTGAAGGAGGTCCGGGCCATCGCCGAGATGGCCGACATCCACTACATCCGCCAGGGCGAGCCCAAGGGCCTGGGGCACGCTGTCTCCGTGGCCCGGGACCACGTGGGCGACGCCCCCTTCGCCGTGCTCCTGGGAGACGACATCATGGCCGAGCGGGTCCACGCCCTGGAGGACATGCTCGCCGCCTACGAGCGCCTCGGTCGCTCCGTGATCGCGCTCAAGCCCGTGCAGCCGGCCGAGGTGGGCAGCTACGGCTGCGTGCGCCCCGAGGCGGTCGAGCCGCGCGTGGTGAAGGTCCTCGACATCGTGGAGAAGCCGTCGCCGGAGGAGGCGCCGTCCAACCTGGCCGTCATCGGGCGCTACGTGTTCACCCCCTCCATCTTCGGGGCCCTGGAGCGGGTGCAGCCGGGAAGGGGGGGCGAGATCCAGCTCACCGACGCCATCGGTCTGCTCCTCGAGGAAGGGGTCTACGGCCAGATCTTCGAGGGGGGCCGTTACGACACGGGCAACAAGCTCGACTACCTGCGGGCCACGGTGGAGCTGGCATTGGAGAGGCCCGACCTGGGCCCGGAGCTGCGCAGGTTCCTGGACGACCTCCTGGGCCGCGGCGGCGGGACGGGGGAGTCGTAGGGGCGGGCCCGTGATCCCCTTGGAAGAGGCCAGGGCCCTGGTTCTGGCCGCGTGCAGGCCGCTGGCCTCGGTCCCGGTCCCCCTGTCCGAGGCCGTGGGTTGCGCCACCTCGGTGGCCGTGCGCGCCGCCGGTCCCGTGCCGCCCTTCGACAACACGGCCATGGACGGCTACGCGGTGAGAAGCGAGGACACCGCCGCTGCCGGGCCGGACGCCCCGGTCAAGCTCCAGGTGTCGGGCACGCTGGCCGCCGGCGCCGCGCCCGACGTCGAGGTGCGCCCCGGATGCGCGGTGCGGATCATGACCGGCGCCCCCCTGCCGCCCGGCGCCGACGCCATCGTGATGGTGGAGCGGACCCGGCCCACGGAGGACGGTTCGGCCGTGCTCGTCGAAGCCGAGGCTCGGCCCGGAGACCACGTGCGCCGGGCCGGGGACGACCTCGCCGCCGGGGCGGAGGTGTTCGGTCCGGGCACGGTGCTCGGGCCCGGTCACGTCGGGGTGCTGGCCAGCGTGGGCCTGGACCGGGTCGAGGTCGTGCGCCGGGCGCGTGTGGGCGTGCTGTCCACCGGCGACGAGCTGGTAGAGGGCTCCGCTCCCCTGCGCCCGGGCCAGATCCGCGACGCCAACCGCCCGGCCCTTCTGGCCCTGGCCCGCTCGTCGGGGTTCGAGGTCATCGACCTGGGCATCGCCCGCGACGACCCCGCTGTCATCGGCGCCGCCGTCGAGCGGGGGCTGGAGGGGTGCGACGCCATCGTGACCAGCGGCGGCGTCAGCGTGGGCGACTTCGACTACGTGAAGGCCGTCCTCGACGAGCTGAGCCAGGGGACCATGCGCTGGATGCAGGTCGCCATCCGCCCGGCCAAGCCCTTCGCCTTCGGCACCGTGGGCGGCACGCCCGTGTTCGGGCTTCCCGGCAATCCCGTCTCCTCCATGGTCAGCTTCGAGCTCTTCGCCCGACCCGGGCTGCTGCGCATGATGGGCCACCCCCGGATCGACCGGCCCAGGGTGCGGGCGCTGGCCGACGAGAATCTCCGTCGCGAGACCGACGGCAAGGTGCACTTCGTACGGGCCGTGGCCCAGACCGGTGACGACGGTCGCGTCCACGTCCGGTCCTCCGGAGGGCAGGCCTCGCACCTGCTCAGGGCCATGGCCCTGGCCAACGCCCTGGTGGTGCTGCCCGATGGTCCCGGGGTGGAAGCGGGGGCGACGGTGGAGGCGATGCTCCTCACGTGAGGGAGCGGGCCGAGCACGGGCCCGAATGGCGCTCCCGCCCACCCGGGTATCGTGAACGGGTGACCTCTTCCCCGCCGCTGGTCGACTCCTTCGGCCGCGTGGTTCGCGATCTGCGCATCTCGGTCACCGACCGCTGCTCGTTCCGCTGCACCTACTGCATGCCGGCAGAGGGCCTGCAGTGGCTGCCCCGTGACCAGCTGCTCTCCTTCGAGGAGATCACCCGCGTGGCGCGACTGATGGTCGAGCGCTTCGGCCTGGAATCCGTTCGCCTGACCGGAGGGGAGCCCACGGTGCGGGCCGACCTGCCCGTGCTGGTCGAGATGCTGGCGGGCTTGGGTGTCGACCTGGCCATGACGACCAACGGAGCCACGCTGGGTCTGCTGGCGGACAAGCTGCGCCGGGCCGGGCTCGGCCGCATCAACATCTCCTGCGACTCGCTCCGCCCCGAGCGCTTCGCCGAGATGACCCGACGCGACGCGCTGGGGCGCGTTCTCGACGGCATCGACGCCGCCGTGGACGCGGGGTTCGACCCCGTCAAGGTGAACGCCGTGATCATCCGGGGCGTGAACGACGACGAGGTGGTGGACATCGCCGCCTTCGGTCGGGACAAGGGCGTGCAGCCCAGGTTCATCGAGTTCATGCCCCTGGACGCCGACGGCGGCTGGACCAAGGACCAGGTCGTGCCTGCCCAGGAGATCGTGGACGCCATCGACGCCGTCTTCCCGCTCGAGCCCGCCTGGCGGGGACCCGAGCCCGCGGCCCGCTGGCGCTATCGGGACGGAGCGGGGGAGATCGGCGTCATCGCCAGCGTCACCCAGCCCTTCTGTGCCAGCTGCGACCGGGTCCGCCTCACGGCCGAGGGCCAGTTCCGCAGCTGCCTGTTCGCGGTACGCGAGGCCGACCTGAGGACGGTGCTGCGCAGCGGAGGCAGCGACGACGACCTCGCCGCCGCCATCGTGGACGAGGTCGGGCGCAAGTGGGCCGGGCACAGCATCGGCAAGGTCAGCTTCGTCCGCCCCGCCCGCAGCATGAGCCAGATCGGGGGCTGATCCCGGCCCCGGCTGCCCCGGGGGGCGGGTCCGGTCCCCGGGGCGGGCGTCCGGAGCCTTCTCTAGACTTGCGCCATGTCCGACCGCGGCCTCACCCACCTCGACCCTCTCGGCCGCGCCCGCATGGTCGACGTCACGCCCAAGGAGCCCACCCACCGCCGTGCCCTGGCCCGGTGCAAGGTCTTCATGGCGCCCGAGACCACGGCGAAGGTGGCCAGCAACGCAGTTACCAAGGGCGACGTCCTGGGCGTGGCCCGGGTCGCGGGAATCCAGGCGGCCAAGCGCACGCCCGACCTCATCCCCCTGTGCCACCAGCTGACGATCGGGTCGGTCTACGTGAACTTCACCATCGGCGACGACTTCGTGGAGGTGGAGTCCCAGGTCGAGACGGTCGACCGCACGGGCGTGGAGATGGAGGCCATGACGGCCTGCGCCGTGGCCGCGCTCACCATCTACGACATGTGCAAGTCGAGCGACCGGTCCATGACGATCGGAGAGCTCGCCCTGTGGGAGAAGATGGGCGGCAAGGCGGGGACGTGGCGCCGTAGTGGCACCACCGACGGCGCCGCACCGGCCTTCTAGCCCCCTGGCTGCGCCCTTAGCTACGGGTCCTCCTTCGCTAGCTGTTCGCTAGCGAATCGGGCGGTCGCAGGCTATGGACCCCGGCCGCGGAGGCGTAGTAAGAACCGCCCATTCCGTCTGCCCCACCGCCGCATCCACCCGTCTCGACCCGGCCGACGCTACGTTCCGCGACAAGCAAAGGTAGGTCGAGGGGTGACCATCTTGGTGTTGCTGTTCCTGGCTGTCGTATGGGCCCTGGTGCTCGTGCCCTCCTTCTGGCGCAGACAGGCCGAGGCCAGACTCGGCGACTCCATCGGAGACTTCCGCAGGCAGCTGCGGATACTCCAGCGCACAGGTCCCCGGACCGTCCCCGCCGCATACCGCCTGGCTCCTGAGCGTCCCCGAGCCCCGGTGAACCCCCCCTCCGCCGGCTCGCCCGGCTCCGTGGTGCGGGGTGCCACGGCTGTCATCACCAGGCGGACGACGACCGCCGCCCTGCGACGCCAGCGCACGCTGAGACGCCGGCGCGACGTGTTCGTCGTGCTGGTGGGCGGCACGTTGGGCTGCGCCGGCCTCGGCGCCCTTCCCGGCCTGCATGTCCTGTGGGCCCTGGCCGCGGGGCTGGGTCTGCTCCTCGCCGCCTACGTGGCCGTGCTCATCCACCTGCGCAACCTGGCGGCCGAGAGGGAGATGAAGTTGCGCTTCCTGCCCCCACCCCAGGCCCAGGAACCCGCACTCCTGCTGCGCCGGTCCGCCAACTAGCGGGCGGCCGTGGCCAGTCGGGGCCCGGGCGCCGGAAAGGGGCCCGTCACCAGCGGCTCCCAACGCAGCGAGGAGCTCTTCGCCCTGGCCGAGCCCCTGCGGGCCGAGCTGGACGCCGCCCACCGCGCCCGCGAGGTGGCCCTGGCCGCCTGCCGGAGGACGGTCCGCGCCTGCGGACGGGCCATCAGGGCCGTGCACCGTCTCGAACCAGGCACCGCCAGGGAGCTGGTGGCCGACGCCCACGCCGCCCTGGGCGAGGCCCAGGACGCGCTGAGGCCGCACCCGCACGTCGCCTTCGCCGGCTTCCTGCACGACGCCGAGAAGGAGTACGCCGAGGCCCTTCTCACCGTGGCCCTGGTTGCCGGCGACCCTCTCCCCGATCACCAGGAGATCGGCGTGGGCCTCGCGGCATGGCTCAACGGGCTGGCCGAGGCCGCCTCCGAGCTTCGCCGCCATCTCCTGGACCGGCTGCGTGCAGGCGAGCTCGACCGGGGCGAGCACCTTCTCGTGGCCATGGAGGACGTGTACGACCTCCTCGTCACCATCGACTACCCCGACGCGCTCACGGGCGGGCTGAGGAGGGCGTCGGACGCCCTGCGGGCCGTGCTCGAGCGCAGCCGGGCCGACGTCACGACCACCGTTCTGCAAGCTCGGCTGCAGCGGGCCATCGAGAGCACCCAGCAGGCCTGATCTCCGGCCGGCACTACGATGACCTCCGCAGCGGGGGTGTAGCTCAGTTGGTAGAGCGCGACGTTCGCAATGTCGAGGCCGTGGGTTCGAGTCCCATCACCTCCACGACTTGCTGTGTCGCGGGACAGGGCGGACGGCCAGCTTCTTTGCCGGTTGGCTGAGGCCGGCGGAAGTCAATCCGCGAACCAAGAGGGCGGAGCGGAGAAGAAGTCGGCATGCCTGACACCTCCGACCCGGGTGGGTATCGGTCGGTCACACCTCGTATCGTCGTCGACGACGTCGACGCCCAGGTCGGGTTTCTCCGGGCGGTGTTCGGCGCGACGGGAGCCGTCGACCCCGGCCGCCCCGCCGAGCTGCGAATCGGTGACTCGCTCATCATGGTGTCGTCCACCAGTGGCGGACGCGATGCCTTCCCTGCCTTCCTCTACGTCTACGTCGATGACGCAGACGAGGTCTACCAACGGGCGATTCGCGGCGGGGCCACGACGTTGGAGAAACCACTCGACACCCCATACGGCGACCGACGGGCGATGGTGCGCGATCGGTTCGGAAACGTCTTCCAGATCGCCACCCGGATCGCTGAGGGCTGACTCGTCCAGCCAGGCCCGGATACAGGCGGCCTGCGTCGGCGACCGATACCTCCACAAGGTGCCTATCCATGACGTGGTCGGACATGATGCCGAAGTGGCCATGACCAAGGCCGGGGCGATCCGCAACGCCCACGGATGGTTCGAGACCAACAGTGGCTGGGCGCCACCCGACGCGGAGACCCTGGCGGAGTGGGAAGCCGACGGGGTGTCCCGTTGCCCTGACGAGTGCCTTGTGGCGCCAGATGCCTGGTGCGAGCACGGCTTGGCGTCTTGGAGCCTGATCCTGGCCGCGCTCGAGGGCTGACGATCGCAGTGGACGACTCGCTCCTGGTAGGCGTGATAGGTACTCCATTGACGATGAGCGGTCGACGAGCCGAGGAACGAGCATGACCAGCCTGCGAGACCGTCCCAACACCGCCCTGCTGGTGGTCGATGTGCAGAACGCCGTTGTGGCCAACACCCACCGCCGCGATGAGGTGATCGCGAACATCAACACCTTGATCGACAGCGCCCGGGCCCGGCAGGTCCCGGTGATCTGGGTTCAGCACTCCGATGATCACCTTCCTGAGAACAGCGACGGCTGGCGGTACGTGCCGGAGCTGCAGCGTCAGGGGTGCGAGCCGGTGGTGCACAAGAGGTACGGCGACTCCTTCGAGGACACCACCTTGGAAGCCGAGCTCGCGCAGAGGGGTGTGGGTCGGCTCGTTGTCACCGGCGCGCAAACCGACGCCTGCATCCGCGCGACGATCCACGGCGCCTTCACGCGCGGCTACGACACGATCCTGGTAAGCGACGCCCACACCACCGAGGACTTCTCCCGGTACGGTCTGCCACCGGCCGACAAGGTGATAGCCCACACCAACATGTACTGGGGCTGGCAGGCTGCCCCCGGACGCGACGCAAGTGTCGTCGAGACCGCGGGCGTCAACTTCGAGGCGAGCGAGCACGACATCTCGTCCTGAGACGGGATGATCCGCCTCGTTGCCACAGACCGGCCTGTTGGACCTGGTCCGCTAGGTCGCGATGCGTGGGCCGTCCCCGGGCTCAACCTCGCGTTCGTCGGGCCGCTTTGGTGGTCTTGCTGTCGACGAGTACGTTCAAGACCTCACCGATCGTTCGTTCCTGGCCGATCGGTTCTGGTAGCGGGAGATGGGTCTGGATCTCGTAGCGGTTGCGACGGCCGTCGGCATCCTTCCCCTTTACGACGTAACCCGCGGCGCTCAGGTCGGTCACGATCCCGTAGGCGCTGCGCTCGGTGATGCCTACCGTCGTGGCGATGTCACGCAGCCGCACCCCGGGGTCGTGGGCAATACAGAGCAGCACCTGGGCATGGTTGGTGAGGAAGCTCCACTTCGTCATCACCTTGAAGACTAGCCGAAATTCTAGAAGTAAATTGCTAGTGCTGGAGAACTAGACTACGATCTCTCGTAGACCTCCGGCGTATGGGCGGTCGCAGACAGCCCGCGGCTCGAAGGTCAACGAAAGGATCCGACCATGTTGATGCGATTCGAACCGTTTCGCGAGTTCGACCGGATCGCCGAGGAGTTGCTCAGCGGACGCCGTGTTCGCCAGGCGCCGGTAGACGCCTACCGCCGGGGTAACGAGTTCAAGGTCCATCTCGACCTGCCCGGCGCCGATCCCGGCTCGATCGATCTGACCGTCGAGAGGGACGTCCTCACGGTGCGGGCGACGCGCACGCCGGAAGTGGCCGAAGGTGACGAGATCCAGGTGGTGGAGCGGGCCCACGGCCAGTTCAGCCGTCAGCTGTTCCTGGGGGAGAGCCTGGACCGCGACAACATCAGTGCCCTCTATCACGAGGGCGTGCTCACGATCACCATCCCGGTGGCAGAGCAGGCCAAGCCCCACAAGGTCGAGGTCACCCACGTGGGGAGCGTGGCAGAGGCCGTCGAGGCAGCCTCGGTCACCGCCTGAGCATGTTGACCGGCGAGTTGCCGCGACCAGGCGAGGGCGAGCTCACGGTGGCCCCTCGCCAGTGCGGGCGGTGCAGGGCGATGTGGCCGGGCGACCCCACGCTCGACCGGGTCGCCCTGCCTGAGTGGTGGTTGTGTCCGCCCTGCCGGCTCGCTCTTTTGGGCCAAAGGGAGCGTGGGCCTGTCACGTCGGACAGCGACCCGCCGATCGGAGGGCGTCGTGCCCGTTGACTTGGACGAAGCACCCACCGCCACCGGGCACCGTCGTACGGGGACCCTGGCGCCCGCTGGGCGAGCCCCGGAACGAGCCCAGCTGGTCTGGCGGCGCGCTCTCGAGCTGGTTGATGCGCCCGCGCAGCACGACCGGTTCGGGCTTGCTCTCGAGCTGCTTCGCGCCGCGCACCACGGGCCCGCGACGATGGCGCACGCTTTGAATCTCGGCCGTACGCACCTACGCACTCACCCCGAGGATGCCGTGGCCCGCCGGGGTGCAGCCATCCTTGAAGCGGCGATCGCACTCCTCGGTGTCAAGCCGCGCGTGGGCGATATAGCGGTGGCACGGCGATGAGATGACTCCGCCGGCCGCGGTACGGCGACGGCACCGTTTGGCTCGTCGTTGATCAGGACAAGGGCGACTTCCTCTGCTACTGGTACTCGGGGAGCGGGGGTGACCACCTCGTCGATCAAGCTCGAGAGCCGAGCGCTGAGGAAGCGATCGCATGGGGCCACCAGAGGACCCCTCGTGTGCGAATCCGCACCGCCGACGCCCGCACCTATCGGGCTGGCACTGCGCCCCCGCTCGAGGGCTTCGCCCACAGCTGGAGCAGATGCGTCGGCCTCAACATCTTGTCCGCGCCCCGCACCGAGGCGGGGACCCCGCTTGCGGGTTCGGGCGACGATCCCGCTGGCCCCCTTCCAGCCAACCCGTGGCCCGCACGAGACGAGCAGACCCGGCCTCCCGGGTGGCCAGGGCTGGTGGGCGTCGGCCCCGCGCCGTCAGGAGCCAAGCCATGTTGAGGTTCGAGTGGAACGGTCTACGGATGGACGACCATGTGCTCGTCCACGATCCGCGCTCTGCCGAGCTGACCCTGACTCGCGGCGTCGTGGCAAGCGTCGACACGCACAAGGGCCACCCCAACCGGGTCGGCATCCGCGTCGGCGGTCACAGCAGTGGCGCAGCGGTGCTGTGGCCCTCCCACCTCGCCGTGCACAGCGATCCAGTCGCTCGTTCCGGGGCCTGCTGGCGGTGCGCGGGGCTCGCCTGACGCGCCGGTACGGAAACCTCCCCCGCGACCCGACGTTTCGCGCTCGTTTCCGAGCCGTGGCAGCGCTCCGCGTGCGGGTGCCACCGTCTCGTTGCTCGCTGTTCTCCTCCGGGGAACAAAGGGGCAAAGTCCGCATGATTGGGTCTAGGGGATGGGAGCGCCCGACATTCCCGCGGCCAAGCGAGCTGGGCTCAACGTGGACTTGGATCGTTTGGCCGCGGAGGGCGACAGCTGGCTCACGGCCGAGGATCGCTACGCCCTCAAGACCCACGGCGTGTGCGCCCAGGTCCAGCCCGGGGTCTTCATGGTCCGCTGCCGCGTTCCGGCGGGCACGCTCGAAGGGGAGCAGGCCCGGGGTCTGGCGGAAATAGCCGACCGCTACGGCCACGGCTGGCTCCACCTCACCACCAGGCAGGACGTCGAGCTCCACCACGTGGAGGCGACACAGGTGCGCGATGTCCTGAGCGCCGTCGAGGCCACCGGCTTGAACAACCGATCGGCGTGCGGGCACACCATGCGCAACGTCATGGCCTGCCCCGACGCCGGGGTAGGGCTCGAGGAGCCCTTCGACTGCAGGCCCGACGCCGAGGCGGTCTCGACGGCCATCCTGGCCCGCTCGGCCGAGCTGAACTGCCAGCTGCCGAGCAGGATCAACTTCGCCTTCGGCGGCTGTCCGGCCTGCCGGGCTCACGCTCGTATCAACGACGGCGGGTTCGAGTCCCGCATGGTCGATGGCCGTGCCGGCTACCGCTTGTGGGCCGGCGGCAGCCTGGGCACGGTGCCGGTGCTGGCCATCGAGCTGGCCGACTTCCTGCCCCGGGCCGGGGCCGTGGCCGCGGCTGAGGCCCTGGTCGAGGTGTTCGTCACCCACGGCGA
>VAXP01000119.1:18787-81690 GCA_005884125.1 Actinomycetota bacterium | reverse complement strand
AAGTTCGTGACGGAGAGGATCGGCGCGGAGATGTTCCGCGCCGCCTTCGACGACGCCCTCGTCCGGGCTCGTCGCCGGGGTGGCGCGGGGCCGGGCGGCGTCGAGGTCCCCGCTCCGGCCGACTTCGCCCGCGTCCTGGCCGTCGTCCCACCGGGCGGTTGGGCCGGGGGTGTCAGGCCCCAGCGCCAGCAGGGGCGAGCCATGGTGACGGTCAACGTCCCTCTGGGGGACCTCGACAGCGACGACATGAGGCTGCTGGCGTCGCTCGCGCCCATGGGCAGCGGCCGGCTGCACCTGACGCGGAACCAGAACGCCATGTTCCGCGACGTCCTCGTCCACGACATCCCGAGGCTGCGCCGGGCGCTGCTGGCCCACGGCCTGTGCGCCGAGGGTGCCGATGGCGCCACCGACGTCCGGGCCTGTACGGGGTCCGCCGTCTGCAGCCTGGGCATCACGGCCGCACCCTCCGTCGGCGCCCGCCTGCTGAGCCATCCGGCGCTGGCACGGAACACGGGTCTTCGGCTCCACGTCTCGGGCTGTCCCAACTCTTGCGCCCAGCACCATGCAGCCGACATAGGTCTGTCCGGCGCCAAGGTTCGGATCGGCGGTCGGGTCCGGCTGGGGTACCACGTCTGGCTGGGCGCCGACCTGGGGTGGGGGCGCCTCGGCGTCCTCGCCGGTCGGGTGGCCGAGGAAGACGTCGAGGACACCGTCGGGTCGCTCGTCGGGTGCTGGGAAGCGTTGCGTACCGCGGGCGAGTCCATGGCCGGGACCATCTCCCGGATCGGCATCGAGGCCTTCTGCGCCCATCTCGAGTCCGTCGCCTCCGGGTTCGAGGCGGGAGGGGACGAGCCCGACCGGCTCCCAGCTGGCTCGGCCCCGGCCGTGTCGCCCCCCCTGGAAGCCGCCCTGGTCTAAGGGGATCCACCGAGCATCAGCGAGAGAGCGAGAGAGAGGAGCTCCATGCCCATTCCCGTCAGCGAGGCGTTGGAAGACCAGCAGACGTCCGCGATCACCAAGGCGCGCGCCGCCAGAACATCCATGGCCAGGTACCTGGCCACCTCGGCCATGGCCGGGGCCTACGTCGGGGTCGCTGTCGTCCTGCTGGTGATGGTCAGCGCCGCATTCGTGGCGGCGAAGTCGCCCAGCGCGAAGCTCGTCCAGGGCGCCGTCTTCGGGGTGGCCCTGACCCTGGTTGTCTTCGCCGGGGCCGAGCTGTTCACCGGCAATGTCATGGTCATGCTCCAGGGCCTCATGAGGAGAAGGGTGCGGGCCCTCGACGTCGGGGTCGTCTGGGTCGCGTCCCTGCTGGGCAACCTGGCCGGGTCGCTGCTGTTCGCCGGTCTCGTCAACGCCAGCGGCGTCCTGAGCGCGGGCGCGGCCAGGGGCCAGCCAACGGTCTTCATGGCGACGCTCGCGGGGATCGTCAAGTCCAAGGCGGGGCTCAGCGGTGGGCAGCTCTTCATGCGCTCCATCCTGTGCAACATGCTCGTCTGCCTGGCTCTGTGGATGGCCGGTCGCACCAGGAGCGACGCGGCCAAGCTCATCTGCCTGTGGTGGGCCCTGCTGGCCTTCATCGCCTCCGGCTTCGAGCACTCCATCGCCAACATGACGGTCTTCGGCCTGGGGATATTCGGGCACGTCCCTCTGGCCGGCTGGTCCGAGATGACGCGCAACCTGGTGTTCACCGTCCCCGGAAACGTCCTCGGCGGGGGACTGCTCGTCGGCTTGGCCTACGGTTGGGCCGGTCGGGCAGAGCCCGTTGCCGTCGCCGCGGGTGCCACCGACACGGTGGCGGGGGTCACGGCTCTGGCTCGGGAGGTCGAAGGCGCGGCCGCACCGAGGGTGGACGGGGCCGTCGTCGAGACCAGAGAGTCGGTGAGCGCGCTGGTCACCGGTCAGCCCGGGTGACGTCCGGCGTCTGGCCGGCCGTGTCCAACCGGTAGCCGCGGCGGGGCACAGCCTGGATGGCCAGACCCACGCCGGCCACCCGGCGCCGGAGCCGGGCCATGGCCGAGTCCACCGTCTTGGGGTCGGCGTCCGCGCCCCACAGCTCGGCCAACAGGGCCCGCCGGGAGACCACCGCTCCCGGCCGCCGGAGCAGAGCAGCGAGCAGCGCCCGCTCCCGATCGGGAAGCTCGATGCGCATGCCGCCCCTCATGACCGCCGACCCCCGGACGATCACCTCGGCATCGCCCACCGCCACCCGGTCGCCGCTACCCACGAGCGAATCCGACAGCCGCCTGACCATCAGGCCGAGCCGGCCCCGGTCGGGTGCGACGCAGCCGTCCATGCCCATGCCGGCGACGGCGGCGGCCGTTACCGGACCGACCGCGGCCACGACCATGCGTTGCAGGGCGGGGCGCAACCGGTCGTCCAGCCCGGCGGCCGAGGCGATGGCGAACATGTTCCCGACCGCGGGCGCGCTGGTGAAGGTGACCACATCGACCCGCCCGTCGACGGTGGCCTGTATGAGCCTGATGGCGGGCGCCCGGTCCGGCGGGAGCGTCCAGCGGTAGACGGGGACGCTGGTCACGTCGGCTCCGGCATCGCGGAGGGCGGCCAGAGCCCAGGGAGCCTGGTTGCCGTACTCCTGAAGCGCCATACGCACCCCTGAGACGCCCCGATCCACCAGCCAGGCGACCATGCCGTCGAGGCGCTCGGTCTCTTCGAGGTGCCAGACCTCGAGACCCATCTGCCGCACCGCGCCTGCCGCCTTCGGGCCTCGGGCCACGATGCGCGCCCGACCCAGGGTCCGGAGAAGAGCGGCATCCACCCCGGCCGTCTCCGCCATCACCATCCAGCTGCGCATACCGATCCCGGTGGTGGCGAGAACGACCTCCGGCGGTCGAGCGACGACGTCGGCGGTCGCGGCCAACACCCGGTCCTGGTCCCCCACGGTGAGGGTGTTGATCGTCGGTCCGTGCAGGACCTTCGCCCCCATGCGACGCAGCAGCTCGGCCTGCTCGCCGGCCCGGCGGTCGGCGGTGATGCCGACGACCAGTCCGGCGAGACTGGGCGGCCCGGACGGCGCGGGCTCGGCTTCCACTGTCACGGACCAATGCTCGTGAAGCTGTATTTCGCGGGCGTTGCGCCTGGTTGAAACTCTCGAGAAGAGACGAGCTGGGGCTGGGGCCCACACGGGTGACCACTCCGTGGCTCGCGGTCATCCTCGCAGGTCCGGAGCGTGCTCCCGGCCCGCGGGCGCGGCGGCGGTGCTTGGCCGGAGGGCGCCTGGAGCATCATGGTCCCCGTGGAGGTTGCCGCCATCCGGAACGTGGCCCTGGTCGCTCACGTCGACCACGGCAAGACGACCCTGGTCGATGCCATCCTGCGTCAGACGGGGGTGTTCGGCCCCCGCCACGAGTTCGTGGAACGGGTTCTCGACTCGACCGACCAGGAGCGGGAGCGGGGCATCACCATCCTGGCCAAGGCGGCGTCCGTGATCTGGCGGGGCGTGAAGGTGAACCTGGTCGACACTCCCGGTCACGCCGACTTCGGCGGCGAGGTCGAGCGGGCCCTGGCCATGGTCGACGGCGTGCTGCTCCTGGTCGACGCGGCCGAGGGCCCGCTGCCCCAGACCCGGTACGTGCTGTCCAAGGTGGTGGCGGGCGACCTGCCCGCCGTGGTCGTGCTCAACAAGGTGGATCGGTCCGATGCCCGGTCCGCCGAGGTCCTGGACGAGATCTATCAGCTCTTCCTCGACCTGGAGGTATCCGACCACCACATCGAGTTCCCGGTGATCTCGGCCGTGGCCCGCGACGGTCGGGCCACGGAGGGAGTGGGCCTGCCCCCGCCCGGTGCCGACCTGGCGCCCCTGCTCGATGCCGTGCTGCGCACGGTGCCGGCACCAATCGGCGATCCCGGTGCGCCCCTCCAGGCCCTGGTCACCAACCTGGACGCGTCGGAGTACCTGGGACGGCTGGCGGTGGGACGGATCGTCCGGGGAACGCTGCGCGCCGCGAGGCCGGTGACCCTGGTCCACGCCACGGGCGCCGCCGTCGCCCGCCGGCCGACACGGCTGCTGGCCATCGAGGGCCTGGGCCGCAAGGAGGTGGACGAGCTGGCCGCGGGGGACCTGTTCGTCCTGGCCGGCTTCCCCGACGTCCAGATCGGCGACACGCTGGCCGATCCCGCCGACCCCGACCCGCTCGAGCGCCTCACGGTGGACGAGCCCGTCCTGCGCATGACCTTCGGCGTCAACACCTCACCCCTGGCCGGCAAGGAGGGGCGCTTCCTGACGTCCAGGCACCTGCGCAACCGCCTCGAGCGCGAGGTCATGGGCAACGTGGCCATCCGCTTGGAGGACACCGACTCCCCCGATGTGATCCAGGTGGCGGGTAGAGGCGACCTCCAGCTGGCCGTCCTCATCGAGTCGATGCGGCGGGAGGGATACGAGATGGAGGTGAGCAGGCCCGAGGTCCTCACCCGCAGGATCGGCGATGTCCGCCACGAGCCCGTCGAGGAGGGTGTGGTCGACGTGCCCGACGACCACGTCGGGACCGTCTCCCAGGCCCTGGCCTCCCGGCGGGGCACGGTGCTCGACGTGCGCACGGGCAACCCCGGTCGCAGCATCGTGCGCTTCGAGGCTCCGGCTCGGGGCCTGCTCGGCTTCCGCTCCCAGCTCCTCACCCTCACGCGCGGCACGGCCGTGCTCCACACCCGCCACCGGGGCTGGGCTCCTTGGATGGGCGAGCTCCCACAGCGGAGGGGAGGCGCCATGGTGGCCGACAGGCCGGGCTCGGCGACGGGCTATGCCCTGGACAAGCTCCAGCTGCGGGGCGAGCTGTTCGTGGTACCCGGTGAGCCGGTGTACGAGGGCATGGTCGTGGGCGAGAGCTCCCGCCCCGGGGACATGGTCGTGAACGTGACCCGGGAGAAGCAGAAGACCAACATACGCACCCACGCATCGGACGAGGCCATCAAGCTCGCGCCCGCGCGCCGGCTGACCATCGAGTCGGCCATCGAGGTCATCGCCGACGACGAGCTGGTGGAGATCACCCCCTCCTCGATCCGGGCCCGCAAGCGGCTGCTGCGCGAGCCCGACCGTCGCCGGTCGGGCGGAGGGACGAGCGGCTCGGCCCCGTCGGACCCGCCCTAGCGGCGGCGGCACCGCCACCTCGGGGGCCAGCTCCTAATGTGGGGCCGGTGACCGCCCGCCGCCCAGCTGCGCCGCGTCCCATCGACGGATGAAGGCCAGGGTCCCGGCCGTCGAGGGCTGGTTCACCATGGACGAGGACCAGCCCCACCTGCTGGGGAACCGCTGCGTGACGTGCGGGACGGTGTTCTTCCCCAGGGCGGAGACGGCCTGTCGCAACCCGGGCTGCCGGGGCGGGGACTTCGAGGAGGCGCCCCTCAGCCGTCGGGGCCGGGTGTGGTCCTACACGACCAACCACTACGCCCCGCCTCCGCCCTTCGTGGCCGGCGACCCCTTCCAGCCCTACACCATCGCAGCCGTGGAGCTGGCCGAGGAGAAGATGGTCGTGCTGGGACAGCTCGACGGTGACCCGACCCGGCTCCGGGTCGGCGCCGAGGTCGAGCTGGTGCTGGCCACCTTGTTCGAGGACGACGAGCACGAGCACGTCGTATGGAAGTGGAGACCGCTGTGAGCGGGACGGAGGCGGCACCGCAGGCGAGCGGGCGGGGCCGGGTCGCCGTCCTCGGCGTGGGCATGCACCCCTGGGGCAAGTGGGGCAGGAGCTTCGTCGAGTACGGCCTGGTCGCGGCCCGGGCCGCCCTGGACGACGCCGGCCTCGACTGGCCCGACGTGCAGTTCGTGTCCGGGGCCGACACGGTGCGCAACGGATATCCCGGCTACGTGGCCGGCTCCACCTTCGCCCAGGCCCTGGGCTGGCAGGGAGCCCAGGTGGCCAGCTCCTACTCGGCCTGCGCGTCGGGGGCCACGGCCCTGGGCGCGGCGCGAGCCCAGATCCTGGCCGGGCTGTGCGACGTCGCCCTGGTCGTGGGCGCCGACACCACGCCCAGGGGCTTCCTGGCCCCCACCTCGGGCGACAGGCCCGACGACCCCGACTGGCTCCGCTTCCGGCTGCTGGGCGCCACCAACCCCACCTACTTCGCCCTCTACGCCCGGCGCCGCATGGAGCTGCACGGCGCCACCGATGCCGACTTCGCCAGGGTCAAGGTGAAGAACGCCCGTCACGGGATGGCCAACCCCTACGCCCGCTATCGCAAGGAGGTGACGGAGGAGGAGGTGCTGGCCTCCCCTCTCGTCGCCGACCCCCTGCGCCTGCTGGAGATCTGCGCCACGAGCGACGGCGGCGCGGCCGTCGTGCTCTCGAGCCTCGAGTTCGCCAGGCGGCGGACGACGGGCCCGGTGCGGGTGGCGGGCCTCTCCACCGTCACCCCCCGGTTCCCCAACACCGTCATCGAGATGCCCAACTTCGCCACCGACTCGGCCGCCACCGTGGCCCCGCCCGAGTCGCCCTTCCGCGACTCGATAGCCGAGAAGGCCTACCAGGAGGCGGGGGTCGGTCCGGAGGACCTGAGCCTGGCCGAGGTCTACGACCTGTCCTCGGCCCTGGAGCTCGACTGGTACGAGAACATCGGGCTGTGCAAGCCCGGGGAGGCGGAGCGCCTGCTGCACGACGGCGACACCGCCCTGGGCGGGCGGGTGCCGGTGAACCCCAGCGGGGGGTTGTCCTGCTTCGGGGAGGCCGTCCCCGCCCAGGCCCTGGCCCAGGTGTGCGAGGTCACCTGGCAGCTGCGAGGCCAGGCCCAGGGGCGCCAGGTCCAGGATGCCAAGGTGGGCCTGACCGTGAACCAGGGCCTGTTCGGCCACGGCTCATGCGTGATCCTCGAGCGTTAGCGCGCCGTCGCTAGAGGGTCAGGGGCGACCGCGACCAGTTGGACCTCACCTGGACCGAGGAGGAGGAGGCGTTCCGCGCCGAGGCCCGGGCCTGGCTGGAGGCCAACGTCCCCCGCGGGCTGCCCTCGGGAGACACGGCCCCCGGCTTCGCCCTGCACCGGGAATGGGAGCGCGAGCTCTTCGACGCCCGCTGGGCCGTGGTGTCGTGGCCCCGGGAGTACGGCGGCCGTGAGGCCACCCTGTTCGAGTGGCTCATCTTCGAGGAGGAGTACCACCGCGCCGGGGGTCCCCAGCGGGTCACGCAGAACGGGATCTTCCTGCTCGCACCCACGCTGTTCGAGTTCGGTACCCAGGAGCAGAAGGACAGCATCCTGCCCCGCATGGCCGCGGCCGAGGACCTCTGGTGCCAGGGGTGGTCGGAGCCCGACGCCGGCAGCGACCTGGCTGCCATCAAGAGCATGGCCGTCCGCGACGACTCCGGCGCCGGGTGGCGCCTGACGGGGCAGAAGACCTGGACGACCCGGGGCGCCTTCTGCACCCACCTGTTCGGGCTCTTCCGCACCGACCCGTCGGCCGAGCGCCACCGCGGCCTCACCTACTTCCTGGTCCCGCTGGCGGCCGAGGGGGTGACGGTGAGGGGCTTCGGCCGCCTCGACGGCGACGAGGGCTTCGCCGAGGTCTTCCTGGAGGACGCCTTGGTGCCGGAAGGCGCCGTGCTCGGGGAGGTGGACCGGGGCTGGGAGGTGGCCATGGACACGGCCGGATCGGAACGGGAGCTGACCCTGCGCAGCCCCGGCCGCTTCCAGGCCACCGCGGCCAGGCTGGTCGAGCTGTGGCGGGAGCGGCCCGACCCGGGCCTCAGGGACGAGGTGGTGCGGGCCTGGATGGACGCCGAGGCGTACCAGCTCCATACCCTCCAGACCGTCACCAGGCTGGCCGGCGGGGGGCGGGCCGGGCCCGAGGCCAGCCTCACCAAGCTCTTCTGGTCCGAGCTCGACGTGCGCCTGCACGAGACCGCCCTCCGACTGCTCGGCCCCGAGGCCGAGCTTGACGGTCCGTGGAGCAAGGGCTTCCAGTTCGCCCTGGCCGGCCCGATCTACGCCGGCACCAACGAGATCCAGCGCAACGTGGTGGCCGAGCGCGTGCTCGGGCTCCCCCGGCGGTGAGCGCGACATGTTGGAGAAGGAGTGTCCGCCCGCGGCCCTGCGCCGGGCGTGGGCGAACGAGACGGGCCGGGTGCCCGGGCTGTGGCCCAAGCTGTGCGCCATGGGGGTGGTGGGAGCGGACGCCGCCGCCTTCTCGCCCCTCGACCTGGTGCTCGTGCTGGAGGAGACGGGTCGGGCCTGCGTTCCCGAACCGGTGGTAGGGACCTTCGCCTCGGGCCCGGGCGGCGGCGCGGCGGCGGCGACGGGGCTGGGGCTGGCCGTGTCTCCCCTGGTGCTCTACGCCGACTCGGTCGAGCGCCTGGTGCTCGAGCACGAGGGCGGGCTGTGGTCGCTTCCGCCCTCCAGGGCCTCGCTCGCGCCGTGCCCCGCAGTGGACGGATCTCGGCGCCTGTTCGAGGTGAGCTGGGACCCCGGTGACGCCGAGCGCCTCGAGCTCGACCCCCGCTCGGTCCTGGACCGGGCCGCCCTGGCCGCGGCCGCCCAGCTGTGCGGGACGGCCCAGCAGCTCCTGGACGCGGCCGTCGCCTACGCCGGCCAGCGCCACCAGTTCGGCCAGCCCATCGGCGCATTCCAGGCCGTGAAGCACAAGCTGGCCGACGTGGCCCTGAGGCTCGAGTTCGCCCGTCCCGTGGTCTACCGGGCCGCCTGGTCCATGGATCCCGTCCACGTCTCCATGGCCAAGGCCCACGCCTCGCAAGCCGCCCTCCTGGCCGCCCGGGCCGCCCTCCAGGTCCACGGGGCCATGGGCTACACGGTCGAGCACGACCTGCACATGTGGCTCAAGCGGGCCTGGGCCCTGGCCGCGTCGTGGGGCGACGCGGCCTGGCACGTGCAGCGGGTCGGGGAGGCGGTGCTCCGGGATCGGGCGGCGGCGCCGCTCGACTCGCCCGTCAGCCCAGGGCCGGGGCGTCTGGGAACTGGCCGTTGAGGAGGCGGAACCGGCTGGGGAGAAAGGCCCGGTACACCATCAGGAAGGTGAAGATGGCGGCGAAGGACAGGGCTGTCCACTGCACGGCCACGTTCTTGTTCTCGCTCCCGGCGGCGAAGGCGTGCACCGTCGTCATGAGGAAGAGGGCGAAGGCGGTGGAGTGGATGGCACGCCACAGCTTTCGGGGCAGGTGCTTCATGAACAGCGACGTCAGCTCGATGGCCACCATGAGATAGACGGCGATCACACCCCACGCCAGGGCCCCGGGCTTGAACTTGGCGTGCATGGGGATGGCCAGGTCGGCCACCTGCAGCTTGATCCACTTGTCGCCCATGAGCCCGGCGATGTGCACGACGGTGAAGATCACGGCCAGGCCGCCCATGAAGCGGTGCAGGTCGAGCAGCCAGGCCGGTGTGGGCTTACCCCTGGTGACCCGGGTGGAGAGCATCAGGCCCCAGAAGACGGTCAGGGCCACCAACCACCAGGCGGTCAGCCCGCCGGCGCGGGCCGTGTACCACCACAGACTCTTGCTCACGGCTATGGCGTGCATGACGAGAAGACCTCCAGTCCGGCGACACGGTGAACCCGGCCGCTGTCCTCGATTACGAATCCGGTTAGTCCGGCTGCACGCAGCAGCGCCAGCCCTTCTTCCACTCCTGCCAGGAAGGCGGCCTTGGCCAGGACCTCGGCCCAGGTGGCTTCCGACGCGACCGTGGTCACGGCCGCCACTCCGGTCCACGCCGGTCGTCCCGACGCGGGATCGATGATGTGGTGCTGCTCCTCGCCGTTGCGCTTCCAGGTGCGCATGAGCCTGGTGCTGGTCACGACGGCCCCGTCGCCGAGCAGGAGCCGGTCGAGCTCGACGCCTGGATCGAGAGAGTTCTCCACCACGACGACCCACGCCGGGCCGAACGGTGACTGGCCCCGGACGCGGACGTCGCCGCCCAGGCTCACGCTGGCTCCCGTCGCGCCCCAGTCGAGCATGTCGCGCACGATGAGGTCGGCCGCGTAGCCCTTGCCGATCCCTCCGAGGTCGAGGGTGACCCCGGGGGGGAGGGTGACGGCGTGGGTCGACCGGGACAGCCCGATGTCCCCGCAGCCGGGGACGTGCACGGGGTCGAGGCCGGCCGAAGGATCGACCGAGGCCGAGTCGGCAGGCAGGTCCAGGAAGGTCCGGTCGTAGCCGGCATCGACCAGGGCCCGGTGGATGGTGGGGTCGAAGCGCCCGCCGGTTGCGTACCAGCCGTGGATGGCCCGGGCCACGGCCTCGAAGGTCTCGGCCGACACGACGACGGGGCGCCCCGCGGCCGCGTTCAGCCTCGACAGCTCGCTCGTGGGCCGGAAGCGGCTCCACTTGCCTTCCAGCTGCTCCACCCGCCACGTGGCCCGGCGCAGGATGCCGTCGAGGTCGTCCTCGTCGCCCACGGCGATGATGTGGGCCTCGGTGCCCATGGCCCGGAAGCGGACCTCGGCGCTAGCAGGGCTTGCTACCACAGGCCTTGGGGGGGGTAGTGGTGGTGGTCGGCTTGGGGGGCTGCGTAGTCGTCGTCTGGGGCGAGGGCTGAGGCTGGGGCTGAGGCTGGGGCTGGGGGCTCGGGCTCGGCTGGGGGCTCGGGCTGGGCTGAGGCTGGGGGCTCGGGCTGGGCTGAGGCCGGGGGCTCGGGCTCGGGGCCGGCGCCCCTCCGGAAGGAGGTGGGCTCGACTGGGGGGGAGCCGAGGAGGGCGCCCCGCCCGAGGACGTGGCCGGTCCCGCGGGCTGACTGCCGGCTGCGGGGGCGACGGCCGTGGGCTGGCCGCCGGGCACGGCCTGGGCGTTGGTCGTGGGCATGCCCGCCGCCGTCTGGCCGCCCATGGCCACCGCTCCGCCGCCGGCGGAAGCGGGCTGGCCGCCGGCCGAGGGGGCTCCGGGGGCGGCCACGCCGGCGGGGGCGCCGGCCACGGTCGAGGCGGTGGCACCCGGGGGGACGGTGCCGGGGGGAGCGGCGGCGGGGTTGGCGCTCCAGCCCGGGGCTCCCGTGGTCGTCGTGTCCGCCGGGGCCGCGCCGGCTGCGACCGAGGCGGTGGTGCTCCCGGCCGACTGCGTCGCGTCCGTGCTCGACGCCTTGGTCTTCTTGAGGGCGGCGGTGGCCCGCTGCTCGTTCATGACCAGCTGCCCCATGACGATGAAGGCGCTCGACGCGCTGACGCCGGCCATCACGGCCCGGGCGCCGGTAGCGACGTGGCGGCGCTTGCGGCCGCCCGATCCGCGTGGAGTCCGACGGGACGGGGCTGGCGGGGCACCCGTCCCGTCGGCGAGGGGAGCCTCGAAGCCGATCAGACCGGCGCTCGCCGCGGGCCGGCGCTGGGCCCGCTTGCGGATCCGCTCGACCGTGGCGTCGCCGCTCGAGGCGGCGGCACTCTCTGACGTGAGGCGGTGAAGGGTCTCGGAGCCCAGGGGCTCGGAGCCCTGGGTGGAGCTCTCAGCGGAGCTCCCGGTGTCGTCGTTGCGCTTGCGGCTCATGTCTGTCTGTCGTTTCCGTTCGTTCTCAGTCGTCGGCGGACGAGCTGGCCTGGGGGGCGGTGGTGCTCGTGGTGGTGGTGCTGGGGGCAGGCGCCGCCGTGGTCGTCGTCGTGCTCGGGGCCGGCTGCGGTGCCGGCGCGGGAGCGGGGGCGGCGGTGGTGGACGTGGTCGACGGGCTCGAGCTCGGAGCCGGCTGGGGTGCCGGTGCGGGATCGGTGGACGACGGGGGAGGCGATGCCGGCTGCGACGTGTTCGGGTTGGGCGGGGGCTGGGTAGCGGGCGTCGCCTGGATGGAGGTGTTGGCCGAGGGGTCGACGGGCCCGGCGGCGGGCGGAGCCGACGGGGCCGGAATGGGTCCTGTGGCCGCGGGAGCCGAGGGGCCGGCCGCCGGTTGTCCCGGGGCGACCTGCACCTGGACCCCGCCGATCAGCGGCGGCGCGGCCAGGGTGGGCACGGTGGGAGCGGCGGCCGCCGCGGCCGCGGGCGGTGCCACCGCCGCCGTGGCCGGCGCGGGCTGGGTGGCCCAGCCCGTGTTGGCCGCGGTGGTGTATCGAGGGGCGGTCGCGGCGACGGGGCCGCTCGCCACCGATGTGGGGACGAAGGAGCCGACCCGTCCCAGCTGTTTGGGAACGGTGAAGCCCAGCAGCCCCGCGGTGGCGCCGACGGCCAGAGATCCGGAAAGGGAGAGGAGGGCGACTCCTCCAGCCACCGCCAAGGCCTTCCTGTGTTCCATTGCAGCTCCTCGGTTGGCTTGATTCATTCAGCGAGTTCGAAGGAATTGATCGGCGCGCCGGGCCAAGCACCCTGACCCAAGAAGCGGTAAGGAAGCCCCAGGGATTCGGCTTGCGCCCGGACTCAGGACCCGGACATCGGGGACGAAGCCGAGAACTCCGCCGTGGCGCGACGCGTCGGTCGAGCGCCATCGACCTCGGTCAGGCGGGTTCGACCTCGCCCGTGCGGTAGGCCCGCAGCAGACGCTCCAGCCAGGACGCGCTGTCGCTGAGGCCCCCGGGTCGGTTGCGCGCCAGCCACAGGCGGCGGTGCTCGTCGATCATGGGCTCGAGGGTCGCGGCCAGCTCGGCCCGCTCCTTCTCCGGAACCGCGGCCAGCCTGCCGTCGCCGTCCAGGCGGGCCCTCCCGTCCCGGCACAGGAGACGCACCAGACCGGCCCCGGCCCGCACCTCATCGAGCACCAGCTCGCCGTCCTCCCTCTGGGGTCGGGACCGGTCCAACGCGGCGACGGCGGCGTCGATGCGGCGCTCCACCTCGAGCAGGTCCTCTGGGGTCAGGCCCTCGGTCAGGCGCCGCCCCAGACGGATGCGGGGCGCGTAGAGGTGGAGGGTGAGCACGGACATGTTGGGGACCTGGGGCTTGACGACCCGGTGCACGTCGCCCAGCTCCACCAGCGCCCGGGCCAGCACGCCCGTCGCATCGTCGAAGGCATGGACGCTCAGGGCCGCGGCCAGGTCGAGGTCGGAGTTGGCCTCCCGGCACCACGACAGCGCCGCCCCCGCGGCCAGGCCCGGTTCGCTGACGGGGAGGTGCTGAAGGTGGCCGTTGTCGCCCCAGTCGGTTACCAGGTACCCCTGGGCCCCGTGGCGGAGGGCGGCGGCCGCGGCCCGCTCGCAGTTGCCCCACGCGTTCGTGGTCCGGCCGAGCACGCTCAGCCAGCTCGAGGTCCCGGGGCAGACCCAGAAGGGCAGGCCGGCGCCGGCCAGGGCCTGGACCCGCGGGTCGAAGGGGTGCCAGTCCTCGTAGCCCCACTCGCAGACCGTCACCCCTTTGGGGACCTCCCCCAGCAGGCCCGGGTGGGTGGCGAGGATGTCGCCCCAGACCAGCATCTCGTGCCCGTCGAGCTCGGGCAGGGAACGCAGCCGGCCGAGCCACTCGCCGTACTCGGCGATGCGTTGCTCGGGCAGCTCCCAGGGCTCGTCCAGCCCCACGTGCACCCGGGAGCTGGAGAAGCAGGGCAGCAGCTCGGCCAGCAGCTCGCGCACCAGGGCCAAGGAGCCGGGGTGGGCCGGGTCCAGCGTGGACGGCCCCCTCCGCCGTCCCCAGGGGTCGACGAAGCCGTCCGGGGCCAGGGCGAGAGGCCGGTAGCGGGGGTGGGCCAGCCAGCGCTCGGCGTGGCCCAGGCAGTTCTGGTTGGGCACGAGCTCGACGTGACGGTCCCGGCAGAGTCGGTCGAGCTCGGACAGCTCGTCGGCGGTGAAGGGATCGGCCTGGGCCCAGACCTCACCGTGGTTGCTGTAGGCGAAGACGTGCTCCATGTAGAGCTGGAGGTGGTTGACCTTCCAGCCCGCCAGCCGGTCGATCAGGTCGCGCAACGTCGTCATGGTCGGGACCTTGTCGCGGGACACGTCGAGCATCACGCCCCTGACGGCGATGTCGGGGTTGTCCTCGATGACCCCGGTGGGCAGCTGCCCGTGCTGCCCCTGGTGCCCACACCACCGGGCCAGCTGGGCCAGCGTGGCCCGTCCGTAGGAGAGGCCGGCCTCGTCCCCGCCGGCCAGCTCGATGGCGTCGGGCCCGATGCGCAGGCGGTATCCCTGAGGGGGGAGCCTGGCGTCGACGATCGCGCCTGGTTCGCGCTGCGGCGCCGTGGCGCCGTCCAGGCGCAAGGTGCGGGGCTGGGGCAGAAGGACGGGTCGGACCGGCGCGTCGGTCTTCACCGCGACTGCTCCCGGGGACGCAGGCGCTTGCGGTAGACGAAGAACACGCGGTTGACGACCGCCCCCGCGGCCTTGGCATAGAAGCGCAGCGGGGCCACCCACACGATCTCCGCCTCCTCCCGTCCCCCGGCCCGCATGCGGTGGAGGGCACCCAGCACGAGCTTGCGCCCCACGCCTTGTCCCCGGGCCCACGTGCGCCCGGCCATGGGTCCCAGCTTTCCCGCCCAGTTGACGTCCCACGCGCAGAAGCCGGCAACGCCCTCGCCGTCGCGGGCGAGAAGGAGCCTGCCCTTGTCCAGGCCCCGGAGGGCCTCGTCGGCCCACATGGGCCAGCGGCGCTCGAGGAAGGCCTCGAGCTCGGCCCGGTCGCTCTCGCCCCCGAGCTCGGCGCCGCCCGGGTCGGGAGGGAGGCGGGTTAGGTCGACGGCCATGTTGAAGTTGAACGAGACCCGCTCGTAGCCGTGCTTCTCCAACAGGCAGAGCATGTCGGTCTGGCGGGAGTCGACCCCGGGGTAGAGGAAGTCGGGTGCGTCCGTTCCCACCACGACCGTCCCGCTCGTGCCCACCCCGGCCAGGTCGGCTTCGGCCGCTTCCAGCAGGGCGCTCCCCACGCCCCGGCGCCGCCACGCGGGATCGACAACCAGCAGGCGGAGGTAGCCCTGGCCGTTGCGTTCCACCGTCGCCACCACGCCCCGCCCAGGGTCGCCCCGCACGAGTGCGGGTCGGGAGGGGTCGAAGAGCGAGGCGAGGAGGTCCTCATGGGGCGGTGGGTCGGGCGAGGCCCGCCGGCACAGGTCGGCCACGGCGGGCCCGTCCGGTGCGCTCACCGTCTCGAACGGCTCCACCGTCGGCAGTCCTTCCCCTGGCGCGCCCGACGCGGACGACTCCGGTGCCGGGAGCGTACAAGCCCGCTTGCACGGCTCCTCGGGCTTTCGGGCCTGCCGTGCCGGGCAACTCGACCGGTAGCATGGGCGGTCGACCGTATGGATCGAGCCGTCGACTGAGGAGGAGGTGAGGCCGTGCAACCGGGTGAACCCCCCAGTAGTCCGTGTCCCTCGCGCCCTCCCTCTGGTGTGACGCCGGTTCCCGGGTCCTCGCACCTGCGCTGACGGTGCCTGCCTCCCGCTCCTGACCGGAGCGTGACGGTGGCCGGGAGGGCGCCTGTCCCAGCAGCCCTCGCGCCCAGGAAGGTGGTTGCCATGTCCCGTCGTCCTCCGCTGCCCGGTGCCCCCCGCTTGCGCGCCCGGCGCGACGAGCGCTCCCGTCGGATACTCGCGACGCGCGCCGTGCGGGACGCCATCGTGTCCCTGGCCGGTCTGGTCGGCCGGCCCGTGCGCAACCAGGCCGGGGCCGAGATCGGAAGGCTGGTCGACGTGGTCGTGCGCATGGCCGGGGGCGACCTCTACCCGCCCGTCACCGGGCTGGTGGTCAAGGTGGGACGCCGGCTCGCCTTCATCGACGCCTCCGCCATCGAGAAGCTCTCCCACGGCGAGATCGTGCTGCGCTCGTCCCGGCTCGACATGCGCGACTTCGAGCGTCGCGAGGGAGAGGTGATGCTGGCCAAGGACGTCCTCGACCACCAGCTGGTGGACGTGGACGGGGTTCAGGTGGTGCGGGGCTCGGACCTCTACCTGGCCGAGGCGCTGGGGGGCATCCGCCTGGTGGGGGTGGATGTGAGCCTCCAGTCCCTCGTTCGCCGCCTCGGGCCGTCCCGGTGGCGGACGCGGCCCACCCCGGAGAAGGTCATCGACTGGGCCGCGGTCCAGCCCTTCGGCGACGCGGTGAAGGAGCTGCGGCTGCGCACCTCGCACGAGGGCCTGCGCCGGCTCCGCCCCGGCGAGCTGGCCGACCTGCTGGAGGACCTGGGCCGGCCCGCCCGCCAGGAGCTGCTGGCCGCCCTGGAGCGGGAGACGGCCGCCGACGCCCTGGAGGAGATGGAGCCCGACGAGCTGGGCGCCCTCCTGCGCGAGGCCGAGCCCGAGCACGCCGCGGCCCTGGTGGCGTCCATGGAGCCCGACGAGGCCGTGGACGCGCTGCGCGACCTGGGCCGGGAGGATCGGGAGGAGCTCCTCGAGCACATGCCCGAGAAAACCGCGGCCCACCTCGAAGAGCTGCTCGGATACCCCGGTGATCAGGCCGCGGGCTTCATGACGACGGTGCTGGCCACGGCCCGTCCGGAGGGGCGGGTGAGCGACGTGGCCCGGCGCCTTGCGGACATGGCCGACCACAGCCAGGAGATCGACGCCGTGGCCGTGGTGGACGAGGAGGGTCGGCTGCTCGGCGACCTCACCCTGTTCGACCTGGTCGTCGCGCCACCCGACGCTTCGCTGGGCGAGCTTCTGCGCGAGGAGCGGCCCGTGACGGTGCGGCCCGACGCTCCCGTGGACGAGGTCGCATCGCAGCTCACCGAGGCCCGCCGCTCGTCGCTGCTGGTGGTGGACGAGGAGGGCAGGCCCGTGGGGCGCATCCTGGCCGACGACGTTGTCGACGCCCTCATGGGTCGCAGCCGCCTCCACTTCCCCAGGCTGTTGCAGTGAGCCGCCTTCCCGCGCCATGAGCGGTTCGGGGGGGGCGGGGGGACCCGATCCCGCGTCCGACACGGGCCCCGCCCGGCTGCGCCGCTTCCTTTCCTACCTGGCCCTGGCCGGCCCCGGGCTGATCGCGGCCAACGCCGGCAACGACGCCGGGGGCATCGCCACCTACGCCTCGGCCGGGGCCCAGTTCCGCTACCGGACGCTGTTCTTCATGGTGCTGGTCACCGTCGCCCTGGTGGTCGTCCAGGAGATGTCGGCCCGACTCGGCGCTTACACGGGCAAGGGTCTGGCCGCCCTCATCCGAGAGGAGTTCTCGGTCAGGGTGGCGAGCTTCGCCCTGCTGAGCCTGGTTGTCGCCAACACCGGCCTGGTCGTGTCGGAATTCGCCGGGGTGGGCGCCGCCCTCGAGCTGTTGCACGTGTCCCGCTACGTGTCCATCCCCGTCTTCGCCGTGGCCATCTGGGCCGTGGTGGTGTTCAGCTCCTACAGCTACGCAGAGCGCATGTTCCTGGTGCTGTCGCTCGTGTTCTTCACCTACCCGGTGGCCGCCTTCCTGGGCCACCCCGGCTGGTCGGAGGTGGCCAAGGACGCGGCCCTTCCCCACCTCGTCGCCAACCGCGACTTCACCTTCCTGGCCGTCGCCCTCATCGGCACCACCATCACCCCGTACATGCAGCTCTACGGTGCGGCCGGGGTGGTCGACCGGGGCATCGGCCCCGACGAGTACCGCTACGAGCGCATCGACGCCGTGGCCGGTGCCATCTTCGCCAACCTCATCTCCATCTCCATCATCATCGCCACCGCGGCCGCCATCGGCGGCCGTGGGCCCCTCACCTCGGCCAAGGACGCGGCCCTGGCTCTGAAGCCGGTGGCCGGAGCCAGCGCGGAGACGCTCTTCGCCATAGGCCTGCTGGGAGCCTCGGCCCTGGCCGGGGCGGTGGTGCCCCTCTCCACGTCCTACGCGGTCTCCGAGGCCCTAGGGGTCGAGCGCTCGGTCTCGCGCTCGTTCACCGAGGCACCGCTCTTCCTGGGTCTGTTCACCGTGCAGGTGATGGCGGGGGCGGCGGTGGCCCTGCGCCCGGGGAGCCTGTTCCGCCTGCTGGTCGACACCCAGGTCCTCCAGGGCGTCATCACGCCCGTGATCCTGGTGTTCATCCTGGTGCTGGCCAACCGGCGCAGCGTCCTGGGGGACGCCGTGAACGGGCCCAGGTTCCGCAAGGTGGCCTGGGTGTCGGTGGTGGGCGTGGCCGGCATGGCCCTGGTGTTCCTGGCCCAGGGAGTGCAGGGGCTCCTCGGGCTGCGCTGATCCGGCCCCGCGCCCCCGGTCGGCGCAGTTGACCGCCCGGTCAACTCCCGGCCAGGCTATCCCGCCATGGGCCGGGACCGGGAGGGGCTGCGCGTCGCGTTCCTGGCCTACCGGGGCAACCCCCACTCCGGGGGCCAGGGTGTCTACACCCGCCACCTGACCAGGGAGCTGACCGCCCTCGGCCACCGGGTGACGGTGTTCGCGGGCCAGCCCTATCCGGTGCTCGACCCCGGGGTGGGCTTCGTGCCCGTGCCCAGCCTGGACCTGTACCGCGAGCCCGACCCCTTTCGCGTCCCCTGGCCCTGGGAGTTCCGGGACCGCATCGACGTGCTCGAGTTCGCCCTCATGTGCACGGGCGGGTTCCCCGAGCCTCTGACCTTCAGCCTCCGGGCCCGGCGCCTCCTGACCGGGCGGAGGGGTGACTTCGACCTCATCCACGACAACCAGTGCCTGGGCCGGGGCGTGGCCGGGATGCTGGACGACGGCTGGCCCGTCGTCGCCACCCTTCACCACCCCATCACCGTGGACCGGGAGCTCGACCTGGCCCACGCCCGCACCGTGAGGCGCCGCATGACCCTGCGACGCTGGTACGGATTCCTGGGGATGCAGAAGCGGGTGGCGGCCATGGTGCCCAGGGTCATCACCGTGTCGTCGTCCTCGGCCGCCGACATCGTCGCCCAGATGGGCGTCGACGCCGGGCGCGTCCGGGTCGTGCCCGTCGGGGTGGACGCGTCCCGGTTCCGGCCCCGGCCCGACGTGGCCCGGGTCCCGGGGCGGATCATGACGACGGCCAGCGCCGACGTGCCCATGAAGGGCCTCGTCCCTCTGCTGGAGGCGGTGGCCAAGGTGCGCACCGAGCGCGACGCGGAGCTGGTCGTCATCGGCCGGCCCCGTCCCGAGAGCAGGGCCGAGGCCACCATCGACCGCCTGGGCCTCAGGGGCGCGGTGCGCTTCGTCAGCGGTGTGGCCGACGAGGAGATCGTCCGCCTCTACGCCGAGGCCGAGGTGGCGGTCGTGCCTTCTCTGTACGAAGGCTTCTCCCTTCCCGCGGTGGAGGCCATGGCCTGCGCCGTGCCCTTGGTGGCGACGACGGGCGGGGCCCTGCCCGAGGTGGTGGGCAGGAGCGGCGAGACGGGCCTCCTGGTTCCACCGAGCGACCCCGGGGCGTTGGCCGCGGCCCTGCTCCTGGCCCTCGACGACCCTGAGCTGCGGGTCAGGCTGGGGGAGGCGGGCCGGTCCCGGGTGCTCGAGCGCTTCACCTGGCAGGCCACGGCCCGGGCCACGGCCGAGCAGTACCGGGAGGCCCTGGGGGCCGGGCGGGAGGTGCCGCTGCCGTGCTGACCGTCGACTTCGCCCGCTTGGGCCTGCGCCCCCACGAGCGCGTGCTCGACCTGGGCTGCGGCGGCGGCCGCCACGCCTACGAGTCGCTGCGCCGGGGCGCCGACGTGGTGGCCCTGGACGCGTCCGACACCGAGCTGAAGGAGGTGGCCGTCCTGCTGGCCGCCATGGTGGAGGAGGGCGAGGCCGCCTGCGGCGCGGGAGTCGCGGTCAACGGCAACGCCCTGGCCCTCCCCTTCCCCGACCACGCCTTCGACCGGGTGATCGCGGCCGAGGTGCTGGAGCACATCCCCCGGGACACGGCCGCCCTGGTCGAGCTGGCCCGGGTGCTGCGGCCCGGGGGGACGATGGCGGTGACCGTGCCCCGCTGGGGGCCCGAGCTCGTCAACTGGGCCCTGTCGGACGCCTACCACTCCGTGGAGGGTGGCCACGTGCGCATCTACCGGCGCTCGACGGTCATCAGCCGCCTGCAAGGGGTGGGCCTGCGCGTGATGGGCTGGCACCACGCCCACGCCCTGCACACGCCGTACTGGTGGCTGCGCTGCGCCGTCGGGGTGGACCGGGCCGACCACCCCCTGGTGCGGGCCTACCACCGCCTCCTGGTGTGGGACATCACCGCGGCCACCCCCGTGACCCGCGTGCCCGAACGCCTGCTCAACCCCTACCTGGGCAAGAGCCTGGTCGTTTACGCCGAGAAGCCGGCGCCGTGACCACGCCCGCGCTGACCGCGTCCGAGCTGCAGGCCACGGCGGCCACCATCGCCGAGACCCAGCTCCCCAACGGCATGATCCCGTGGTTTCCCTCCGGCCACGCCGACCCGTGGAACCACGTGGAGGCGGCCATGGCCCTGGACACGGCCGGGTGGTGGGACGAGGCGGAGAGGGCCTACCGGTGGCTGGGCGCCACCCAGCACGACGACGGCAGCTGGTTCCAGTACTACCTGGCCGAGGGGGTGGAGAACTACCGCCTCGACGCCAACTGCTGCGCCTACGTCGCCGTGGGGGCCTGGCACCACTACCTGGTCACGGGGGACGCCGGGTTCCTGAAGGAGCAGTGGCCCGCGGTCGAGGCCGCCATCGGGTTCGCCCTGCGGCTGCAGCAGCCGGGAGGCGAGATCCTGTGGTGCATCGAGGCCGACGGCAGCCCCGGGCGCTTCGCCCTGCTCACCGCCTCCTCGTCCGTCTACTTCAGCCTGCGCTGCGCCGTCGCCGCGGCCGAGGCCCTGGGCCTGGAGCGCCCGGAGTGGGAGGTGGCGGCCGGGAGCCTGGCCCACGCCGTCTCGCAGAGGCCGGAGGCCTTCGAGCCCAAGAACCGCTGGGCCATGGACTGGTACTACCCGGTGCTGTCGGGCGCGGTCACGGGCGCCCCGGCCCGGTCCCGCCTGCACGAGCGGTGGGGCGAGTTCGTGATGGAGGGGCGGGGCGTGCGCTGCGTCGACGACCGCCCCTGGGTCACGGTGGCGGAGACGGCGGAGTGCGTGATGGCCCTGCACGCGGCGGGGCTCACCGAGGCCGCCCGCCGCCTGTTGGGTTGGACGCGTCAGCTCCGTCACAGCGACGGCTCCTACTGGACGGGGCGCGTCTATCCCCAGGAGGTCAACTTCCCGGGCGGGGAGCGCAGCACCTACACCGCCGCGGCCGTGATCCTGGCCGCCGCCGCCCTGGACGGGCTGGGGCCGGCGGCCGGCCTGTTCGGGGGCGCGGGCCTGCCCGCCGGGCTCGACCTGGCCATGGACTCAGAAGCGGTCGGAGACCCGGCGCAGCACCCGTAGGCTGGCGCAGGACGCCCCCTCGTCGGGGACGAAGCCCCCCGACACCACCGCCCTGCTCCACAGCTCGAAGGGGGCCTGGCCGCCCTCGGCCGGGTCGGGGAACACGTCGTGGATGGCGACCAGGCCTCCGATGGCGACGTGGGGGACCCAACCGGTGTAGTCGGCCCAGGCCGGTGCCATCCCGTGGCCCCCGTCGATGAAGAGGAAGGAGAGCGGGGTGTGCCAGTGGCGGGCCACGGTGGCCGAATCGCCCACCACCGCGATCACCACCGCTTCCAGGCCGGCGTCCTCGATGGCCCGGCGGAACACGGGCAGGGTGTCCATGCGCCCGGTGCGGGAGTCGACCAGGGAGGGGTCGTGGTGGTCCCAGCCCGACTGGTTCTCCTCCGAGCCCCGGTGGTGGTCGATGGTGAACAGCACCGTCGCGCCGGCCCGGGCCGCCGCGCCCAGGTACACGGCCGACTTGCCGCAGTAGCTGCCGATCTCCAGGAGGGGGCCGAGCCCCGTGAGCCCGGCCGTGGTGGCGGCGCTGTAGAGGGCCACGCCCTCGTCGTGGGGCATGAAACCCTTGGTGGCCCTGGCGCGCACCAGCAGCTCCGGTGCCATGGGCGGGACGGCCACGTGGGCGTCGGTCACCGCTGGAAATGTTAAGCGTTTGCCCCCTCTCGCCAGCGGACGCCCAGCGTGGGGGGCCCTGCACTACATTGGGCCCACTCGAAGGGGAGTAGTCCTCCGCCAACCCGTCGACATGCCGGGACTCGCGTCCCCGGCGGTTGGGCCCGCCGCTCTGGGCGGACGAGACCTTCGACCTGTGCCGGCACGCTGGCCCCCGGGTCGAGGTCGCCCCTTCCCCTGTGGCCAGGGAGGAGGACGAGTTGCTCCACGTGGCCTTGCTGATCGGCGCCGCCGTCGCCATCTACCTGGCCTGCGAGTGGTTCGTGAACGCAGTGGAGTGGCTGGGAGTGGAGCTCGAGGTGGGCCGCATCGCCGTGGGCACGCTGCTGGCCGCGGTGGGCACGGCCCTGCCCGAGAGCGTGGTCACCTTCGTCGCCGTCGTCTTCCGCCACAGCCAGCGCAGCCACGACATCGGGGTGGGCGCGGCCCTGGGCGGGCCCCTGGTCCTGTCGACCATCGCTTACGCCCTGGTCGGCTTCGCCCTGCTGGGCCGGCGCCGGAGCCTCTACCTCTCGGGCGACGCCCGGCGCGAGGCCACGTCCGCACGGCAACGCTCCGCAGACGGAGGCTCCGGAGACGGCGGCTCCGGAGACGGGGGCGTGGACGGCGGGCGCCTGACCCGGGACCAGAAGTGGTTCCTCGCCGTCTTCGTGTTCAAGGTCGCCCTCGGGCTGGTCGCCTTCGCCTACAAGCGCTGGCTGGGGATCGCCTTCTTCCTCGCCTACGGCGTGTACTTCGCCGGCGAGCTGACCGACCGCGGCGCCGCGGCCGACAGCGCCGGACTCGAGCCCCTGCGTCTCCAGCCCCGGGCCGACAGACCCGCCCCCGTCCTCATCGGGGTGCAGACGGTGGCCGCGGCGGCGGTGATCTTCGTGGCCTCCCAGGTGTTCGTGCGCCAGCTGGAGTGGGCCGGACCGCAGCTGGGCCTGTCCGCCACCGTCACCGCCCTCCTCCTGTCGCCCATCGCCACCGAGCTGCCCGAGACGATGACGGCGCTGCTCTGGGTGCGCCAGGGCAAGACCGAGCTGGCCCTGGCCAACATCAGCGGGGCAATGATGATCCAGGCCACCGTCCCCAGCGGCCTGGGTCTGCTCTTCACCAGCTGGCACTTCGACGGCCCCCTCATCGCCTCCGGGGTCGTGACCATGGCCGCCATCGGCTACCTGCTGGTGACCTTCCGCGGCCGGCGCCTGAGCGCGGGCCGCCTGGCCGCGGTGGCCGGGTTCTACGCCGTGTTCGCAGCCTCCCTCGTCGTGCTCTGACCCGGGCCGGCGGGGCGCTCCGTAGGATCGGGGTGACATGGGACAGACGCTCTTCCCGCCCGGCCCGGGGGCCGGCCCCCGCCGGGTCAGCCTCGTCCGCCTGAGCGCGGAGATCGCCCGCGCCACGGCCGACGTCGGGCGGGTGGTGGTCGAGGGCGAGGTGGTGCGGCCCAAGGCCGCGGCTTCGGGCCGGCTCTACTTCACCCTGCGCGACCGGGCCGCCCAGATCACCGTGACATGCCCCTCGGCCCGCCTGCGCCGCTGCCGGGCCGTGCACGGCGAGCGCGTGGCCGTGACCGGCGCCCTGTCCTGGACGACGGGGCAGGGCCAGCTCCTCCTGGTGGCCGACGAGGTGGCGCCCGTCGGTGCCGGAGCCATCGCCGCCACCATCGAGGACACCCGCCGCCGGCTGGTCGCCGACGGCCTGCTCGACCGGCCCCGGCATCCCATCCCCCGCCTGCCCGAGTCCATCGCCGTGGTCTGCGGGACCGACGCCGCGGTGCGGGCCGACGTCCAGTCGGTAGTGGCCGCCCGCTTTCCCGGCTACCCCGTGCGCTACCTGGAGGTGACGGTCTCGGGCCCGGGTGCGGCCCAGGCCCTGGCCGAGGCCGTGGTCCGCCTCGACCGCCGCCCCGAGGTCGAGGTCATCGTCCTGGCCCGGGGCGGAGGCGACCCGGCCCAGCTGCTGCCCTTCAGCGACGAGGAGCTCTGCCGGGCCATCGCCGCATCCGGCACCCCTGTGGTGACCGCCATCGGCCACGAAGGCGACCGCCCCCTGTGCGACGAGGTGGCCGACCTCCGCTGCGCCACCCCCTCGCTGGCGGCCGCGGCCATCGTGCCCTCGCGCCTGGAGCTCGAGCGCCTCCTCGACGGCCTGCTGGCCCTGGTGTCAGCCGCGGCCGTGGACCGCCTCGACGCCCAGACCCGACGCCTGGCGACGCTGGACGGGGCGGGCGCCCTGGGCGCCCGGATGGGTTCGGCCCGGGCCCGGCTGGGGGTGGCCGGCGACAGCCTCGGCCTCCTGCACCCCCGCCGGCGGGTGGCGCAGGCGGCCGCGGCCGTGGCCAGGGTGGGTTGGGAGAGGCCCCTGCCGGCCCGCTGCCAGTGGGCCGCCCAGGCCCTGGCCGAACGCCGGCGCACCCTGGACGCGCTGAGCCCCCAGCGGGTTCTCGAGCGGGGCTACGCCGTGGTCCGCGGCGCCGGGGGCGGCGTGCTGCGCCGGGCGGGCCAGGCCGCCCCGGGAGAGGACCTCGGCATCCAGCTCTCGGCCGGGCGCCTGGTCGCCCGCGTCACCGCCGTGGACGAGGTGGCCGGTGGCGGCGCCTGAGGAGGCCTCGGACTACCAGGGGCTGAGCTTCGAGCAGCTGCTGGGGGCGCTGGAGGAGCTCACCTCCCGCATGGCCTCCGAAGAGGTCGGCATCGAGGAGGCGGCCGAGCTCTACGAGCGGGCCGTCGCCCTCCACCGCCTGGCCGCGACCCGCCTCGAGCAGGTCCAGGCCCGCATCGAAGGGCTCAGCGGGGACCAGCCCAGCCCAGGGTGAAGCAGCGGTCGGCCAGGCGGCCCGATGCCCACCACCCCCACAGCCCGCCCAGCACCCGCCGGGTGCGCTCGGTCCAGGCCATGGCCTCGGGGGCGGCGACGCGCCTGACGACCTGGCGGATCCCGCCCTCGTGCACGGCGTAGCCCGCCCACGTGCCCGGGTAGTGGAGCGTGGCCCCCACCTCGGCCACCCGCACCGGGGTGCGCCGGTGGACCCGGTGGCGGTGGCTGTGGCCGGTGGCGACCAGGGTGGAGGGGTTGGCGGCCGCCAGCGCGTCCAGCAGGGCCCGGGCCTGGTCGGCCGGGAGCCCGGCCGGGTACATGTGGGGCAGCCGGAAGGGCTGGGGGTAGTGGTGGAGGGCGACGAAGGCCGGTCCCCCGCCTCCTGCCGCCAGGGCGGCCACCCGGGCCCGCCGGGCCTCGTCCAGCTCCCCCCGGCTGTGCCCCCGCCAGGTGCTGTCCACCATGACGACGCGTATCCCGGCCAGGTCGACGGCCCACTCTCCGTCCCGCATGTCCACGCCGTGGCCGCGTAGGACGGGCCCTCCCTCCACCGACTTGCGGCCCGTGTCGTGGTTGCCGGGCACGGCGTGCACCGGCACCCCGGCCGAGCCCAGGATCCCGGCGATGGTCTCCCACTGCCCGGGCCGGCCGCTCCAGGTCAGGTCGCCCTTGGCCACGAGGGTGTCCGCCCCCCACGCCACCGCCTCCCGCACCGCGGCCCTCGCGCAACGCACCGGGTAGGGCTCGCCGTCGGGACCGCCGTCGTCGTGGAGGCGCTGCACCAGCCCGAACCCCCTCTCGCCGATGTGGAGGTCGTTGACGGTGGCGAACCGGCTGAGGAGGCGGCCGGGGGGCGGAGGCAGGGTCCTGAAGCGGCGCGCCCGCCTGCGGGGCTGCCCGTGAGCGGTCACGGTCAGCTCGAGCGCGGCGTCGGGGGGCAGGCCGTCGAGGGAGACCGACCCAGGCCCGCCGCCGCCCTCCACCTCCACCCGGGAGCCCCCGGCTTCCAGCGCCACGGCGCCGGGCGGGAGCCGGTCCCAGCACACCTGCACCGAGGTGTCCTCCACCGCGAACACCTCGAGGTGGCGGGGACGGGCGGGCCGGGACTCAGCGCTCAGCGGTCGTCCCCGTCGGGGACGAGCAGGCGGCCCAGATGGGCGCCCTCCCGCTGGGCGAAGGCGACGTGCACGTCGAGGCGCTCCAGGATCTGGTCCACCGTGAGCTGGCCCGACCGCAGGGGATGGGCGGCCAGGAAGGCGTGGGCGTCGGCCGCCGGCTCGGGCGCGCAGAGGGTGGCCACCCCCTCCAGCATGCGCCGGATGGTGTTGTCGGGGAGTCGGGCGCACAGCTCGTCCCAGTGCTGCTTGACGAACTCCCACGCCTCGGGGCCCCGGGCCCGGTTGGCCAGGGCGGTGAGGAGCAGGAAGGGGGCGTTCTGGGGGCGCACCTCCCGCAGGGCCAGCTCCAGGGTGCGGGCCATGAGGTCGGGGTCGTCGAAGGCGGCCAGGCCGTACAGGTAGCGCAGCTCCTCCTGGGGGTTGGCCGGGGAGCGCCACCGCTGCACGAACAGCTCGTACTGGTCGCTCCCTCCCGCGGCCGCCGCCACCCGCACCAGGGCGCCCAGCAGCTGGGGGTCGACGGCGCAGCTGTTCTGGAGCAGGCCCCGGTGCAGCTCCACGGCCCGGGCCCGGACCTCGGGGTCGGCCCCGATGGTCCCCAGGGCCCTGAGGAGAGTCGCCCGCAGCAGGCCCCGGCGCTCGGGCTCGTCCTGGCCCGGCCGCCATCCCAGCTCGGCGAAGAGGGGACCGGCCAGGGCCCGCACGAAGGCCTGGAGCCGGGGGCGGTCGTCCTCGGGCAGGACCCGGTCGAGCAGGTCGAGGGCGCCCAGGACCACGTCCCACACCGTGGGGTCGGTCTCGCCCCCCATCTTCTTGGCCAGGGCCAGGAAGTCGGCCGCGGGCGAGAGGCCGGCGAGCACGCAGGCCCAGGTGTCGGCGACCAGGTTGCAGCGCTCCAGGCCGTCGAGGCGGCCGAAGGCGGAGACGAGGGCGCCGAACAGCTCGTCCTGGTAGCGGACCCGGTAGAACCCCGACCCCCCGGCGTTGACCAGGACCAGGTCCGGGGGCCCCGGCAGCTCGACCCGGGCGCCTTCGCCCGAGAGGAGCAGGCGGTCCTGGCCGGTGCGCCCTCCGGCTTCGGTCCGGTAGAGGACGGGCACGTGCCAGGGGCGCCCCCCGTCGTCGCCCACGAGGTAGCGGAAGGGGCGCTGGTCCAGCTCCAGGGTGCGCCCGTCCCCGGCCACCGACACCGTCACCAGGGGATGGCCGCCCTGGAAGATCCAGGAGTCCATGGTGGCCCGCACGGGCTCGCCCGTCGTCTCCTCGATGGCGTCCCACAGGTCCGTGGTCTCGGCGTTGCCGTAACGGTGCTCGTCGAGGTAGCGGCGGATGCCGTCACGAAAGCGCTCGGCCCCCAGGTACTGCTCGAGCATGCGCAGGACCGCGCACCCCTTCTGGTAGGTGAGCACGTCGAACATGCCCTCGGCCTCCTCGGGGCGGGCCACGGGGAACTCGATGGGACGGGTGGCGGCCAGGCCGTCGGTGGCCATGGCCGTCTCCCGGCTCAAGCCGAAGCTGACCCACCGCTCCCACTCCGGGCGGAAGGAGTCGACGCAGTGCATCTCCATGAAGGTGGCGAAGGCTTCGTTGAGCCACAGCCCGTTCCACCAGCGCATGGTCACCAGGTCGCCGAACCACATGTGGGCCGTCTCGTGGGCCAGGACCTCGGCCACCCGCTCGCGCTCCATCTGGGTGGACGCGGCCGGGTCGATGAGGAGCACCGACTCGCGGTAGGTAACGCAGCCCAGGTTCTCCATGGCGCCGAAGGCGAAGTCGGGGATGGCGACGTGGTCGAGCTTGTCGCCCGGGTAGGCGATGGCGAACCACTCCGCGAAGAAGCCCAGGGCGTGGGTGGCCGCCTCCAGGGCGAAGGAGGTGAGGCCGGCCTTGCCGGGCACGTGCACGATGCGGAGGGGGACGCCGTCGACCTCGACGGGAGCCGTCGCCTCCAGGGGACCGATCACGAAGGCGACGAGGTAGCTGGACATGGGGATGGTCTCGGCGAAGCTCACCTGCCTTCGCCCGCCGTCCGCCTCGGCCTCGGCCGCGACCGACGTGTTGGAGACGGCGGTCAGCGCAGGATCGATGACCAGCGTCAGGGCGAAGGTCGCCTTGCGGTCGGGCTCGTCCCAGCACGGGAAGGCCCGCCGCGCGTCGGTCGCCTCGAACTGCGTCGTGCCCAGCACCCGCTCCCGGCCGTCGATGTCGCGGAAGGTGCTGCGGTAGAAGCCCCGCAGCTCGTCGGTGATCTGGCCGGCGAAGGCGAGGTGCAGGGTCCAGTCCCCCGGGTCCAGGGCCGTGGGCAGGGTCAGGCGCACGCGCTCGTCGCCGGGCTCATAGGACACCGCGGCCTCGACGGGCTCGTTTCCCTCGCGCTCCATCGTCGCCGAGCGCACCTCGAGCTCCACGGCGTTGAGCACGAGCTCGCTGACGGGCTCGAGCACCCGCACCAGGACGCGCTCGGTGCCCGTGAAGGAGAAGACCTCCAGGTCGGGCCACAGCGTCAGCTCGTAGCGCCGGGGCTCGACGGTGCGGGGCAGGCGGAAGGCGGCGTGGTCCTGGGCCACGGCCGGGGGAGCCTAGGGGAGGCTAGGCCCCTCCGGTCAGCGCCTTCAGGTCGGCCAGGACCTCCTGGGCGTGACCGGCCACGTCGGTGACCTCGTAGATCCTCCGCACCACGCCCTGGGGGTCGATGAGGAAGGTGGTGCGCCTGGGCACGTGGGCGGCCAGGGGGTCCTCCGGAGGCCTCCGGGTCCCGTAGGCGTCGGCCGCGGCCCGATCCACGTCGGAGAGCAGCGGGAACGGGAAGGACTCCGCCTCGGCGAAGCTCTTGTTGTCCTCGGGGGTGTCGAAGGAGACCCCGAGCACGTCCGCCCCCGCCTCCGTCAGCTCTGGGGTTCGGTCACGGAACCCCTGCCCCTCCCTCGTTCAGCCCGGGGTGGCGGCCTTGGGATACCACCACAGCACGACCCACCGCCCGGCGTGGTCGCGAAGGCGCACGGGACGGCCGTCCTGGTCGGGCAGCTCGAGGTCGGGGGCAGGGCGGCCGGTCTCGAGCACCCGGTCATGCTGTCAGGGCGCCCGACTACGGTCCAGTGCGTGCCCGACACGCCGCCCCCGGCGCGCCAGGCGGTCGGGATCGACGTGGTCGCGGTGGGGAGCGCCATCGTCGACGTGCTGGCCGAGACCGAAGACCAGGTGCTGGGCCGCCTCGGCCTGGTGAAGGGGACCATGGCCCTGGTCGACTCGGCCTCGGCCGACCGCCTGTACCGGGCCATGGGCCCGGCCGTGGAGGCCTCGGGCGGCTCGGCGGCCAACACCGTGGCCGGCGTGGCCTCCCTCGGCGGCTCGGCCGCCTTCATCGGACGCGTGCGCGACGACCAGCTCGGCGCGGTGTTCGCCCACGACCTGCGCGCCGCCGGAGTGCGCTTCACCACCCCGGCGGCGACCTCGGGCCCGGCCACCGCCCGCTGCCTCATCTTCGTGACGCCCGACGGTGAGCGCACCATGAACACGCATCTGGGCGCGGCCGCCTGCCTGGAGCCCGAGGACATCGACGCCGGCCTCATCGCCGACAGCCGCCTCGTCTACCTGGAGGGTTACCTGTGGGACCCGCCCCAGGCCAAGCAGGCCCTGCGCCGCACCGTGGCCCTGGCCCGAGAGACGGGAGCCGAGGTCGCCCTCACCCTTTCCGACCCCTTCTGCGTCGAGCGCCACCGGGAAGAGTTCCTGGAGCTGATCGACAGCGGCGTGGGGGTGCTGTTCGCCAACGCCGTGGAGCTCACGTCGCTGTTCCAGGTGGGCGGGCTCGATCAGGCCCTGGGGCTGGTGTCCTCCCGCTGCTCGGTGGCGGCCGTGACCCGGGGCCCGGCGGGCTCGGTCGTGGTGGCCGGGGACCAGGTCCTGGCCGTGGACGCCCACCCGGTGGAGCGGGTCGTCGACACCACCGGGGCCGGCGACCTCTACGCCGCCGGGTTCCTCCTGGGCCTGGCCCGGGGCGTCGCCCTCGAGCGCTGCGCCCAGCTGGGGGGGCTGGCCGCGGCCGAGGTCATCGGCCACCTGGGCGCCCGGCCCCTGGTCCCCCTGGAGGCGCTGGCGGCCGAGGCCGGCCTGCTGGAGCCGACCGCGGGTGGCCGCCGGGCCGCCGGGCGCGGACCCTGAGGCCGCCGGGTCTCTAGTCGGAGGCCTCGGCCTCGCTCTCCTCCTCGGGCAGGAACTCCAGGGGGAGGTCGCCCAGGCGCACCAGGGTCGACGCCACCCACCGGGCCAGGGGGGCGAAGCAGGCCCGCATGGCGTCGGGGGACTCGAGAACGGGCTCGTCCAGGCGCAGGGTACCGTCGTAGGTCACTTCCAGTGAGCACTCGGCCACGTCCGGAGGTGTGTTGAAGATCTGCTCGACGGTGGGCTCGGCCCTCTCCAGGGTGTCACAGCCCAGGCCCAGGGCGTGGATCTCCTCGGGCAGCAACCCCATGGCTATCCGGGGATCGGGCGGCGCCACCAGGCGCTGGAGGCGGAGGGTGACCTCCACGATCAGCTCCGGGGGCTCGTCGAAGCCCTCCCCGATGGCCCAGGAGCGGTAGGCGGCCTGGCTCCAGGTGGGCCACTCCAGGCCGATGTCGGCCCTGACACGGGGGGCCGGCCCCTCCCCGGGCAGGCTGTAGGAGGTCTCGAAGGACATGTCCCCGCCCAGAATGTCCACCTGGAAGCGCTCGTCCACGGCCGCCTGGCGCTCCAGGAGGGCGTCGTCGAAGCAGTGGCGGAGGGCGGCGATGGCCTCCAGCAGGGCGTGGTCCATCAGAGGCCCACGGTACCGTCTGACCCGTGGGCGGGAATCCCTGGCTCGACCGCCGTGTCCTGGCCTTTGCCCACCAGGGAGGGGCCCGGGAGGGGCCCTCCAGCACGCTCTGGGCCATGCGCCGGGCCCTGGCCGCGGGGGCCTCGGCCCTCGAGCTGGACGTCCACGCCACCGTCGACGGGGAGCTGGTCGTGTGCCACGACCCGACCGTCGACCGGACGACGGGGGGAAGCGGGGCCATCGCCGGTCTCACCCTGGACCAGGTTCAGGCCCTGGACAACGCCTACTGGTTCGTGCCCGGTGAGGTGACGGTCCGGGGCCGACCCGAGGAGGAGTACGTCCTGCGAGGTCGCGCCCCCGAGGACACCGAGCTGCGCGTTCCCGCGCTGCGCGAGGTGCTGTCGGAGTTCCCCGGTGTGCCCCTGAACCTCGACGTCAAGCGCACGGCGCCCGAGGTCGAGCCCTACGAGGCCGCCCTGGCCCGCCTCCTGCGCGAGTTCGGGCGTGGCGACGACGTCATCGTGGCCTCCTTCCACGACCAGGCCACCAGCGCCTTCGCGGCCCAGGCCCCGGAGGTCTGCACCTCGGCCGGCACCGCGGCCACGGCCCTGTTCTACCGCGCCGTGCGCGAAGGCGACGACGCCGCCGCGGCCGCGGCCCTCGGCCGCCACGTCGCCCTGCAGGTGCCCCCCACGTTCCAGTCCGTCACCGTGGTGGACGAGGCCTTCGTCGCCGCCGCCCACCGCGCCGGCGCCGCCGTGCACGTGTGGACCATCGACGACCCCGCGGAGATGGAGCGCCTGGTGGGCGTCGGAGTCGACGGCGTCATGTCCGACACGCCCGCCGCGCTGGCCCGGGTGCTGGCCGGGCTGGGCGTCGCCTGGAACGCCCCCCAGGCCATCTGACGCCCGGGCTCAGGGGCGCAGGGGGCGGGCCGTGGGCCCGGGGATCCTCAGCGCAGCGGCCAGCTCGGCGAACTCGCAGAGCAGGGGCCTGGTGTCGCGGGGATCGATGATCTCCTCGACGAGGAACGACTCGGCCGTGCGGAAGGGCGAGCGGACCAGGTTCATCCGTTCCTCGATCTCGGCGCGGACGGCGTCGGGGTCCTCGGACGCCGCCAGCTGGGCCTTGTAGGCGGCCTCGATCCCGCCCTCGAGGGGCAGCGAGCCCCAGTCCCCCGAGGGCCAGGCGTAGCGGTAGGAGAGCCGGGACGCGTTCTGGTGGGCGGCGCCGGCCACGCCGAAGACCCGGCGCAGGATGACCGAGCACCACGGCACCGAGGCCTGGTACACCGCGGCCAGGGCCCGGGCCCCGTGGCGGATGGTCGAGGCCCGCTCCGCGGCCACCCCGATCACGAAGCCGGGCTGGTCGACCAGGTGCACCACGGGCAGGTGGAAGGTGTCGGCCAGGTCGACGTGACGGGCCACCTTCTGGGACGCGTCGGCCGTCCAGCCCGCCCCGTAGTGGTAGGGGTCGCCGGCCAGGACCGCCACCGGCCAGCCCGACAGGCGGGCCAGCCCGGTGACGGCCGACCTGCCCCACAGGCGCCCGGTCTCGAAGAAGGAGCCCTGGTCGAACACGGCCTCGATGATCCGCCGGGCCCGGTAGACGGCCCGCCGGTTCCTGGGGATGGCCTCGAGCAGCCACTCCTCGCGCCGGTCGGGCGGGTCCTCGGTGGCGACCCGCCCGGCCAGCCCGTGCACGGAAGAGGGGAGGAAGGAGAGGAAGCGCCGGGCCCGGGCGAAGGCCTCCTCCTCGCTGCCCACCTCGTCGTCGACGGTGCCGTTGCGGGCGTGGATGTGGCTCCCGCCCAGCTCCTCCTTGTCCACCTGCTCGCCCAGGCGGGCCACCACCGGCGGCCCGGCCACGAAGACCTGCGACGTGCCCTTCACCATGGCCGAGTAGTGGCTGGTGACCACCCGGGCCGCGCCCAGACCGGCGACCGACCCCAGAGCCAGCGACACCACCGGCACCGTGGCCAGGTTGGCCACCACCCAGTCCCACCCCGGGTTGTAGGGCACGTAGGTCCGCCCCGTCGTCTCCAGCGACTTGACCGAGCCCCCACCGCCGCTGCCGTCGATGAGGCGCACCACGGGCAGGCGCAGCTCGTTGGCCATCTGCTCGGACATGGCCTGCTTCTGCCAGATGGACGCGTCGGCCGCTCCGCCTCTGACGGTGAAGTCGTCCCCGCCCACCACCACGGGCCGGCCCTGGATGCGTCCCCGCCCCATCACGAAGTTGGTGGGCGAGAAGCCGGTGAGACCGGAGCCCTTCTCGGCGTAGGTGGCCCGGCCGGCCAGAGTGCCGATCTCGTGGAAGCTGCCGGCGTCGAGGAGGGCGTCGATGCGCTCCCTGACCGTCAGCCTGCCCGCCCCCTTGTGGCGGGCCACCTTGTCGGGCCCGCCCATGGCACGGGCCAGCTCCTCCCGGCGGCGCAGCTCCTCCACCTCGGGTTTCCAGCTGTCGCTCACCTGGGTCCCGGCACCTCCGTCACTCCGGCCCGTTCACGCCGGCTCCGGCCGTCCCGGGCTCATGAAGGCCATGGCCACCGTCGAGCCCGCATCCCGGTCGAGGGTGGCGATCTGCCGTCCGGGCTGGACCGCGTCCTTGGCCGGATGGAGGCGGTCGCCCAGATGGCGGGCGGTGGCGTCGAGGTCGGCGACGGTGAAGGCCAGGCCGAAGAAGCGGGCCGGGCCGTCGCCCGCGGGTCGGGCCCCGCTGACCACCTCGAGCACCACCTCGCCCAGGCGGAAGAAGGCCTGCACCATCTCGCGTCCGTAGGTGGCGGACCGGCGCCGGCGCCGCTCCTGGCACCCGGCCTCGGTCAGGGCCGAGACGGTGCGCTCGAGGTCGGGCGTGAACACCACAAGATGGTCGATGGCCACCACCCCGTTGGGGTGGCGTGAGGCGGTGACCGTGGCCGTCGCGGCCGGCCCCGGCCCCGAACCCGCGGTCAGCCCGTCCAGGGTGGCGGCGGGCTCCGTCCTGGTGCCGTCCAGGGTCCAGGACACGATGCCCTTGCCCGGCCCGCCGGCCAGGCGGTGGGCCACCCGGCCGACCCTGCAGACCCCGCCGTCCACCGCGAAGCCCAGGCCGCCCCACACCCCGGGGGCGTCGGCGATCTCCAGGGCGACGAGCTCGACCATGGCGCGAGGGGGTTCAACCCCGGCCGCAGTTGGGCTTCTTGCCGTGGTTCGCCTTCTTCTTCTTGCGCATGTTTCGCTTCACGGTTCTCTTCGACATGACCGGCCGAGGGTAGCTGAGCAGACCTCCGGGCCCGTCGGGCCCGGGCGATAGCGTGGGAGCCGGTGGAGCGAATCGGGATCGTCGGGCTGCCCAACTCGGGGAAGTCCGCCCTCTTCAACGCCCTCACCGGGGGCTCGGCGCCCGTCGCCGCGCATCCCTTCTCCACCACCGAGACCGCGGTGGGGGTGGCCCAGGTTCCCGACCACCGCCTCCTGGCCCTGGCCGACATGAGCCACAGCCGCAAGGTGGTGCACGCCACCGTCGAGGTGGTCGACATCGCCGGTTTGGTGGCGGGCTCCTCCACCGGCGAGGGGCTGGGCAACCGCTTCCTGGCCGGGATACGCGAGGTCGACGCCCTGTGCCTGGTGCTGCGGGCCTTCGAGGACGCCAACGTTGTCGGCGGCACCGACCCCCTGGAGGACCTCGGCGTGCTCGAGCTCGAGCTCGTCCTGGCCGACGCGGCCAGCCTGGAGGTTCAGCTCGACAAGCGGCGCAAGGCGGCCCGGGTCGACCACTCCCTGGCCGGCGAGGTGTCGGCCATGGAGAAGGCCCTGGCCGCCCTCCACGCCGGAACCCCGCTGTACCGCTCGGCGCTCGACGAAGAGGCCCGGGCCGCGCTGCGCCCCGTCTTCCTGCTCACCAACAAGCCGGTGCTGGCCGTCGTCAACCTGGGAGACGACCAGGTGCCCGAGGGCGACCGGCTGGTCAAGCCGGTGGCCGAGGAGCTCGGAGGGACGGCCGAGGTCCTGGGGGTGAGCGTGCAGCTGGAGGCGGAGGCGGCCCAGCTGGCCGCGGGGGAGCGGGCCGAGCTGCTGCAGGGTCTGGGCCTGGGCGAGGGCGCCCTCCCCCGGGTCGTGCGCGCCGCCTACCACCTGCTGGGCCGGCGCACGTTCCTCACCACGGGAGACAAGGAGTCGCGGGCCTGGACGTTCCGGGCCGGGGCCAAGGCGCCCGAGTGCGCCGGGGTCATCCACTCCGACCTGCAACGCGGCTTCATCCGCGCCGAGGTGATCCGCTGGGACGAGCTCCTGGAGCTCGGGTCATGGACCGCGGCCAAAGCGGCGGGGCGCCTGCGGGTCGAGGGCAAGGACTACGAGGTCGTCGACGGCGACGTCCTCGAGATCCGCTTCAACGTCTGATCGGGTCGAGATGGCCTGGTTGCTCCGGGAGGGCGAGGTCCTGGCCACGCTCGAGGTGGCGGGGTCTCTCCGGGACCGGGTGAAGGGGCTGATGGGTCGCGACCACTACGAGGGCGCCCTCCTCCTCCGGCCCGCCCATTCGGTCCACACCGTGGGCATGCGCTTCCCCATCGACGTCGCCTTCTGCGACGAGGACCTCGTCGTGACCGAGACGCTGTGCCTGCGCCCCTTCCGCGTCACCAGGCCCAGGCGGGGCGTGTGCTGCATCCTCGAGGTTCCCGCCGGCGCCTTCGAGCGCTGGCGCCTCCGCCCCGGGGACAAGCTGGAGATCGCCGGGGAGTGAGTGGCCATGGCCCCGACCGGAAGCCTCATCCTGGTCTCCACCCCGATCGGCAACCTCGGCGACCTCTCGCCCCGGGCCACGGACACGCTGGCCCGGGTCGGGGTCATCGCCTGCGAGGACACCCGCCACACCCGCAAGCTGCTCACCCACGCCGGCATCTCCGGCAAGCGGCTCCTGGCCGTCCACGAGCACAACGAGGCGGGCCAGGTCGCCCACGTCCTGGGTCTGCTCGACCGGGGCGTCGACGTGGCCGTGGTGACCGACGCGGGCACGCCCGGCATCTCCGATCCGGGCACCAGGCTGGTGGTGGCCGCGGCCGGGGCCGGGGCCCGGGTCGAGGTGGTCCCCGGACCCTCCGCCCTGGTCGCCGCCCTGGTGCTGAGCGGGCTGCCCACCGCCCGCTTCTGCTTCGAGGGCTTCCTCCCCCGCAAGGGACGTGAGCGGGCCGAGCGGCTTGGGGCCATCGCGGCCGAGCGCCGCACCACCGTGCTCTACGAGGCGCCCCACCGGCTCGAGGCCACGCTGGGCGACCTGCTGGCGGCCTGCGGTCCCCTGCGCCTGGTGGCCGTGGCCCGCGAGCTCACCAAGCTGCACGAGGAGGTGTGGCGGGGGACCCTCGACGGGGCCCTGGCCCGGGCCCGGGAGTCGGCGCCCAGGGGCGAGCACGTGCTGGTGGTGGCGGGGGCGGGCGGGCCCGAGCCGGCCAGCGACGAGCAGGTGGAGGCGGCCGTGGCCGCCAAGCCGTCCCGCTGGTGGCGGCCGAGCTGGGTGTGCCCAAGCGCCGGGTCTACGACGCCTCCGTGCGCCTCCGGAAGTGATCCGCCCGGGGGGGCGATCTACGGCTAGCCGGCCACGTCGTCGGTCATGGCCGCGCCCGGGGTCCCCACGGGGGCGCCCTCCCCCGGGCTCCACCGGTCCCCGGACAGCTCGCCGGCGCATCCACCGCAGACCCGCTTGCCCCGGAAGGCGACCAGCCCCTGGTCGGAGTTGCAGAACACGCAGCGCGTCTCCACCTTCACCAGGGCGATAGCGCCGTCGCGCACCGAGATCTCGAGCTCGTCGCCGGGCTCGATGCCGAAAAGCCGTCTCAGCTCCACCGGCACCACGATCCGGCCGAGGTGGTCGATGCGTCGGGCCACTCCGCTCGTGACGTCCATTTCTCGCTGGCACCTCCGATCGCCATCGGTACTGTACGGCCGTGGGCCGGCTCTACGTCACTACGCCGATCTATTACGTCAACGACGCCCCCCACATAGGCCACGCCTACACGACCGTGATCGGCGACGCCATCTGCCGCTGGCACCGCCTCCAGGGCGACGACGTCGTCTTCCTGACCGGGACGGACGAGCACGGGCTCAAGGTGGCCCAGACGGCGGAGGCCAACGGAGTGACCCCCCAGGAGTGGGCCGACCGGACGGTGGAGCGCTTCAGGGAGGCCTGGCGCCTGCTCCAGATCGCCAACGACGACTTCATCCGCACGAGCGAGCCCCGCCACCACCTGGCCGTCCAGCGCTTCCTGCAGACCGTCTACGACAACGGGGACATCGAGCTGGGGACCTACGAGGGGCCCTACTGCGTCTCGTGCGAGGCCTACTACGCCGAGAGCGAGCTGGTCGACGGCTGCTGCCCAATCCACGGCATACCCGTGCGGCTCATGAAGGAGGAGAACTACTTCTTCAGGCTCAGCCGCTACCAGGACCGCCTCCTGCGGTGGTACGAGGACAATCCCGAGGCGGTCCAGCCCGCCACCAAGCGCAACGAGGCGCTGGGCTTCATACGCCAGGGCCTGGAGGACATCAGCATCACCCGGACCTCGCTCACCTGGGGCGTGCCCGTCCCCTGGGACGACCGCCACGTCTTCTACGTCTGGTACGACGCCCTCATCAACTACGCCACCGCCGTCGGCTACGGCGCCGATCCCGAGCGCTTCGCCCTCTGGTGGCCGGTCGTGCACCATCTCATCGGCAAGGAGATCCTTCGCTTCCATTGCGTGTGGTGGCCGGCCATGTGCATGGCCGCGGGGATCGATCCGCCCCATCGCGTCTTCGTCCACGGGTGGCTGCTGGTCGGCGGGGAGAAGATGTCCAAGACCCGGCTCAACCAGATCGCGCCCCGGGACCTGGTGGCCGACTTCGGCGTCGACGGGTACCGGTACCACTTCCTGAGGGACCAGGCCTTCGGCCCCGACGGCGACTTCTCCTACGAGCGCATGGTCGACCGCTACAACGCCGACCTGGCCAACAACCTGGGGAACCTCCTGTCGCGGGTGGCCACCGTGGTCGAGCGCAAGTGCGGCGGAGTCGGCCCCAAACCCCAGGACGGCAGCCCCTTGCAGTCGGTGGCGGCCGAGGCCTACCGGGCCACCGACGAGGCGTGGAGGAGGTTCGCGCCCTCCGACGCCTTGGAGTCCACCTGGCGCCTCATCCGGGAGACCAACGCCTACCTCGAGGCCAACGAGCCGTGGCGGGCCGAGGCCGGTCCGGGCGTCGACTCGGTGATGGGCGACGCGCTGGAGACGCTCCGGATCGTGGCCGTCCTGGCCAGCCCGGCCATGCCCGCGGCCTGCGCCGAGCTGTGGCGGCGCATCGGCCTGCCGGGACGGCCCCAGGACCAGCGCCTGCCCGGGGCCGCGGCCTGGGGCGGGTACCCCGGAGGTCTGCCCGTGGAGCGGGGCGATCCCCTCTTCCCCCGCAAGCAGTGACGGGCCGCGCGTGTGGACCGACTCCCACTGCCACATCACCCACGACGGCGTCGGCTCGCACGCCGTGGACGAGGCTCGCCAGGCGGGCGTCACGCGTCTCGTCACCATCGGGACCGATGTCGGCCTCCATCCCCATGACGCGGCGCAAGGCGTCGACTCCATCGTCCCCGTGCTCGAGGAAGGATTGACGCAGGGCTCCGTCGTCGCCGTGGGGGAGTGCGGCCTCGACTACCACTACGACCACTCGCCACGACCGGTGCAGCGCGATGCCTTCGCGGCTCAGATCGCTCTGGCCCGGCGTCACGACCTGGCTCTGGTGATACACACGCGCCAGGCGTGGGACGACACCTTCGCCATCCTGTCCGCCGAAGGCGTTCCCGAGCGCACCGTCTTCCACTGCTTCACCGGAGGGCCCGACGAGGCGCGGCGCTGCCTCGGGCTGGGCGCGTGGCTCTCCTTCAGCGGCATCGTCACGTTCCCCAACGCCGGCGACGTCCGCGCCGCGGCCGCCATGTGCCCCCTCGACAGGCTGCTGGTCGAGACCGACTCACCGTTCCTGGCTCCCGTCCCGCACCGGGGCCGGCCCAACCGCCCGTCTCTCGTTCCCGTGGTGGGGGCGGGGGTGGCCCAGGTCCGGGGGGTCCCCGTGCCCGCGGTGGAGGAGGCGACGTGGGCCTCGGCCGAGGCCGCCTTCCGTTTGCAGGGGCGAGCGGGACCTGTCTAGGGTGCCGAACCAGGTCACTTCCCCCGTCACAGCACGTTCCCTGACCGCGACCAAAGGGGCAATCCCTGAGGAGAAAATCCGCGGCAGGGCTACGGCGCCTGGTGGTGCTGAACATATGCGCTGCCTTACTTGCGGTGCCGTATGTCCTGACGCGCCCGCACCGATCGTCGCATTCGGCCCTCGTGGCCAATGGCGGCGCCGGCGCAGCCGGCATGGCGGCTGGGTCTGCGCTTTCGCGCCCGACCAGAGCCCTCATGCGCATCGCGGCCGTGGGTGCCGCGGTGGTGGTCGACCTCGATCCCTCGGTGGGAACCCCCGCCCCTCCCAGCCCGCCCCGGCCCTCGGCCTTGCCCGACGCCGGGCTCACCGAGTCCACGCAGGTGGCCGCGGCCACCGACGCTGGTGGCGCACCTCCACCTCCACCTCCACCTCCACCTCCACCTCCACCGACCACGACCCCGACGACGGTCAAGGCCGCGTCGCAGCCCCGTCCCACGACCACGACCACCTCGCCACCCCCTCCGCCGCCGACCACGGCGCCCCCCACCACCGACACCACTGGGCCTCCCCGCAACAGCCAGACCGGCGGCGCGTCCTGGTACGACGCGCCCGCGGGCACGTGCGCCCATCGCTCGCTTCCCTTCGGCACCATCGTCACCGTGACCAACCAATCCAGCGGCGCCTCCACCACCTGCCGCGTGGCCGATCGAGGGCCGTACGTGGCCGGTCGCATCATCGATCTCAGCAGGGACACCTTCGCCAGGATCGCCTCCACGTCGTCGGGCGTCATCGAGGTCCGCATCACGTGGTGACGACGTGACGCCGCGGCACTGACCCCCTTCGCCGCGCTCCGGCCCTCCTGCAGATAGACGCGCCTCACGCGCCCGACGCGCTCTAGCCTTCAGCACCGGTGACGCTCACCCGCCAGGAGGTGCGAGATCTCATGGCGCGCCACGGCCTGCGCGCCAACCGTGCCCTGGGCCAGAACTTCGTGGCCGACCCCAACACCGTGCGCCGCATAGCCCGCCTGGCCCGGGTCGGCCCGGGAGACCGCGTGCTGGAGATCGGGGCCGGGCTGGGCTCGCTGACCCTGGCCCTGGCCGAGACGGGCGCCGACGTGACCGCGCTGGAGACAGACCGCCACCTCCTGCCCGTGCTGCGTGAGCTCGTCTCCTCCAGCGGTGTGCGCGTGGTCGAGGCCGACGCCCGCGGCCTCGACTGGGGGGCGCTGCTCGAGCCCGAGCCGGGCCCGTGGGCCCTGGTGGCCAATCTGCCCTACAACCTGGCCGCCTCGCTCGTGGTGGACGTCCTCGAAGCCGCGCCCGCCGTCGGCCGCCTCCTGGTGATGGTCCAGCGCGAGGTGGGCGAGCGCCTGGCGGCCGGGCCCCGGGCCCCCGGCTACGGAGCCGTCTCGGTGAAGGTGGCCTACTGGGCCACGGCCAAGGTCGTGGGCCGGGTGCCGGCGACGGTGTTCTTGCCCGAACCCAAGGTCGCCTCCGTGCTTGTCGCCCTCGACCGTCTCCCGCGGCCCGCGGTCGACCCCGCCATCGCTCCGTACGAGGACCTCTTCGCCCTTGTGCGCGCCGGCTTCGGGCAGAGGCGCAAGATGCTGCGGCGCGCCCTCGCCGGCCTGGCCACGGCGGAGGACCTCGTCGCCGCCGGCCTCCGGCCCGAGGCCCGGGCCGAGGAGCTCGACGTGCGTGCCTGGGGAACACTGGCGGCGTGGCTGACCAGGCGGCGCGACCCCAGCGCGTCCTCGCCCTCGCCAAGCTGACCCTGTCGCTGGGGATCGGCGGGAGGCGCGACGACGGCTACCACCTCGTCGACGCGGAGATGGTGAGCGTCGACCTGGCCGACGCGCTGTTCTTCTCGGAGGGCGACGGGCTCGAGGTGGTGGACGCCGGGGGACCTCTCGGAGGTGGGGTCGCCGTGACGGGCGTGCCACCGGGTGAGGACAACCTGGTGGTGAGCGCCCTGGCCGCGGTGGGACGCCGGGCGCAGGTGCGCCTCGAGAAGCGGATCCCAGCGGGAGCGGGCCTGGGCGGCGGGTCGGCCGACGCCGCCGCCGTGCTCCGCTGGGCCGGGATCTCCGGCGCCTCGCCCGACCAGCTCGCCCTGGCCGCCCGCCTGGGCGCCGACGTGCCGTTCTGCCTGGTCGGCGGGCGGGCGCGCGTGCGGGGGATCGGCGAGGTTCTCGAGCCCCTGGCCTTCGAGGCCCGGGTCTTCACCCTGCTCATCCCTCCCTTCGGCGTGTCCACCGCGGCTGTGTACCGGGCCTGGGACGAGCTCGGTTCCAGCACCGCGGGCCGTAACCACCTCGAGGCCGCGGCCCTCTCGGTCGAGCCCCGGCTGCGACGGTGGCGGGAGAGACTCGGGAGGGACACGGGTCGCGAGCCCGTGCTGGCCGGGAGCGGCTCGACCTGGTTCGTGGAGGGCGCCTTCCCCGGGGAGGGCAGGGTGGTGGTCCACACGGCCCGGCCCTGAAGCCCCCTCCACGCCCTGAAGCCCCCTCCACGCCGAGCGGCCGCCCCGGAGGGCGGCCGCTGCTCGATCTGCTCGACCTTGTTGCCGGGTTGAGGCCCGGGGACGGCCAGGGGCTACTTCCCCGACCGGCGCTGCCAGCGGGTGGCCTTCAGCATCTTCTTGTGCTTCTTCTTCCGCATCCGCTTGCGGCGCTTCTTGATCAGAGAGCCCATGGCGCCGGTGAGGCTAGTCGGGACGTGGCCTCCGGGCGGAAAGCGGGCGGGGGGCGATGGGTAGCCTGAGCCCCGTCGCAGGCCCGGACCGTGCTCGGGCGGGTGACGGTCGGGGGTCGTCCAATGGCAGGACAACGGCCTTTGGAGCCGTGAATCTCCGTTCGACCCGGAGCCCCCGAACAGCGCCTCGCCGCCGCCGACGCTGCTCAGGACAGGAGACGCACGGCTGCCTGCTGCATGGGCGAGCAATGCTAGAGGCGTGCGAGCGAGCGACAGTCACATCGCCCTCATGGGTGGGTGAGGCGGGTGGTCGACGTCACGGTCGGGATCGACATGGGCACCACCTCGGTGAAGGCCGTCGCCGCCGACGGGGACGGGAGGGTGGTGGCATCGCTGCGCATGCCCCACCGGACGCTGGTGCCCGCGCCCGACCGCCTGGAGCACGATGCCGACAAGGTGTGGCGCCGAGCTCCGCTACGGGCCCTGGCCGCCCTGGACCAGCCCCGTGTCAGGGGGGTGAGCGTGGTGGGGATGGTGCCGTCGCTCACGGCCGTGGACGGGCGGGGCCGGCCCCGCACGCCCGGTCTGCTCTACGGCGACGGCCGCGGCCGTCACGGCGGGGCCCGTCACGACGCCGACGGGTTCCTGCGCTGGACCGCGGCCGCCTCTCCGGGCGCCCACGGGTACTGGCCCGCTCAGGCCGTCGCCAACCACTCTCTCTCCGGCGAGGCCGTCGTCGACACCGGTGTGGCCGCCTCGTCCAGCCCCGTGTTCAGCACCGACACATGGACGTGGGACACCGAGGTGGTGGCCGAGGCCGGAGCCACCATCGGCCAGCTCCCGCGCGTGGCCGGGATGGGCGAGGCCGTGGGACGGGTGGGCGACGCCGTGCTGGACGCCGGCGGGGTCGATGCCATGGCCGAGCTGTTGGTGGCGGGCGCCACCGAGGTGGGCGACGTGCTCGTGCTCCTGGGCACCACCCTCATCGTGTGGGCCGTCGACACCGACTGGCGCGAGGTCGCCGGCCTCGACACCTTCCCGCACGTGGGTGCGACGGGAAGGACGCTCGTGGGCGGGCCCAGCAACGCCGGGGGCCTGTTCCTCGACTGGGCCACCCGCCTGCTGGGCCGCCCCCGGGGCGAGGTCGACCCCGACGCCGTTCCCGTGTGGGCGCCCTGGCCGCGGGGGGAGCGGGCCCCCGTGCACGACGCCTCGCCCCGGGCCGCCCTCCATGGCCTCGACCTCAGTCACGGCCCGGCCGCGGCCCGCCGGGCGGCTTACGAGGCGTCGGGCTTCGTGGCCCGCCGCCTCATCGACCTTACGGGAGTGCCCCCCCGCCGGGTGATCGTCACCGGGGGCGGTACCGCGGTCGGGGAATGGGTGCAGGCGCTGGCCGACGCCGTCGCCCTTCCCTGCCAGGTGGTGGCCGTGCCCCAAGGAGCGGCCCTGGGCGCGGCCTTCCTGGCCCGGATGGCCGCGGGTCTGGAGGCCTCCACCGCGGACGCCGCCCGGTGGGCCCGCAGCGCCCGCGCCGTCGAGCCCGACCCCCGCTGGACCGGTCCCGTGCAGGCCCGCTACCGCCTCTTCCAGGAGCTTTGCCGCTGAGCGACCTGCGATACCCCAACCGGGGCCGCTGGGGGTAGACAATCACTGCATGAGCTACCGCCCGCTCTCCGCCGTGGTCCTGGCCGCCGGCGAGGGGACGCGCATGCGTTCGAGCCGCCCCAAGCCCCTTCACCTCCTGTGCGGGCGGCCCATGGTGCTCCACGTGCTCGACGCCCTGGCCGAGCTGCCCGTCGACAGGGTGGTGGTCGTCATCGGCCACGGCGGCGAGAGCGTGGTCAAGACCATGCAGGAGATGGCCCCGCCCAAGCTGGCCATCGAGTTCGTCGAGCAGCACGTCCAGCGGGGCACCGGCGATGCCGTATCGGTGGCGCTGACGGGGTTCCCCGCGTCCTTCGACGTGGACGAGGACCTGGAGGACGGCGACCTGATCGTGCTCCCGGGCGACACCCCGCTGCTCCGGCCCGCCACCGTGGCTGCCCTGGTGCGCACCCACCGCAGCTCGGACGCCGCGGCCACGCTCCTCACCGCTGTGCTGGAGGTGCCCCGGGGCTACGGCCGGGTGGTGCGGGGCAAGGACGATCGGGTGGCCCGCATCGTGGAGGAGGCCGACGCCACCGAGGAGGAGCGTCAGATCACCGAGGTGTGCACCTCCATCTACTGCTTCCGCAAGAGCGTGCTCGCCCCCGCCCTGCGCCGGCTCGTGCCCGAGAACGCCCAGGGGGAGTACTACCTGACCGACGCCATCGGCGTGCTCTACGACGCCGGCTACAACGTGGTGAGCGTGGTCGCCCCCGACGCCATGGAGGCGGCCGGCGTCAACGACCGGGCCCAGCTGGCCGTGGCCGAGGCCGAGCTCCGGGACCGCACCAACGAGCGCTGGATGCGCCGGGGCGTCACCATGCTCGATCCCGAGCGCACCTACATCGACGCCTCCGTCGAGCTCGCTCCCGACGTCACAATCTTCCCGGGAACGCTCCTGCACGGCTCGACCGTGGTCGGACCGGGCGCCCGAGTGGGTCCGGACACGCGGCTGGTGGACTGCGTCGTGGGGGAGGGCGCGGTGGTGGAGCAGGCGGTGGGTCGCGAAGCCGAGGTCGGCACCAACGCGCGGGTGGGCCCCTACGCCGTGCTCGAGCCCGGCAGCAGGGTGGCCGACGGCACCGTGACGGGTCCATTCTTCCGCGCCGTCGCCGACGACGGCGAGTAGGCTCAGGTGGCGACGACGATGGAGCTCGTACCGACCAAGCGCCTGGAGCTCTACGCCGGCCGGTCGCATCCGGAGCTGGCGCAGGAGATCGCCGACCACCTCGGAGTCGCGCTCCAGGAGGCCAACCTCAAGAACTTCCCCAACGGCGAGATCCACTGCCGCTTCGGCGACTCCGTGCGGGGCACGGACGTGTTCATCCTCCAGACCCACGGCGAGCCGGTGAACGACTCGATCATGGAGCAGCTCATCATGATCGACGCGGCCAAGCGGGCCTCGGCCAAGCGCATCACCGCGGTGTGCCCCTACTACGGATACTCGCGCCAGGACCGCAAGGTGTGGGGCCGGGAACCCATCACGGCCAAGCTCGTCGCCGACATGCTGCGGGTGGCCGGGGCCAACCGCATCATGAGCGTCGACCTCCACTCCGGTCAGATCCAGGGCTTCTTCGACGGCCCCGTGGACCACCTCCTGGCCATGCCCGTCCTGATCGACTACCTGCGCCAGCAGGGCGGAGCCGACTCGGTGATCGTGGCGCCCGACGCGGGGCGGGTGCGGGTGGCCGAACGCTTCACCCAGACCCTGCACGCCGACCTGGCCATCGTGCACAAGCGCCGCCCCAAGGAGGCCCCCGGTCAGGTCCAGGCCCGGGACGTGGTCGGCGCGGTGGAGGGCAGGCGCTGCATCGTGGTCGACGACATGATCGACACGGCCGGGACGGTATGCGCCGCCGCCGACCTCCTGGTCGCCGCCGGGGCCACCGAGGTCTGGGCCATGGCCACCCACGGGGTTCTCTCCGACCCGGCCACGGACAGGCTCAAGAACTCCTGCATCTCCCGGGTGGTGATCACCAACACCCTTCCGCTGCCGCCCGAGCGCCTGATCGACAAGCTGGAGGTGCTCTCGGTGGCTCCCATCATCGCCAACGCCATCGACGCCGTGTTCGAGGACACGTCCGTATCGGAGATCTTCGGGGGCGAGAACCAGGCCTGACTCGCTATGCTGCACCCTCCGTTCGCAGTGGTGGAGCACTCCAGCGATGCCCGAGATAGCCCTCACGGCCCAGGCCGGTCGCCCGACCGGCAGCCGCCCCGCCCGCCGCCTACGGGCCGCGGGCAAGGTCCCCGCCGTCCTGTACGGCCACGGGGTCGAGGCCCAGCCCATAGCGGTGGACGGCCGTGAGCTGCGGTCCGCCCTGACCACCGACGCCGGTCTCAACGCCCTGCTCGCCCTCAAGGTGGACGGCACCTCGCACCTGGCCATGGCCCGCGAGCTGCAACGCGACCCGGTGCGGGGAACGGTCAGGCACGTCGACTTCGTGATCGTGCGCAGGGACGAGATCGTCACCGTCGACGTCCCCCTGACCGTCGTGGGCGAGGCGATCCAGGTGCACCAGGGCGACGGCGTGGTCGACCAGCAGCTGCACGGTCTGTCGGTGAAGGCGACCCCGGCCCGGATCCCCACCCACCTGGAGGTCGACATCTCCGGGCTGGCCATCGGCGACACCATCCGGGTGGGCGACGTGCCCCTCCCCGAAGGCGTGACCACCGACGTCGACCCCGACACCGCCATAGTGGCGGGGCAGCCGCCCCAGGTGAAGGCGGCCGACCTGGTCACCGAGGCAGAGGCGGCCGCCGCGGCCGAGGCCGCGGCCATAGCCGAAGCCGAGGCCGAGGCCGGGGTGGAGGGGGCCGAGGCTCCGGCCGAGGGCGCCGCGCCCTCGCCCGAAGGTGCGGCCGGTGGGTCCGGCGACAGCGGGGAGACCGGGGGCTAGCGCTGCTCGGGCACCGGACCGGTTCGGCTGCCCACCTGCTCGCCGTCGGCCTGGGGAACCCGGGCGCCGAGTACGAGCGGACGCGGCACAACCTGGGCGCCGAGGTCGTCGCTCGTCTGGCCGAGCGCCACGGCGGCCGGCTGAGGCGCTCGCGGCCGGAGCGGGCCCTGACCGACGAGGTGAAGGTCGACTGCGACGGTGTCCGCCGGCTGGCCCTGGCCTTCCCCCAGACCTACGTCAACGAGTCGGGCCTGGCCGTGGCCCGCTTGGTGCGCCGCTTCGGGATCGAGGACCTGGGCCGGCTGGTCGTGGTGCACGACGAGCTCGACCTGCCCGTGGGCCGGCTCAGGGTGAAGATGGGCGGGGGCACGGCCGGGCACAACGGCCTGCGTTCCATCCAGGCCCACGTGCACAGCCCGGACTTCGCCCGCGTCCGCATCGGGGTGGGCAAGCCGCCCGGTCGCAAGCAGGGCGCCGGACACGTCCTGGGCCCCCCGTCCAAGTCGGAGCGCAAGGAGCTTGAGGTCGTCGTGGAGGAGGCGGCCGATGCAGTCGAGGTCCTCCTGTGCCAGGGACCTCAGGCGGCCATGAACCGCTTCAACGCCACCGAGCCCGGATGACCCCCGCGGACGAGCAGGCCGAGGCCGACCTTCGCCGCCCGGCCCGTCTCCGCCGTCTCGCTCGCACCCGCGGCCTCCGTCGCCGCCGCCGGCTCCGCCGCAGCCGGCGGGTGGCCGCCTTCGCCGTCGTCGTGTTGCTGGGGTTGGCCCTCACCACCCTGGCATCGCGCCCTCCGGGCACGATCCTGGTGACGGTGGCGGGGACCCTGGTCCGCGTGCGCCACAGCCACCCCACGGTGTCCGACGCGCTGAGGGCGGCCCGCATGGGCACACACGACGGGGCCCTGCTGTCGGCCGTCACCCACCAGGTGCTCGACCCCCACCACGATCCGACCCTGGTGCTGCTGAACGGACACCCGGCGGTGCAGGCCACCGACATCGAGTCGGGCGACGGCATAGCGCTGGTCGACGGGGTCGACGCCGTCGAGCCCGTCGAGGCCCGCCAGACCCCCATCTCCCCCGGGGGGCTTCCGCCCGTCGAGCGGACGCTGTGGCGCCCGGGCCACGCCGGGGTGGCCGACAGCGAGGTCGGCAGCGTGAGCGGAGAGGTCGTCACCAGCTCCCGGATCTCGGCTCCGACGCCCGCCGCCCCCGAGAGAGCCAACGTCGTCGCCCTCACCTTCGACGACGGGCCCAGCCCCCAGTGGACCCCCCAGGTGCTGCAGATCCTCCTCGACGAAGGCGTGAAGGGCACCTTCTGCACGGTCGGCTACGCCACCCAGCACTACCCGGGCCTGGTCAAGCTGGAGCGCCAGAGGGGCAACGCCGCCTGTGACCACACGCTGCACCACATCGTCACCCTGGCGTCGCGGCCCCGCTCCCAGATCCACGACGAGATATTCGGACAGGCGGACAAGCTCCAGGACGTCCTCCAGGAGAGCCCCCAGCTCTACCGACCCCCGGGCGGCTCCCTGTCGCCCGATGTCATCAGCGTCGCCCACGAGCGGGGCCTGCGCGTGCTGCTGTGGGACGTGGACCCCCACGACTACGAGCGTCCTCCCGCGCCCGTCATCCTCCAGCGCATCCTCGATCGCGTCCGGCCCGGCTCGGTGATCCTCATGCACGACGGGGGTGGCGACCGCTCCCAGACGGTGGCCATGCTGCGCCCGCTCATCGACCAGCTCAAGGCGCGGGGCTTCTCCTTCAGCACTCCGGTGGACGAGCCCCCCGCCATCTGAGGCGTGTGCCCGGCGAGCCGTGGTCGCGTCCGCCGGTCCGCCGCCGTGTCAGGCGGGACGGGGCCGCGCCTAGCCTGAACCGGTGAGCGAGCCCCAGCCCGAGGAACCGGCGCCGGCGCCGCTCAGCTCGCTCCCCAGGCTGCTGCGGGGAGACGACACCCTGGTCGGCCTGGCCGGGCGGTCGAGCGCGGTGGTGGCCATCCCCGACGCGGCCCGCGCCTTCGTGGCCGCCGGGCTCACGCAGCTGTCCGCTCGCCACCCGGTCGTCATCGTCACGCCCACGGCCTCCGACGCCGAGCGGTTGGCCCATGACCTGACCGCGTTCCTGGGCGAGGATGCGGTGGACACCTTCCCGGCGTGGGAGACCCTGCCCTTCGAGCGGGTGAGCCCCAGCGCCGAGACCATGGGCCGCCGTCTGCGGGCCATGTGGCGCCTCAAGGAGCCGGAGAGGGCCCCGCGGGTGCTGGTGGCATCGGTCAAGGCCATGGTGCAGCGGCTGGGGCCGCACGTGGAGGACGTCGGGCCCGTCGTGATCAGACGGGGGGACGTGCTCGATCCGGCCGACCTGGTGGCCAGGCTGGTGGTCCTCGGCTACCGCCGGGAGTACCAGGTGGAGCACCGCGGTGAGGTGGCGGTCAGAGGCGGGATCGTCGACGTCTTCCCGTCCACCGCCGACGCCCCCGTGCGGGTCGACATGTGGGGCGACGAGGTCGACCGCCTCACCACCTTCGACCTCAACGACCAGCGCTCGACCGGCGACCTCGACCACGTGGAGGTCTTCGGCTGCCGGGAGCTGCTCCCCACCGAGGAGGTGCGGGAGCGGGCCGCCCGGCTCGTCGGGGCCGAGCCCTGGGGCCGGGAGCAGTGGGAGAGGCTGGCCGAGGGTCTGGTCTTCGACGGCATGGAGTCGTGGCTGCCCTGGCTCACCGAGGCCGAGCACGTGCTCCCCGACCTGCTGGGGCCGAAGGCCCAGCTGCTCCTCTTCGATCCCCGGCGCATGCGAGACCGGGCCGCCGACCTCCTGGACGAGGAAGCGGCTCTGGCCGCCACCCTGGCCCAGACGTGGGGAGCCGACCGCCCCGGGTCGGCTCCCGGCTTCCCCCGCCTCCACCTCCCCTTCGACCGGCTCCTGGCCCACACCACCGCGCCGGCCTGGTCGGTCACGGCCACCCCCGAGGGACCGCAAGGAGCGTCCATCCCGGCCCACGGCTGGGACCCGGTCGTGGGCGACGCCGCCCGCCTGGCCAAGCAGCTGGGCGAGCTGGTGGCGGACGGCTACAGGGTGACGGTGTGCGCCGACGGGGCCGGCAGCGCGGCGCGGCTGGCGGCCGTGCTGGGCGAGGAGGGGCTGAGCCTGCACGCGGTCACCGAGGCCACCACGGGCGACGGCGGCGATGAGGTCGACCTCTCCGCCCCCGGGGCCCGGGTCGTGGTCCAGCCTCTAGAGCGGGGCTTCGTGCTTCCCACCCTCAAGCTGGCCGTCCTGGCCGAGGGCGACCTCACCGGGCGCCGGCGGGCCCACCGCCGGGCCCGGGCCCGGGCCCGGCTCACCGAGGGCTTCTTCGACGACCTCAAGCCCGGGGACTTCGTCGTGCACCATCAGCACGGAGTGGCCCGCTACGGCGGCATGGTGACCAGGGCCATCGCCGGCTCCGAGCGCGACTACCTCCTGCTCGAGTACCGCGGGGGGGACAAGCTCTACGTCCCCTCCGACCAGATCGACGCCATCCAGCCCTATACCGGAGGCGAGACGCCCAGCGTCCACCGCCTGGGCGGGTCGGACTGGCAGCGGACCAAGGCCCGGGTGCGGGCGGCCGTGCGGGAGATCGCCCAGGAGCTGGTCGTCCTCTATCGCCGCCGGGTGACCACCCCCGGGCACGCCTTCGCCCCCGACACCCCCTGGCAGCGGGAGGTGGAGGAGGCCTTCCCCTTCACGGAGACGCCCGACCAGCTCAAGGCCATCGTGGAGGTCAAGGGCGACATGGAAGAGGCCGTGCCCATGGACCGCCTGGTGTGCGGCGACGTGGGCTTCGGCAAGACCGAGGTGGCCATCCGCGCCGTCTTCAAGGCCGTGCAGGACGGCAAGCAGGCGGCCGTGCTGGTGCCCACCACGCTCCTGGCCCAGCAGCACTTCCAGACCTTCTCCGACCGCATGGCCGGCTTCCCCGTGCGGGTCGAGGTCCTCTCCCGCTTCCTGACGCCCGCACAGGCGACGCGGGTGGCCGCCGGTCTGACCGACGGCTCGGTCGACGTGGTGATCGGCACCCACCGGCTGCTCTCGGGCGACGTGCGCTTCAAGGACCTGGGCCTGTTGGTCGTGGACGAGGAGCAGCGCTTCGGCGTCACCCACAAGGAGGCCATCAAGAGGCTGCGCACCGACGTCGACGTCCTCACCCTCACGGCCACGCCCATACCCCGCACCCTGGAGATGAGCCTCACCGGCATTCGCGACCTGACCCTGCTCAACACCCCGCCGGCCGAGCGCCAGCCCATCCTCACCTACGTCGGCGAGTTCGACGAACGGGCCGTGAGCGAGGCCCTGCGACGCGAGCTGCTGCGGGAGGGACAGGTCTTCTTCGTGCACAACCGCGTCCTCGACATCGAGCACGTGGCGTCCCGCCTGCGCGAGCTCGTCCCCGAGGCCCGCATCGCCGTGGCCCACGGACAGATGGACGAGGGCACCCTCGAGAGGGTCGTCCTCGACTTCTGGGAGGGCGCCTACGACGTTCTCGTGTGTACGACCATCATCGAGTCGGGCATCGACATGCCCACCGTGAACACCCTGGTCGTCGACCGCGCCGACCTGCTGGGCCTGGGCCAGCTCCACCAGCTGCGGGGCCGGGTGGGCAGGGCCGGCCAGCGCGCCTACGCCTATCTGTTCTTCCCGCCCGAGCGCTCCCTGACGGAAGAGGCCTATGAGCGCCTGCGCACGATCGGGGAGCACACCGAGCTGGGCTCGGGCTTCAAGATCGCCATGCGCGACCTCGAGATCAGGGGTGCGGGCAACCTGCTGGGCGCCGACCAGTCGGGCCACATCGCGGCCGTCGGCTACGACCTGTACGTCAGGATGGTCAGCGAGGCGGTGGCCGAGCTGAAGGGCGAGGAGCCCCGCCAGCCGGCCGAGATCAAGCTCGACCTCCCCATCGAGGCCCACCTGCCCCGCGAGTACGTGGCCCGGGAGGACCTGCGCCTGGAGGCCTACCGGCGCCTGGCCGCGGTGACCTCCCAGGCCGAGGTGGACGACATCCGCGACGAGTGGGTCGACCGCTACGGGCCCCTGCCCCCTCCCGCCGAGGCCCTGCTGCGGGTCGGGCGCCTGCGGGCCGCCTGCGCCCGCACCGGGGTGCGGGAGGTGACGGTCGTGGGGTCCCGCACCGCCGCCGGTCCGGGGTCGGCGGCCACGGCCGGGGGGACGGCCCGGCTGTCTCCCCTGGCCCTGGCGGCCAGCGCCCGCATCCGTCTCCAGCGGCTGTGGCCCAGGGCCCTGTACAAGGAGGAACAGGCCCAGGTGGTGGTGCCCCTGCCCCGGGGGGCCGACCCCGCCGACGCCCTGAGCGACCTGCTGGGGCGGCTGGTCCCCGCGTAGGATCGCCCGGCCGTGCGTCGCATCCCCGTCTTCTCCGCGGTCGCCCTCGCTGTCCTGCTCGGCTTGCTGGCCTCGTCGTGCGCGTCGGTGCGCCCCTACGCGGCCATCGTGAACGGACACACGATCAGCCAGAGCGAGCTCAACGGCGAGCTGGACGCCATCCTCCACAACAAGGCCTACGTCCAGACACTCCAGCAGCAGGTGTCGGTGCTGGGCAAGGCCAAGGACACCTTCACCAGCGACTTCGTGGCCCGGGTGCTGTCCCGCCGCATCTTCCTGGAGTTCGTCCACCGCGAGGTCCTGCGCCGTCACCTCACCCTGGACCTGGCCTCGGCCCTCACCCAGGCCCAGGGCGCCTTCAACGACCCCAGGGAGTTCACCGCCTTCCCCCGCTTCTACCGCGACACCGTCGTGCGCCGGGCGGCCGAGGTCACGGCCCTCAGCCTGGCCCTGTCGTCGACCAAGGTCGACGACGCGGCCATACGCGCCTTCTACGACGCCAACCGCGATCAGTTCCAGCAGACGTGCGTGCGCCACATACTGCTGCCGGCCAAGGACCAGGCCGATCAGGCCCGGGCCCGCATCGTGTCGGGCCAGGACTTCGCGGCCGTGGCCCGGGCCAGCTCGACGGACCAGGGCAGCGCGTCGCGGGGAGGGGATCTGGGCTGTCTGACCTCCGACCAGATCGGCAGCTTCGTCCCCGAGTTCGGCCAGGCCGTGACCTCGCTGGCCGTGAACGAGCTCAGCCAGCCCGTCCAGACCCAGTTCGGCTTCCACATCATCCAGGTCACGGCCCGCAACCCCCAGCCCGTGGACCAGGCCGCCCCCGCCATCAGGGCCCAGCTCGAGCAGCAGAGTCAGGCCAGCCTCAACGACTTCCTGGACAAGGCCGTGCCCGCCTCCCGGGTGACGGTCAACCCCCGCTACGGCCGCTTCCAGAAGGAAGGCCTCCAGCCCGGGGTGGTGCCCCCCAACGCTCCCTCGGTGCCCACCTCGAGCGGCAAGGCCCGCACCGGGCCCGGATCCCTCGGAGGGACGGGCGCGGCCGGCGGCGGGACGGGCGCCACCGGCGCCGCGGGCGGCGGCGGGACCACGGGCGGGGGGCAGCCCGCCCAGCCGTGAGCGCCCGGGTCGTCGTGGTCGGGCTGGGCCCGGCCGGGCCCGAGCTGGTGAGCGGGGCCGCCCGCCAGGCCATCGAGAGGGTGGCGCACCGGTGGGTGCGCACGTCCCGCCACCCCGCCGCCGTCGCCATGCCCGGGGCGGCCAGCTTCGACCACCTGTACGACAGCGCCGAGCGGCTGGAGGACGTGTACGCGGGCATAGCCGACGCCCTGGCCCGGGCCGCGGCGGTCCATGGCGAGGTGCTCTACGCCGTGCCCGGCTCGCCGGTCGTGGCCGAGCGTTCGGTCGAGATCCTGAGGGCCGATCGGCGCGTCGAGGTCGAGCTCGTGCCCGGCCTCTCCTTCCTCGACCTGGCCTGGGCCCGGCTGGGCGTTGACCCGGTGGCGGCCGGGGTCAGGCTGGTGGACGCCGCCTCCTTCGCGGTGGACGGGGCCGGCGAGCGGGGCCCGCTGCTCGTGGCCCAGTGCTGGTCGCGCCCGCTGCTGTCGGGGATCAAGCTGGCGGCCGACGACGGCGACGGTGCCCCCGGCGGCGGCGCCCGGCCCGCCGTCACCGTGCTCCAGCGTCTGGGGCTACCCGACGAAGCCGTGTTCGACGTGGCCTGGGACGAGCTCGACCGGAGCTTCGAGCCCGACCACCTGAGCTCGCTGTGGATCCCAGCCCTGGCCCCGCCCGTCGCCCGGGAGCTGGCCCGCTTCGCCGAGCTGGTCCGCACCCTGCGCCAGCGCTGCCCGTGGGACCGGGAGCAGACCCACCTCTCCCTCACCCGTCACCTGCTGGAGGAGACCTACGAGGTGCTCGAGGCCATCGAGGGCCTGGGCCCGGCCCCGGGGCCGTCGGCCTGGGCCCACCTGGAGGAGGAGCTGGGGGATCTCCTCTTCCAGGTCGTGTTCCACGCCACCCTGGCCGCCGAGGAGGGCCAGTTCGGCCTGGCCGACGTGGCCCGGGGCGTCCACGACAAGCTCGTGCACCGGCACCCGCACGTGTTCGGCGCGGTCGACGCCGCCACCTCGGGCCAGGTCATGGCCAACTGGGAGCGCATCAAGCAGGCCGAGAAGGGCCGGTCCAGCATCATGGACGGGATACCGGGCGAGCTGCCCTCGCTGCTGTACGCCCACAAGGTGCAGCGCAAGGCGGCCAGCGTGGGCTTCGACTGGCCCGACGCCGCCGGCCCCGAGGCCAAGGTGCAGGAGGAGCTGGCCGAGGTGCGCGACGCGGCCGCGGCGCCCGGGGCCGGCGCCGGCCCGGGGCGGGAGGCGGTGACGGCGGAGGTGGGCGATCTGCTCTTCGCGGTGGTCAACCTGGCCCGCCACCTGGGGGTGGACCCCGAGGCCGCCCTGCGGGGGGCCACCGCCACCTTCCGCCAGCGCTTCGGCGCGGTCGAGGGCCTGGCCCGGGACCGGGGCATCGAGCTGGACGGCGCCCGTATCGAGACCGTCGACGCCCTGTGGGAGGAGGTCAAGGCCCGGGGTCGACCGCCGGGTCCGTCTCGTCCACTCCTGTAACGTTGTCAACAATACCAACAGCTGCAACAGGAGCCACATCGGGTGACGGTGAGCAGGTGAGCAGCATCGAGCACGTCCACGGCCGGGAGGTCCTCGACTCCCGGGGCAACCCGACCGTCGAGGTCGAGGTCCACCTGGAGTCGGGGGCCACGGGCCGGGCCATCGTTCCTTCCGGCGCCTCGACCGGCGCCTTCGAGGCCGTCGAGCTGCGCGACGGCGACGGGCGCTACGGCGGAAAGGGCGTGCGCCTGGCCGTGGGCCATGTGAACGGCGAGATCAACCAGGCCCTGGTCGGCCTCGAGGCTCTGGACCAGCGGGCCGTCGACCAGGTCATGGTCGACGTGGACGGCACCGACGACAAGGCCAGGCTGGGGGCCAACGCCATCCTGGGCGCGTCGCTGGCCACGGCCAAGGCCTCGGCCGACGAGCTGGAGCTGCCCCTGTACCGCTACATCGGCGGGGCCAACGCCCACGTGCTGCCCGTCCCGCTCATGAACGTGATCAACGGCGGAGCCCACGCCGACAACAACGTCGACCTGCAGGAGTTCATGCTGGCGCCGGTGGGCGCGGCCTCCTTCTCCGAGGCCCTGCGCTGGGGGGCGGAGGCCTATCACGTGCTCAAGGCCCTCCTCCACGAGCGGGGGCTGTCGACCGCGGTGGGGGACGAGGGCGGCTTCGCCCCCGACCTGGCGTCCAACGAGGACGCCATACGCGTGCTGGTGGAGGCCATCGAGCGGGCCGGACGCACGCCGGGGGAGGACATCGCCATCGCCCTCGACCCCGCGACGAGCGAGCTGTACCGGGACGGGCGCTACCACCTGACCGGCGAGGGGCGGGAGCTGTCGTCGCAGGACATGGTCTCCTACTGGGTGGCCCTGGCCGAGCGCTATCCCGTCGTCTCCATCGAGGACGGCATGGCCGAGGACGACTGGGACGGGTGGGCGGCCCTGACCCAGGCCCTGGGGCCGCGGGTGCAGCTGGTGGGTGACGACGTGTTCGTCACCGACGTGGAGCGGCTCGAGCGGGGCATCGCCTCGGGCGTGGCCAACTCCATCCTGGTGAAGGTCAACCAGATAGGCACGCTCACCGAGGCCCTCGACGCCGTCGCCCTGGCCACCCGCTCGGCCTACACCGCGGTGCTCTCGCACCGCTCGGGCGAGACCGAGGACGCCACCGTGGCCGACATCGCCGTGGCCACCAACTGCGGGCAGATCAAGGCCGGGGCCCCGGCCCGGTCCGACCGGGTGGCCAAGTACAACCAGCTCCTGCGCATCGAGGAGGACCTGGGCGAGTCGGCCGAGTTCAGGGGCGGTGCCGCCCTGGCCGGCCCGGCCCCGGCATCCGCGGCTCCGGGAGCCGGGGGCGGCAGGATGGGCTCTCGGTGATGCGCCGCGCCTTCTGGCCGCTCATGGGTTCGGTGGCTCTGGTGGGAACGCTCTTCCTCTTCGTCTTCCCGGCCCGGACCTACCTCGACCAGCACCGGCGCCTGGCCGCCACCCAGCAGCGCATGCGCGTCCTGGCCCAGCGCAACTCGGAGCTCACGGCCCGGGTGCAGCAGCTCAACACCGACGCCGAGATCGAACGCCTGGCCAGGGAGCGCTACAGCCTGGTGAAGCCGGGGGAGGAGGCCTACGCCATCCTCCCCGCGCCCGCCCCGCCCCCGCCGGCGGGCAAACCCAAGCCGGCCCACCCCCCTGCGGCGGGCAAGGCCGGGGCGGCACCGTCCAAGGCCGCGCCTGCGGCCAAGCCCGTCCACAAGGCCAGCCCCGGCTTCCTCTCCCGCCTCACGTTCTGGCGCTGAACGCCCCGGCCCGGCCCGCTCCCGCACGCCGGCGGCGGGGCGCTGGGTAACCTGCGGACCGGCTTCGTCGGGAGGGAGCAACCCGTGAGCATTCTGGGCAACCGCGTCCTGCGCAAGGAGGACCCCAAGTTCCTCACCGTGGGCGGGACCTACGTGGACGACGTGCGCGTGGACGGGGCCCTGTACGCCACCTACGTGCGCTCGACCATGGCCCACGCCCGTATCGCCGCGCTGGACGTGGAGGAAGCACGCAAGGCCCCGGGCGTGGTCGCCGTGTTCAGTGCGGCCGACCTCGACATGGCCCCCGCCGCGCCGGAGATGGCCTTCCTCAACCAGGCCATGACCCGCCCGGCTCTGGCCCAAGGCGTGGTGCGCTTCGTGGGCGAGCCCGTGGCCGTGGTCGTGACGGAGGAGCGCTACCAGGGGCCGGACGCGGCCGAGCTCGTCTTCGTGGACTACGAGCCCCTGCCCGTGGTGATGAGCGCGGAGGAGTCGGCGGCCCAGGACGTGCTGCTGTTCCCCGACGTGGGCACCAACGTCGCCTTCGAGCTCGCCTTCGGCCGGGACGAGTCCCTCTTCGACGGGTGTGAGGTCGTGGTCCGCCAGCGCATCGTCAACCAGCGGGTGGCCCCCTGCCCCCTGGAGGTACGGGCCGCCGCGGCCGAGTGGCGGGACGGGCGCCTGCTCCACTACGCCAGCACCCAGGGGGCCCACGGGGTGAAGGACGCCCTCGTCGCCCGGCTCGGGCTCGAAGCCGACCAGGTCCGGGTCGTGGCCCCCGACGTGGGCGGAGGCTTCGGGGCCAAGATGGGCCCGTACCCGGAGGAGATCCTGGTGGCCTGGCTGGCCCGCAAGCTGGACCGGCCCGTGCGCTGGGTGGAGACCCGCTCGGAGAGCATGGTCGGCCTGGGCCACGGGCGGGGACAGGTCCAGGAGGTGGAGATGGGCGGGTCGCGCCAGGGCAAGGTCGAGGCCTACCGCATCACCGTGCTCCAGGACTCGGGGGCCTACGCCGCCATCGGGGCCATGCTGCCCTTCATGACCCGCACCATGGCGAGCGGCGTGTACGCCATCCCCAAGGTCGAGTTCAACAGCAGGTCGCTTCTGACCAACACCACGCCCATGACCGCCTACCGGGGCGCCGGCCGCCCCGAGGCCACCGCCGCCCTGGAGCGGGCCGTGGACATGTTCGCGGCCGAGATCGGGATGGACCCGGCCGAGGTGCGCAGACGCAACCTCATACCGGCCGACGCCTTCCCCTTCACCACCCCGACGGGGACCACCTACGACAGCGGGAACTACGCCCGAGGCCTGGACCTGGCCCTGGAGGCCGCGGGCTACGACGGGCTGCGGGAGGAGCAGCGCCGCCGCCGGGAGGCGGGCGACGTGGTGCAGCTGGGCATCGGCCTGTCCGTGTACGTGGAGATCACCAGCGGCATCCCCGGCAGCGAGTTCGGCGCGGTGGAGGTCAGGCCCGACGGCAAGGTCACGGTGCGCACGGGCACGTCGCCCCACGGCCAGGGCCACGCCACCGCCTTCTCCATGCTCGTCAGCGAGCAGCTGGGCATACCCATCGAGGACATCGAGGTCATCCACGGCGACACCGACGTGGTCCCCCGGGGCCAGGGCACGGCCGGGTCGCGGTCGCTGCAGACGGGGGGCGTGGCCGTGAACCAGGCCGCGGCCCAGGTGGCGGACAAGGCCCGCCAGCTGGCCGCCGAGCTCCTGGAGGCCAACGTGGACGACGTGGTTCTCGACAAGGTGGGAGGACGCTTCCACGTCACCGGCACCCCCGCCGTGTCACGGTCGTGGTCGGAGCTGGCCGGGGCCGCCTCCGACCGGGGCGGGCTGGCGGCCGAGGTCGACTACACCCAGGCCGGTCCCACCTTCCCCTTCGGCGCCCACGTGGCCGTGGCCCAGGTGGACACGGAGACGGGAAGGGTGCAGCTGGTGCGCATGGTGGCGGTGGACGACGCCGGGCGCATCCTCAACCCCCTGCTGGCCGAGGGTCAGGTCCACGGGGGCCTGGCCCAGGGCGCGGCCCAGGCCCTGCTGGAGGAGATGCGCTACGACGAGGACGGCAATCCCGTCACCTCGAACCTGGCCGACTACGGCTTCATCTCCGCAGCCGAGCTACCCAGCTTCGAGACCGTGCGCCTGGAGACGCCCACGCCTCTCAACGAGCTGGGGGCCAAGGGCATCGGTGAGTCGGGCACCATCGGGTCGACGCCGGCGGTGCACAACGCCGTGGTCGACGCCGTCACCCACCTGGGCGTGCGCCACATCGACATGCCCCTCACGGCCGAGCGGGTGTGGCGGGCCATCCAGGACGCCAAGGACTCCAAGGGAGGGCGGTCGTGAAGGTCACGCTCACCGTCAACGGCGCCGAGCGCACCGACGACGTCGAGGCCAGGCTCCTCCTGGTGCACTACCTGCGCGAGGTGCTCGGCCTCACCGGCACCAACGTGGGCTGTGACACCACGTCCTGCGGAGCCTGCACCGTGCTGCTCGACGGCGAGTCGGTGAAGTCCTGCACCCTGCTCACGGCCCAGGCCGACGGCGGCCAGGTCACCACCATCGAGGGCCTGGCCCGGGGCCAGGAGATGCACCCGCTGCAGCGGGCCTTCCAGGAGAACCACGCCCTCCAGTGCGGCTACTGCACACCGGGGATGGTGATGGCCGCGGTCTCCCTGCTGGCCGAGCATCCCGATCCCACCGAGGCCGAGGTGCGCACGGGCCTGGAGGGCAACCTGTGCCGTTGCACCGGCTACCACAACATCGTCAAGGCCGTCCTCGCCGCCGCTCCCTCCGTGCGGGGCCGGTGACGGCCGGGGAGGCCGGGGGCTGAGCGACCTGAGCCCCGGCGGGCGGGCGCCGTCGGGCGTCGAGGACGTGAGCCAGGCGCTGGCCCGCCACGGCTACCTGGCCGACGAGGGGCTGGCCACCGCCGTCTTCCTGGCCCTGTCCCTGCGCCGGCCCCTGTTGCTCGAGGGCGAGGCCGGGGTGGGCAAGACGGAGCTGGCCAAGGTCCTGTCCCGCTGGACGGGGGGCGAGCTGCTGCGCCTGCAGTGCTACGAGGGCATCGACGCGGCCCAGGCCGTTTACGAGTGGGACTACTCCCGTCAGCTCCTGCACCTGCGGGCGGTGGAGGCCAGGGCCGCGGCGGGCGGAGGCGAGGTCGGCACCGACGTGGAGGACGAGCTGTACTCCGAGCGCTTCCTGGTGCGCCGGCCCCTCCTGCAGGCGCTGGTCCCCGCGGACCCGCCGCCCGTGCTGCTGATCGACGAGGTCGACCGGGCCGACGACGAGTTCGAGGCCTTCCTCCTGGAGATCCTCTCGGACTACGCCGTCACCGTGCCCGAGCTGGGGACGGTGCGGGCCGAGGTCCCGCCCGTGGCCGTGCTCACCTCCAACCGCACCCGCGACGTGCACGACGCCCTCAAGCGGCGCTGCCTCTACCACTGGGTGGAGCACCCGAGCTTCGAGCGCGAGGTCGCCATCGTCCGCCTGCGCGCCCCCGAGGCGGGCGAGGGCCTGGCCCGCCAGGTGGCGGGAGCGGTGGAGCGGCTCAGGGAGCTGCAGCTGTACAAGCCCCCTGGTGTGGCCGAGACCATCGACTGGGCCCTGGCCCTGGCCACCCTGGGACGGGCCACCCTGGACGAGGCCACCATCGAGGTCACCCTGGGCGCCGTGCTCAAGTACCGGGAGGACGCGGAGCGGGTACGGGGGGCGGGCGTCGCCGACCTGGCCCGGGCCGCGGCCGCCCGCCAGGGCTGAGCCCCCGGCATGGTCGAGCCCGCCCCGATCCCACCCGACCAGCCCGAGCGCCTGGCCGTGGCCTTCGCCCACGTGCTGCGGCGGGCCGGGCTCGACGTCGACCTGGGCACCGTCATCACCTACCGCCGGGCCCTGGCCGCGGTGGGCCTGGGCGCTCCCGGCCCCGTCTACTGGGCGGGCCGGTCGACGCTCGTGCGCCGCCCGGAGGACGTGGCCGCCTACGACAGCGGCTTCGCCGCCTTCTGGCTGGGGGCGCCGCCCGACCCTCCGCCTGCGCCCCCGCCCGTCGAGGTGGTCGTGGCCCTCGACGACAGCGAGGGCGACGACGGCGCCGGGGACACCGACGCCGAGAAGGCCCAGCCCACCCTGGCCGTGCGCTACAGCCCCGTCGAGGTGCTCAGGCACAAGGACTTCGCCGTCTACAGCCCGGCCGAGCTGGCGGAGTCCCGCCGCCTCATGGCCGACCTGCGCCTGGTGGGAGCCCTGCGTCGCTCCCGCCGCCTGCGCCCCTCGCACCGTAGCCACGGCCGGCCCGACCTGCGCCGCACGGTGCGCCTGGCCGTGCGGGCCGGGGGGGAGGTGGTGCGCCGGCCCCGGGTGGAGCAGAGCATGCGGCCCCGGCGGGTGGTGCTGCTGTGCGACGTGAGCGGCTCCATGGAGCCCTACGCCCGCGCCCTGCTGCGCTTCCTCCACGCCGCGGTGGCGGGCCGGGGCCGGGTGGAGGCGTTCGCGATGGGCACCCGCCTCACCCGCCTCACCCGGGAGCTCTCCGGGCACGACCCCGACGCGGCCCTCGCGGGGGCGGCCCGGGCCGTCCCCGACTGGTCGGGCGGAACCCGCCTGGGCGAGGGCCTGCGCACCTTCAACGACCTCTGGGGCGTCCGGGGCCTGGCCCGGGGGGCCATCGTGGTCATCCTCTCCGACGGCTGGGACCGGGGTGACCCCGACCAGCTGGGGACCGAGATGGCCCGCCTGCGGAGGGTGGCCCACCGGGTGGTGTGGGTGAACCCCCTCAAGGCCACGCCCGGCTACGCCCCCGTGGCCCGAGGGATGGCCGCGGCCCTTCCCTACGTTGACTCCTTCGTGGAAGGCCATTCCCTGGCCGCCCTCGAATCGTTGGCGGAGGTGATCGCGCGGTGAAAGAGGTTCTGGGCGAGGTGGAGCGCTGGCGGGCCGCGGGGCGGAGGGTCGCGGTGGCGCGCGTGGTCGCGGTGGAGGGGTCGGGACCTCGCGATCCCGGCGCCACCATGGCCGTGAGCGAGGACGGAGAGGTGGCGGGGTCGGTCTCGGGCGGGTGCGTGGAGGGCGCGGTGGTGGAGCAGGCCCTGGAGGTGCTGGCTGGTGACGGAGTGGCCCGGCTGTGCACCTTCGGCTACTCCGACGACGAGGCCTTCGCGGTGGGGCTGACCTGCGGGGGGACGGTGCACGTGTTCGTCGAGCCCCTCGACTGGTGACCCTCTACGAGGCCCTGCGCGACGCCCTGAGGGCGGAGGAGGCCGTGGCCCTGGCCACCGTGGTGGAGCTCACGCCCGAGGAGGGCGCGGGGGACGCGGGCGACCCCGGTGAGCACGGCGTGGGCCTCGGGGCCAAGCTCCTGGTGCGACCGGTGGGGGCGGAGCTGGGCACGCTGGGCAACGACGACCTCGACCGGGTCGTGACGCGCGACGCCCGCGCCGCGCTGGAGACGGGCCTCACCTCGACCAGGCACTACGGCCCCAGGGGCCAGGCCCGCCGCCGGGCCGTGGCCGTGTTCATCGAGTCCTTCGCTCCCCCTCCCCACATGGTGATCTTCGGCGCGGTGGACTTCACCGCCGCGCTGGGGCGGGCGGCCAAGCTGTTGGGATACCGGGTGACGGTGTGCGACGCCCGGCCCGTCTTCGCCACGCCCGCCCGCTTCCCCATGGCCGACGAGGTGGTGGTGGACTGGCCCGACCGCCACCTGGCCAAGGTTGGCGGTGAGCTCGGGCCCCGGGACGCGGTGTGCGTGCTGACCCATGACCCCAAGTTCGACGTCCCCGCCATCGTGGCCGCCCTTCGGACGCGCGTCGGCTACCTGGGCGCCATGGGATCGCGCCGGACCCACGCCGAGCGGGTCGCCCGGCTGCGGGAGGCCGGGGTCGGGGAGGAGGGCCTGGGCCGGGTGATGGCTCCCATCGGGCTCGACATCGGCGCCCGCACCCCCGAGGAGACGGCCGTGTCCGTATGCGCCGAGATGATCGCCCTGCGCACGGGGCGGAAGGCGCCGTCGCTGAGGGACGTCGAGGGTCCAATCCACGCCCGGGCCGGGGAGGCGCCCGCGGGCCCGGTCCCCGGCGGCGCAGATGCCGCCCAGGGGCGGGATGGGCCACACTTGGACGATGGCCGACCGCCCGCCTGACGGCCGCCCGGCGCCCGAGGACCGCCTGTCCGACGCCGACCGCGAGCGGGCCGTTGAGCTCCTCCAGCGCCACACGAGCGACGGCCGCCTGACCCTGGACGAGTTCTCCGAGCGGGTGGGCACGGTCTACGCCGCCCGCTCCGGCGCCGAGATCGAGCCCGTGTTCGCCGATCTGCCCAGGAGCGTCGAGCCCGTGTCGGCCGCGGTGGCGACGACGGGCGAGCGTGCCCTCGAGCCCAGGCGCCGGAGGGTCAGCCGCTGGGTCGTCGCCATCATGAGCGGCGCCAAGCGCACGGGCCGGTGGCGGCCGGGCAACCACGTGGCCGTGGTGGCCGTCATGGGGGGTTGCCACCTGGACCTGCGCCAGGCCGAGATCACCGGCCCCGAGCTCACCATCACCGCGGTGGCGATCATGGGCGGCATCCGCATCGACGTGCCCGAGGGCATCGAGGTGGAGCTGACCGGCCTGCCCATCATGGGGGGCAAGGACCTCAAGCTGGCCGACGTGCCCGCCATCCCCGGCACTCCCGTGGTGCGGATACGCGCCTTCCCCGTGATGGGCGGGGTCGAGGTGCGCAGCCGGGGACCCAACTCCCACAAGCCCTTCGTCGAGCACCTGGCCCAGGGCATCGACCAGCTCATGCAGGAGAAGCTCCAGCGCCAGCAGCAGAGGATCGGTCGGCGCCAGCAGCACTGGGAGCAGCACGTGGCCCGCGCCCACCGCCACGCCGGGCGGGCCGTGGAGCGGGCCCGGGAGGAGTGGCAGCGCGCCCTGGAGCAGGTCGGGATGCCCGACCCCGTCGTCGTCGCCCCCCGGCCGCCCAAGCCCCCCTGGCCCCCGCCCGACCCTTCCGCCCCCGTCCCGGGCGCGGCCCCGGCCCAAGGCCCGGCCTCCGCCCCGAGCGCGGCCTCCGCTGATGGCGCCGCTCCGCCCGTCGCTGCGCCCACGGCCACGCCCGGCGGGCCCACGCCGCCGGCTCAGGCGCAGCAGACGGTCCCGGCCGAGGACGGCGACGTCCCCACCGCCCCCGATGGGACGGTGACCATCCTGTTCAGCGACATCTGCGGGTCGACGGCCATGAACGAGCGCCTGGGCGACCTCCTGGCCCA
>VAXP01000119.1:6651-18776 GCA_005884125.1 Actinomycetota bacterium | reverse complement strand
TCACGGCGGCTACGAGGTCAAGAGCCAGGGGGACGGCGTCATGGTCGCCTTCGCCGGCGCCAGCCGGGCCCTGCGCTGCGCCGTCGGCATCCAGAGGGCCGTGCGTGACCACTGCGTGAAGCACCCGGAGCAGGAGTTCGCCGTCCACGTCGGTCTGCACGCGGGCGAGACCATCCGCGAGCGGGACGACTTCCTGGGCCGCACCGTGATCCTGGCCAGCCGCATCACCGCGGCGGCGTCAGCGGACGAGGTGCTGGTGTCCTCCTTGCTCAAGGAGCTCACCGACGGCACGGGCGAGTTCTCCTTCGGCCCCGTGCGCGAGGTCAGCCTCAAGGGCATCTCCCAACCCCAGCGCGTGTTCCCAGTGGAGTGGGAGGAGACGGTGGCGGCCTGGTGATCCCGGCCGCGGAGGCGGCCCGGTGACCGTCGCCGCAGTGGTGCTGGCTGCCGGCGGTGGCGCACGGTTCGCGGGTCCCACCCACAAGCTGACCGCGGCGTTCCGGGGCCGTCCCCTGGTGGCCTGGGCCGTGGAGCACGCCCTGGGGGCGGGGCTGGACGAGACCGTGGTGGTCTCGGGCGCGGTCGACCTGGCCGACATCGTCGCCGACGGGGTGACGTTGCTGCACAACCCGTCCTGGACCGAGGGCCAGGCCGGTTCTCTCCGGGTGGCCCTGGACTGGTGCGATCGCAGGGCCCACGAGGCCGTCGTGGTGGGCCTGGGGGACCAGCCCCTCATCCCCGAGGAGGCTTGGCGGCGGGTGGCCCACGCCGGGGCGCGCCCCATCGTCACCGCCACCTTCGGGGGCGAGCGCCGTCCCCCGGTGCGCCTGGCCCGCGAGGTGTGGGCCGCGCTGCCGGTGACGGGGGACGAAGGCGCGCGTGCGCTCATGCGCCGGAGGCCGCAGGACGTGGGCGAAGTAGCCTGCCCGGGCGAGCCGGCCGACGTGGACACACTGGAGGATCTCGCCAGATGGAGCTGACCAACGAGTTCACCGTCGGCGTCCCCGTGGAGCGGGCCTGGCAGGTGCTCACCGACGTGGAGGGCATCGCCCCCTGCATGCCCGGCGCCGAGCTCCAGGAGGTGGCGGGCGACGAGTACCGCGGGATCGTGAAGGTGAAGGTGGGCCCCATCACAGCCCAGTACAAGGGCGCGGCCCGCTTCGTCGAGCTCGACGAGCGCGGACGGCGGGCGGTGCTGCGGGCCGAGGGCCGGGACACCCGGGGCCAGGGCAACGCCAACGCCACCATCACCGCCACCCTGGTCCCCGACGGCGACGGCACCCGTGTCTCCGTACTCACCGACCTGGCCGTCACCGGCAGGGTGGCCCAGTTCGGGCGGGGCGTGCTGGCCGACGTCAGCGCCAAGCTCCTCGGTCAGTTCGTCAGCTGCCTGGCGACAACCCGGCCGGCGACGGCGTGTCCGGCGGCGCCTCCGGCGGCGCCTCCGCCCTTGCCTCCGTGGCCGAGCCCGCCCGGGCCGGCTCGGCCGAGCCGGGGCGGACCACCTCGGCCGAGCCCCGGCCCGTGCTCTCGTCTCCCAAGGAGCCCGTCGACCTCCTCGACGCCGGCGGGGCGGCAGTGGCCAAGCGGGCCCTGCCCGCCCTGGCCGCGGCGGTGGTCCTGCTGTGGCTGATTCGCCGGCTGCGGGGATGAACCGGGACCGGGAGCGTGTCGCCGCCCTCCTGGGGCGACCGCCCCGAGGCCCCTTCGAGGTCGTCGTGCGCGGGCCCGACCGGGAGCCCGTCGTCATCCGCAACGATCCCCTGCTCGACGACGGCACCCCCATGCCCACCCGGTGGTGGCTGGTGGGCCGGGCCGAGCGGGAGGCGGTCAGCCGCCTCGAGGCCGAAGGAGGCGTGAGGGCGGCGGAGGCGGCCGTCGACGCCGACGCCCTGGCCCGGGCCCACTCCCGCTACGCCGCCGAGCGCGACGCGGCCCTGCCCCCCGGTTGGCCGGGCTCCCGTCCGTCAGGGGGCGTGGGCGGCACGAGAAAGGGCGTGAAGTGCCTGCACGCCCACTACGCCTGGCACCTGGCCGGGGGCGAGGACCCGGTGGGTCGATGGGTGGCGGCCAGGCTGGCGGGGGCGACCTCCCTTCCGTCGCGGCGATGAGCACGGGCCCGCCGGTGGCGGCGGTGGACTGCGGCACCAACTCCACCCGGCTCCTGGTCGCGAGCGGCGACGGGCGGGCCCTCGTCCGGCTCATGCGCATCACCCGCCTGGGCCAGGGCGTCGATGCCACCAGACTCCTCCACCCCGACGCGGTGGCCCGCACGCTGGCGGTGCTGAGGGAGTACAGGGAGGTGATGGACACCCACGACGTCGGGCGCGTGCGCATGACGGCCACGTCGGCGGCGCGCGACGCAGAGAACCGCGACGACTTTCTCGCGCCGGCGGCCGACGTCATCGGTGTGGCCCCCGAGCTGCTGTCGGGCGACGCCGAGGGGCGTCTCGCCTTCGCAGGCGCCGTCTCCGAGCTCGACCCCGCGGGAGGCCCCTACCTGGTGCTCGACATCGGAGGTGGCTCCACCGAGTTCGCGGTCGGCCCCGCGCCTCGCCCCGAGGAGGGTGAGGCGGCCGCGGCGGCCGCGTTCTTGGAGCCGGCCGGCACCATCTCCGTCGACATCGGCTGCGTGCGCGTGACCGAGCGCTTCCTCCACGGTGATCCCCCCGCCCCGGAGGAGCTCTCCCAGGCCATGTCCGTGATCCACTCCTACCTGGACGACGTCGAGCGCGAGTTGCCTGCGGCCACGGGCGCCCGCAGGCTGATCGGCCTGGCCGGGACGGTGACCACCATGGCCGCGGTGGAGATGGGGCTGGCCACCTACGACCGCGAACGCGTCCACCACTTCGAGCTCACCCGCGAGGCGGCCGAGGACGTGTTCCGCACGCTGGCGACCGAGCCCCGCGCCGACCGCGTCCACAACCCCGGCCTGGAGGAGGCCCGCGCCGACGTGATCGTCGGGGGCGCGCTCATCCTGGTCACGGTGATGCGCCACTTCGGCTTCGCCTCCTGCCTGGTGTCGGAGGCCGACATCCTCGACGGTCTCATCCTGAGTCAGCTCGGTACTCTGCGGTGGTGAGCGAGCCGGCCGTGGTCGCGGAGCCGGGCGGGTTCGCCTGGCGGCCCGATCGGGCGGCGATGGGCGCCACCAACGTGGGCCGCTTCATGGCGACCCACGGGGTGGGCGACTTCGACGAGCTGCTCGCCCGTTCGGTGCAGGACCCGTCCTGGTTCTGGGACGCGGTGGTGCGCTTTCTCGCCATCCCCTTCGCCCAGCCCTACGAGCGCGTGCTCGACACCAGCCGAGGGATCCCGTGGGCCACCTGGTTCGTGGGCGGCAGGCTCAACCTGGCCCAGGTCTGCCTCGACCGGTGGGCGGCGGAGTCGCCCGACAGGCCCGCGGTCATCTGGGAGGGCGAGGGCGGCGAGCTGCGCACCCTCGACTACTCCGCCCTGCGGGCCGAGGTGGACGCCCTGGCCCGCCTGCTCGGGGACCGGGGGGTGGCCCAGGGCGACCGCGTCGGCGTCTTCCTGCCCATGGTGCCCGAGACGGTGGCCACCGTCCTGGCCGTGGCCAAGCTCGGCGCCGTCTTCCTCCCCCTGTTCAGCGGGTTCGGGGCCGAAGCCGTCGCCACCCGCCTGCAGGACGCCGAGGCGGTCGCGCTGGTGACGGCCGACGGCTTCACGCGCCGGGGCCGGACGGTGGCCATGCTGCCCCTGGCCCGCCAGGCCCTGGCCCAGGTCCCCAGCGTGCGCACCGTGGTCGTCGTCCCCCGCCTGGGGGATCGGCCCCCCCGGGGATCGGGGTCGGGCACCGCAGCCGAGCTGGCCTGGCCCGCCCCCGACGCCGTCCCCTATGCGTCCCTGCCGGTCGACTCCGAGCACACGCTCTTCATCGCCTACACGTCGGGGACGACGGGTAGGCCCAAGGGCTCCGTCCACGTGCACGGGGGCTGGACGGTGAAGGTGGCCGAGGAAGTGGCCTTCCAGTTCGACTGCCGCCCCGACGACACCCTCTTCTGGGTCACGGACATCGGCTGGATCATGGGGCCGTGGGAGATCACCGGCACCCTGGCCAACGGGGCCACCCTGCTCCTCTACGACGGCGCCCCCGACCACCCCGGGCCCGACCGGCTGTGGTCGCTGGTCGAGCGCCACCGGGTCTCCGTGCTGGGGATCAGCCCCACCCTGGTGCGCTCCCTGCTCCCCCACGGCGAGGAGGCGGTGCGGGGCCACGACCTGTCCAGCCTCCGGGTGCTGGGCTCGACCGGGGAGCCGTGGAACGAGGCGCCGTGGCGCTGGTATCACGAGGTCGTGGGGCGCAGGCGCTGTCCGGTCATCAACATCTCGGGGGGCACCGAGGTCGGGGCCTGCTTCCTGTCGCCCCATCCCGTGCAGGCGCTCAAGCCCATGTCCCTGGGCGGACCCGCGCTGGGGATGGCCATCGACGTCTACGACGAGCGGGGCCGGCCGGTGCGGGGGGAGGTGGGCGAGCTCGTCTGCGCCCAGCCCTGGCCGGGGATGACGCGGGGCCTGTACCGGGCGCCGGAGCGCTACCTGGAGACGTACTGGAGCCGCTGGCCCGACGTCTGGGTCCACGGCGACTGGGCCTCGGTGGACGACGACGGGCAGTGGTTCCTGCACGGGCGCAGCGACGACACCATCAAGCTGGCGGGCAAGCGCCTGGGCCCGGCCGAGGTGGAGTCGGCCCTCGTCTCCCACCCGGGGGTGGTGGAGGCGGCCGCCGTCGGCGTGCCCGACGAGGTCAAGGGCGAGGCCCTGTGGGTGTTCGTCGTGCCCGACCCCTCGGTGGTCGCGGACGACGCCCTCAGGGAGGAGCTGGCCGATCTGGTCGCGGCCCGGCTGGGCAAGGCCTTCCGGCCCTCGGCCGTGCGCTTCGTCACCGCCCTCCCCAAGACCCGCAACGCCAAGGTCCTGCGCCGGGCCGTGCGGGCCGTGGTCGTGGGCGGCGATCCCGGCGACCTCTCCGCCCTGGAGGACCCGGCCACCATCGCCGCCATCCGGGCCGCGGGTTGAGGGCCGGGCACCGCCGTGAGCCCCCGCCCCTCCTTCGAGCTCGCCGGCCGCCGGGTGCGGCTGCGTCCGCTGGTGCCCAGTGACTTCGAGCAGTGGCAGGAGGTGCGCCAGCGCTGCGACCAGTGGTTGACGCGCTGGGAGCCGCAGACCCCGCCGGGCCGGCCCGACGTGGTCACCGACCGCAGGGCCTTCGCGGCCCGCTGTGGCGCCCGGGACCGGGAGCGCCAGCTGGGCACGGGCTACGGGTTCGGCATCTTCGCAGGCAACCGCCTGAGGGGCGAGATCAACCTCAACGCCATCCAGCGGGGCCCCTTTCAGAACGCCTACGTGGGCTACTGGATCGACGAGGAGGTGGCCGGCCGGGGCTACACCCCCGAGGCGGTCGTGGTGGTGTTCCGCTTCGGCTTCGAGGAGCTGGGCCTGCACCGGCTGCAGGTGTCGATCATCCCCCGCAACCGTCCCAGCAGGCGGGTGGCGGAGAAGCTGGGCCTGCGGGACGAGGGCACCGCGGCCAGGTACCTGGAGATCAACGGGGTGTGGGAGGACCACGTCCGCTACGCCATCACCAGCGAGGAGTGGGAGGAGCGGCGCGACGACTACCTGCGGGAGTGGATCCTGCCGGCCCAGGAGGTGGGGACCGGAGCCTGAGCGGCCCGCTCCGTGTGGCTACTGGGGAGTGCGGGTCACCGCGGGCGAGTGGCGGAAGAAGGCCTCCACGTCCCGCTCGTAGCGGTACCCGGGGCGGCTGTCGCCCACCGTGTGGCGCAGCCGGCTGGCCCGGGCGAAGTTCTCGACCGCTCCGGCCGAGGTGTAGCGGTAGTCGAAGCCCGCCTCCTTGAGGCGACGGTTGTCCACGCCCCGGCCGTAGCGCAGGAGGTCGAGCACCTCCGGGGGCAGGTCCAGGATCCCGAAGCGGTTGATGGGCCCGGCCACCAGCCCGGTGAGCACGGGGGGCAGGGGCACGGTCCGGGCCCCGGATATGGCCGCCACCTCGCTCCACGGGAGCCTGCCGTCCCCGGCCACGTTGTAGGTGCCGGGAACCTGGTTGGTGGCCACGAACTCCAGCGCCCGCACGACGTCGTCCTCCTCCACGAACTGCAGGAGGGGGTCGAAGCCGAGGATCGCGGGGGCGAGGCCGCGGTCCAGCCACGTGCTGATGGGCGTGACTATGTCTGTGCCGAGCACGTTGGCGAAGCGCAGGAGGGTCACGACCACGTGGGGGTTGTCGTCGGCGAAGTCGCGCAGGTAGCCCTCCACCTCGAGCAGCGACCGCTCGACCCGGGTGCGGGGCGGGCGGCTGCGGCCCACCTCCTCGCGGAACCACACGGGATCGAGGTAGGACGAGCCGTAGACCAGGGAGGACGACTTGACCACGAGCTGGCGCACCGAGGTGTCGGCGGCGCTGGCCGCGGCCAGCAGGTTCATGGTCCCGATGACGTTGATCTCGTGCAGGCTGCGCCCGCTCATGCGGGTCGAGTCGACGACCAGGAAGGTGTGCACGATGGTGTCGACCTGGGTGGCCTTGACTATCCGGGCCAGGATGGAATAGCTCTGATCGGCCCGCACGTACTCGGTGCGCTCCAGCGGGATGGTGGGCTCGGTCGTGTCCAGCCCCACGATGATGTCGATGTCGGGGTCCCGCTCCAGGGCCTGGGCCATGCGCCCGCCCCAGAAGGTCCCCAGCCCGGTGACCAGGACCCGCCTGCTCACCTCAACCGAACCACACGCTGCGCCTGGTCCGCAGCATCTCGTACAGGGTCTCCTGGAGGCTGACCCGGATGGACTCGGCCTCGTCCATGATGCGGCTCTTGGAGTAGCGCTCCTGGTTGGGGGGGACGTCGAAGAGGACCGGGTCGAGCACCCGCAGCTTGAACTTGGCCGGCAGGTAGACGAGCGTGCCCAGCAGCGGGCCGAACAGGAGCATGTTGGCGGTGATGGGGAAGTAGGGGATGTTCATGAGCTTGGCCAGGGCGTTGCTCTTGAGCAGGATGGGCATGGACTCCTCCGCCCCCACCACCGCGATGGGCACGACCGGGACCCCCGCCCTCATGGCGATCTCCACGAACCCGCCCCGTCCGAAGCGGGACAGCCGGTAGCGCTCGGCGTAGGTCTTTCCCGGCCCCTTGGACCCCTCCGGGAAGACCAGCACGAGCTCGCCCTGCTCCCGTAGCAGCCGGTAGGCGTTCTCGGGGTGGGCGGGCACGCCCCCGACCCGCGACCACAGCGTCCCGACCACGGGCATGGCCTTGAAGATGTAGTCGGCCAGGCCGTACACGGGACGGCCCAGCTCCTCCTCGATGCCGTGCATAATCACGGGGGCGTCGGAGGGGATGGCCGCGGCGTGGTTGGCGACCAGCAGGGCGCCGCCCTCCCGCGGGATGTTCTCGAGACCCTCCCACTCGGCCCGGAACCAGTTGCGGTACAGGGGCCCGTAGAGGGTGCGGGCCAGGCTGCGCATGTGCTCGGAGCGGCCCCACTCGTCCACGTCCGACCGGCGGGGGTCGCGCAGGCGCCGGTCTTCGGCGCTGGGCAGGGGGAGGGGGATGAGAGCCCCGGGCCGGCGCACATCGACGACGCGATTCCCGGCGGCCATGGCCCGCCATCCTAGTGCGGGTCCTCTCCGGCTCCTCCCGGGCGGCGAGATCTCCAAGCCGGGGCCACGGCTACCGTGGCGCGGGTGGCGGACGGGCCCGTGGAGTTGAGCGACGACGCCACCCCGGTCTCACTGCGCCGGCTCCCCGACGCCGTCGCCGCCTTCCGCTCCCGGGACTTCACCCTGTTCTGGTCGGGCGCCCTGGTGTCCAACATCGGCACGTGGATGCAGAACGTCACCGTGCCCTACGTCATCTTCTACCGCCTCACCCACAGCGCCCTGTGGCTGGGCCTGGCCGCCTTCGCCCAGCTCTTCCCGAGCCTGTTGATCGGACCGGTGGCCGGGGCCCTGGCCGAGCGCCTGGATCGCCGCCGGGTGCTCATCGTCAGCAACGCCGTGCAGGGGCTGCTGGCGCTGGGCCTGTGGGCCATGTGGGTCGCCGGGGGCCGCAGCCCGACCCTGATGGTCGTGCTCGTGGCCGGAGGCGGCCTGGCCTTCGGGGCGACCATGCCGTCCTGGCAGGCCTTCCTCACCGACCTCGTGCCCAGGGAGGACCTGCTCAACGCCATCACCCTGAACTCGGCCCAGTTCAACGGGGCCCGGGCCCTGGGCCCCGCCGTCGGGGGCCTGGTGCTGGGGCGCTTCGGCCCGTCCTGGGCCTTCCTCTTCAACGCCCTCTCCTTCGTCGCCGTCATCGCCGTGCTGACCCTGATCCAGTCGACCGCCGTCGCGCGCGAACGGGTCCGGCGCCGGGTGCTGAGGGACTTCGCCGACGGGGTGGCGTACGTCCGCCGCCACGGCGGGATCCTGCTGGCCATAGGGATCGTCATGGCCGTGTTCTTCCTGGGCAACCCCGTGTTCCAGCTGGCGCCGGTGTTCGCCAAGCGGGTCTACCGGGTGGGACCCGGCCTCTACGGCCTGCTCACTGCGGCCTACGGGATCGGGGCCGTGGTGGGAGCGGTCGTGCTGGGCGTGCTGGGCCGGCGCTGGCCCCGCAGCCGGCTGGTGGTCGCCGCCGTGCTCCTCTACGCTTCGGCCTGTCCCGCAGCTACGTCGTCGGCTGGCTGTTCCTGGCCGTGACCGGCGCGGCCTTCCTCGGCGCCGTGGCCACGACCAACACCAGCGTGCAGCTGCTCGTCTCCGACGAGGTACGAGGGCGGGTCCTGGCCGTGTACATGATGGCCCTGACCGGCTCCTACCCGGTGGGGGCGCTCCTTCAGGGCTGGCTAGCCGACCGCATCGGGGCCCCGGCCACGGTGGTGGCGGCGGGCTCAATACTGGGGGTGGTGGGCCTGGTGCTCCTCCTGCGGCCCGGCCTGACCTCCCTGCTCGACGAGCACAGCCACCGGCGGGGCTTCGTCGGCGATCCCCTGGGCGATCCCCTCCTCGACGCCCAGCCCGCCGCCGGCTGAGGCCCGCTCCGCCTCCCACCGCTCGGGTCCCGGGCAGTCCGTCCGCTCCGGGCAGAAGGCGCATCCGGGGCCGGGGCCCAGCGTGGCCTCGCGTCCGTCGACGCGCAGCTCCACCATGCGGCGCACGCCCTGGACCACCCGGCGGGCCGCGGTGAGGAGCACGTCCTCGGTCACGTCCTCGTGCTGCCACCGGCCCGCCTCCAGGTAGAAGCTCGCCACCCGGAAGGGCGGCACGCCGGTGCGGATCGCCTCCAGGAGGGCGTAGTAGCGCAGGTCGTCGGCATGGGTCCGGAAGGGGCGGGCCGCCTTGAAGTCGACGAGCAGGACCCGGGCCTGCGTACCCGCGGGCTGGCCCAGAGCCAGGTCCACCTTCCCCCTGAGGACGATGCGATCGTCACACAGGTCGACGCGGACCCGCGCCTCCACCGACGGGCGCCACGAGCGGGCGACGGGCGGGAAGCAGGTGACGAACCCGGTCACCTGGGTGACGGCCTCGGCCCGCAGCTCGGCCTCCTCGGCCGGGCTGAGGCCGGAGAGGAAGGCGGCCGGTCCCCAGTCGTGGTCCTCCCCGGTGATGCGCTCCACGGCCGCGTCGACCAGCTCCACCGGGCTGGGGTCGTCGCGGAGGAACAGCCCCAGGGCGATGGCCCGGTGGGCCACGGTTCCCGCCGCCGTGCGCACGCTCCACTCGAAGGGCTCGGACGCGAGCCAGCGGCGCTCGCACTGCAGCACCTGGGCCAGCTCGTGCTTGGTCACGAGGACCTCGTGCCGGCCCAGCCGTTCGGCGACGGAGGCCAGCCCGGCCTCGATGAGCTCGCGCAGGCGGACGGCGAGCAGGGGGTCGAAGCTGGGCCGCTCGCCTCCCCACCCCATGAGCTCGCGCAGCACGGCGTCCTGGCGGGGTGTCAGCTCCCTCGCCAGCGCCGCTCCCGAAGCCGTCCCCGCGCTCATGCCGTCACCATAAGGAAGCGGTGTGACAGGGCCGCGGACCTCAGGGGGTGGGGGCGGGCGCCTCCCTGTCGATCTCCGGCTCGACCTCGGTGCGCCGGTAGAGCCCGATGGCGCCGAGGGCGCCGGCCACCGCCACCGCGGCCGTGCCCAGGGTCCCCGCCAGGTACGTGAACAGGAGCCGACGGCTCACGTTGTCGATCTTCTGGTGGAACAGGTCGAAGCGGTGGAACTGGGCCCTCACGGCCAAGAGGGAGCCGATGCCGACGATGGCGGCCAGGACCGCCACCGCCGTCAGCGTGAACACCGCCGCCGACCTCTGGGGCTGCCTCATCCGGGTGTGGGCGGCCAGGGGCAGCAGCACCAGGCCCACGGCCAGGATGAGCAGCACGCCGTTGGTGGTCGTGAAGTTGGGGATGTAGGCGGCCAGGCCGATGCGGTAGAAGACGTCGCCCTGCAGGCCCTGGGGTCCTCGCGAGGACACGGCCAGGCCCTCGAGGATGACCCCGATGACGACGATGGCCTGGACCACGGCCAGCCCCAGCGCGGAGCTGAAGGCGATGCCGACCCAGCGCAGAGACTCTCTCGGTGCCGCCGGCCGGGTCCGGCCGGCGTCCCCCGCGGGCTCAGGCTCGGCCTCGTCGGGGGGCTCCGCGGGCAGGGTCGCGCTGCTCAGCGGTGACGAAGGCGAGGGGGTCGGGGCCGCCGGGCGGGGCGGTGGTGGTGGGGGCGGAGTCGGCGGCGGCGGCGTTACGGCGCCAGGCGGAGGCTGCCCGGGCTGGCTGGGCGGAGCCGTCGGTCCGGGGGGCGCCGACGGCGGAGGTGTCGTCGGCGGTGGTGTCGTCGGCGGTGGTGTCGTCGGAGGGGGTGGTGTCGTCGGAGGGGGTGGGGCCGGAGGCGGTGCCGCCGGCGGTGTGGTGGGAGGCGGCGGAGACGCAGGGCGCGGCGGCGGCCACCCCCCGGGCGGATCCGCCTCGCGGGATGGTCCGCCGGACTCCCCGGTCTCGTCGCTCGGTCCGCTGGACGGAGGCGTCGTCATGGCTCCCAGCCTTGCCGCTCCGGGGCCCCGGTGTCACCTATCCGGTCCCCTCCCCGACGGTCGGTGTCACAGGTCCCCGTCAAGATGGGAGCCCATGGAGGCCGTGACCGCTCCTCTGGACGCCCTCGCCTTCAGCTGGCTGGCCCGCCACCTGGCGGCTGAGGCCCGCCGGCTCGGCCTCACCGTGCCCGGGTTCCGCAGCCCTCCCCGTCGGGCCGGGGCCGTGCGGACCCTGCGCCGGGTCGAGGGAGGCGGGTGCATCGTCGCCGTGCGCCGTGAGAGACCGGGGGTCGAGGTCGTTGCCGACCTCGTGGATGGCGTCCTGGCCGCCAACGGGCTGGCGGGAGCGGCCGGGCGGGCCCAACGGGCACAGCTGCTGGCCGCCCTGGCGACCTTGTCTCGCGTGGCGTGAGGCCCCCACCGTCACAGGACCGGCGCCGACCTATCGTGAAGCGGCCCAAGCTCAGGGGGGCGTAGCCCAACCGGCAGAGGCCGACTCCTTAAAAGAGTCCAAGTGAGGGTTCGAGTCCCTCCGCCCCCACGCCAGACAGCTCCGCCCCCACGACCTCAGCGCTCACGACGACACCCGTGACCCGGACATTCGTCGCCAATGAGGTGACATTGTGCGCACACCTCGCGCTCACCCGGCCAAGGACGCCTCGTCCAGGGCGATTCCCACGATCTTGGCGACTCGGCTGATGTCGTTGTCGTGGGCCAGGAGGGCAGCCCGATGCCGCCATGCCACAGAGGCGATCATGCAGTCGACCATTCCCCGTGGTGTGACGCCCGCCCGGCGACAATCGCGATAGATGCGCGCCGCAGCGTCGAAGTCGGCGGCGGCATCGAAGCGGAGTAGATCGAACCGCAGGAGGAGTCGACGTAGGTCCGACTCCCGGTCGTCGCTTCGTGCTCCGGCCACCACTTCCATGACGACGGGCTCGGTCACGGCCAAGGGACCGCGGAGCCTGATCAGACCGGTGATCCGTTGGTCGACTGCGCTTTCGGTGGCCCGGTCATACTCGACCCAGGCCGAGGTGTCGGCGAGGATCACCTCTGGGGGGGCGCCGCATCCGGGGGCACCTTGCCGATCGCG
>VAXP01000119.1:1438-6630 GCA_005884125.1 Actinomycetota bacterium | reverse complement strand
GCGTCGGTCTTGGTGCGGAGGCCATAGCGGTCCATGATCAGTTGGAGATGGTCGTCCTCGATCTCGATGTTGGTGCGGATGCGGGCCATACACGTATATTACACGTAACGTGCAGAACAGGTGTACGCGTGGCGACTTCACGGAGCCGTCGCCCGGCTCAGTGCCCGGACGGCGGCTGCTCGTAGTCGGGCTCGGGGATGAGCTCGTAGTCGGGGTTCAGGATGGCGAGGCGGCCGCCGTGCTCGCCCACGGTGCCCTCGGCGATGAGCCTGGCCCCGGGCTCGACTCCAGCGACCTGGCGCCGGCCCAGGAACACCAGCACCAGGCGACCGCTGCTGTCGGCCAGGGTGGCCTCCAGGCTGGGGACGCCGGCCCAGGGCTGGACCCGGATCGACCGCACCCGTCCCGCCACCCTGGCGTGCTGGCGCCACTGGACCTGACCGATGGGCGTGGTCCCGGGCACGTCGACGGACACGCTCCCGCCCCTGCCCCCACCCGTCTTGGACTGCGCCGCCTCGCCGTCCCGGTGGAGCCGGCCCCGGGCACGCCGGACGGCCGCCAGCGCCGCCCGCTGCTTCTGCTTCCTCGCCTCGGTCCCCAGGTGGTAGGGGACGAAGGTGACATTGGCGTGGGGCAGCTGGCCCACAGCCTCGGCGATCTGGTCGGCGGTGCGGTCGTGCAGGAGGCGGTGCCAGACCCGGCGGTAGGCCCGGCGGGGCAGGAGGACGGTCACCTCGGTCTCGCCGTCGGCGGACGCCTCGGCCACGACCTCTAGGGCGGCGCGGTCCACCCTGCGGTCGGGACACTCGATCCGTTCCAGGGCCAGCCTCGAGAAGCCGAGCTTCGTCCACGCCTCGGACAGCTCCTCGTCCCTGATGGGGTCGAGGTCGAAGTGGATGGCCCGCAGCTCGTCGGGCATGAGCGTCCTGGCGTACTGGATGGCCCGGGCCGAGCTCACGTCGAGCTGGTCGACGAACACGAGCACCACATGGCGGCGGAGGATGGGAGCCTCGGCCGCCTTGGGCGCGTCGTGGGTCAGCTCGTCGCGTTCGGATTCGTACTGGCGGTTGAGCCGCACCAGCCCGGCCACCATGATGGGCACGGCGACCACGATCACCCAGGCGCCGAGGATCGCTCCCGCGGGCTTGAACTTGAACACGGCGATGACGATGTCGACCACGAGCGAGAGGAAGGCCCCGAAGCCGTTGATGAACATCCCCCGTTGCCAGTGTGGTTCGCGGTGCGTCCAGTGGTGCTTGGCCATACCCGCCTGGGACATGGTGAACGATGTGAACACGCCGATGGCGTACAGGGGGATGAGGCGGGCCACGCTCGCCTGGGTGATGAGCAGCAGGGCGATGGCCGCGATGGCCAGGGCGATGATGCCGTTGGAGAACACGAGCCGGTGCCCCCGCTTGGTCAGCTGACGGGGCATGAAGTTGTCCCCGGCGTGGAAGCTGGCCAACCGGGGGAAGTCGGCGAAGCTGGTGTTGGCGGCGAGGACCAGTATCAGCATCGTCCCCGCCTGGAGGCCGTAGTAGAGCAGGTTGCCCAGGGGGCCGCCATCGTAGATGAACTTGCCGATCTGCGAGATCACAGTAGGCGTGCCCGACTTGAAGGGGATGGCATGCACCTTGGTCGACAGGGCCGACAGCCCGAAGAACATCACGCCCAGGGTCGAGCCCATCACGACCAGGGTCTCCCTGGCGTTCTTCCACTCCGGAGGCTTGAAGGCCGTGACCCCGTTGGAAATGGCCTCCACGCCGGTAACCGCCGCCCCGCCCGAGGCGAAGGCCCTGAGGACGATGACCAGGGACGCGCCGTACAGGAGTCCCCCGCCGCCGTGGCCGACGGGTACGGCTCCCAGGTGATTGAGGGGGTGGGCGTGGAGTTGGCCCGTGGCCCACTTGATGGCGCCGACGCCGAGAAGCACCGCCATGTTGGCGATGAAGAAGAAGGTCGGGATGGCGAAGAGCTTCCCGGACTCGCGCACGCCCTTGAGGTTCCCGGCCGCGATGGCGATGGTGAAGGCGACGGCGATCCACACGTGCAGCGGGGCCAGGCTCGAGAAGGCCGAGGTGAGGGCGTCGGTGCCCGCGGCCACCGACACGGCCACCGTGAGCACGTAGTCGGTCAGCAAAGCGACCCCGGCGACCTGGGCGGGTAGGAGGCCGAAGTTGTCCCGGGTGACCATGTAGGCGCCACCCGCGGTCGGGTAGGCCTTGATCGTCTCCCGGTAGGACAGGATCAGGAAGGCCAGCACGATGAGGAGGGCGGTCGTGATGGGCACGACCAGGGTGAAGGCGGCCACTCCCACCGCCGGGATCAGGATGCGAAGGATCTCCTCGGTGGCATAGGCGGCCGAGGAGAGGTTGTCGGAGGCGAAGACGGCCAGCGCCGTCGGCTTGCCCAGCCGTTCGTGGATGAGCTGGTCGGTCCGAAGGGGCGGGCCCAGCAACCGGTTCTTGAGCCGGTACCGCAAGCTCTCCGGTAGCTCAACGGGAGGAGCGGTAGGGCTGGGGCGAGGAGCCTGGATCTCGGCTCCGGGGCGGACGGTCTTCACGGGGTATCAGTAAACACGCTTGTATCCCGGGGGTGAGAAGCAGCGGCCGTGGCGGCGCTGCGGGTCGCTCGACCCGAGTCCGAATTGTGCGGGGCCGGGCGACGGTGTTGCATGGATTCGTGCACGTCATCGTGGTCGGGTGTGGCCGGGTCGGATCGGAGCTGGCCGTGGCCCTCGAGCGCGACGGCCACGACGTGGCGGTCATCGACAAGGACCGCCGGGCCTTCCAGAAGCGGCTGCCCGAGCGCTGGACGGGGCGGGCCGTCGTCGGTTTCGGGTTCGATCGGGACCACCTGGAGCAGGCCGGCATTAGGGAGGCGGCCGCCCTGGCCGCGGTGACGAGCGGCGACAACTCCAACATCCTCACGGCCCGCATCGCCCGGGAGACCTACGAGATCCCCAACGTGGTGGCCCGCATCTACGACCCGAGGCGGGCCCTCATCTACCAGCGCCTGGGGATCCCCACCGTGGCCACCGTGACCTGGACCACCGACCAGGTCATGCGCCGGCTCTTCCCCGAGGTCTCGGTGACGGAGTGGACCGACCCCACGGGAGAGCTGGCCCTGCTGGAGCGGGCCCTGCCCCCCGCGTGGGCGGGCCGGCGCATCCAGGCCCTCGACATGGACGAGCGCATCCGGGTGGTGGCGCTGCGGCGGGGGAGCCAGTCCAAGCTCATCGTCAGGGACCTGGTGGGCCAGGAGGGCGACATCCTCTGGTTCGCGGTGCGCAAGGACGCCATCGACGAGCTCGAACGGCGGCTGGCCGGCGGCGAGGGAGAGCGGCGGTGAAGGTCGCCATCGCCGGGGCCGGGAACGTGGGCACGTTCATCGCCGCCGACCTCTACGAGGCGGGCCACGACGTGCTGGTCATCGAGGAGGACCTCGACCTGGTCGCCAAGCTCCGGCCCACGCTGCCCGTGACCTGGTTCGTGGGCGACGCCTGCGAGGTGAAGAGCCTGCACGAAGCCGGACTGGCGGGCGCCGACGTGGTCGTGGCCGCCACCGGAGATGACGAGGACAACCTGGTCATCTCCCTGCTGGCCAAGCAGGAGTTCGCCGTCCCCCGGGTGGTGGCCCGGGTCAACCACCCCAAGAACCACTGGCTCTTCAATCAGGCTTGGGGGGTCGACGCCCCCGTCTCCACCCCCCACCTCCTGACCGCCCTGGTGGAGGAGGCGGTGTCGGTCGGCTCTCTGGTGCGCCTGCTCCAGTTCGAGGGGGGCGAGGCCCGGCTGGTCGAGGTGACCCTGGCCGACGAGTCCCCGGCCGCGAGCCGGACGGTCGCTGACCTGTCAGTGCCCAGGGACGCCACCCTGGTCGCCGTGGTGCGTGACGGCCACGTGGTGGTGCCCAGGGGCGACACCGTGCTCCAGATCGGCGACGAGGTCCTGGCCCTGGTGACCCCCGACTCGGAGGGCAAGCTCAAAGAGTTGCTGATCGGGGCCTGACGGACGGGCCCGGGGGCGGGCCGGCGCCAGCCCGGGCCCAGACGCCCGGAGCCGGCCCAGGCGGGCTGGTTTGGGACGAGGACCGTGGGGGAAAAGCATCCGTGGACCTCTCACCCTCCCCGAGCGACATATGCCCGCTAGCCCCAACGAACCCCGACTCGAGGAGCAGCTCAACGAGCTGCGGGTCAAGGCCGAGGACATCCGCACCCTGTGGGACACCGCGCTCCTACTCGACGGCGAGGCCGATGTCGACGGCTTGGCCAGCGACGCTGAGGAGGCGCACCGGGGGTCGGCCCCCTAGTCCCTCGGGCCCCGGTCAGCTCCCCGTCACCCTCCGCTGTGCGATTCCGCCTCGGGTCGGGCGACCTCGAACCAGATCACCTTTCCGTCGGCACGGGCCTCAGCCCCCCAGCGCTCGGACAGGTCCCGCACCAGCGCCAGCCCCCGGCCGGACGTGGCCGTCTCGTCGACGTCGCGGGGCTCGGGCAGGACGGGGTCGCTGTCGGCCACCTCCACCCGGATGTTGCGGGCCCCGAGCATCACGGCGACGTCGACGTCGGAGCGGGCGTGGACCACGGAGTTGGTGACCAGCTCGGTGACCAGCAGCTGCACCAGCTGGATGACGTCCGACGCCCGCCACTGGTCGAGGGCCGCGGCCACGAAGCGGCGCGCCGACTGCCCGCTGGTGAGGTCCTCGGCGAAGCGGACGCGGGCCTCGGCCAGGGCCTCCTCGACCGCGTCGAGCAGGCCGCTGACCGCCAGGAGCTCGTCCACCAGCAGCCTGGTGGAGACCGTCTTTTCCAGGTAGGCGACCGCTCCCCCGGCCATGGCCCGGTGGGCCAGACGGCTGCGGTCGAAGCCCGAGAGAACGACGACCTTGGTCTCGGGTGAGGCGCTGCGGATGGCGGGAAGGGCCCGCAGCCCGTCCACCCTGGGCATGGCCAGGTCCAGGAGCAGGAGGTCGGGGCGGTGCCTGGTCACCATCTCGATTGCCTCTGCGCCGTCGCCCGCCTCGCCCACGACCCTGAACCGGCCGGTCCGCTCCAGCGTCAGCCGGGTCAGCTCCCGGGCGTCAGGTAGGTCGTCGGCCAGCACGACTCGGGCGGGCTCGCTCACCGCCACACATGATCACTCCTGGGGGTGTCCGTGCACCACCGCCAGGATGAGGCCCCCATGGCGGAC
>VAXP01000119.1:0-1433 GCA_005884125.1 Actinomycetota bacterium | reverse complement strand
AACGGGCCATTCGCGAAGGGCGGTTGCCGCGGACCGTCCAAAGCGCCAACATCTCCGGGAAAGCACAGGTCGTCAGGGCGGCTCCCGCCCTGCGGAGAGGGGGGACCTCGCTTGCACCTCCAGGGGGGCTCGCACGGCGACGAGCGTGGTCGCCGGCATGGGCGCCGCTGCGCAGCTCCGGCTGCGCCTGGCGGCCATCGAGTCCCCCCGAGCGCCCCCGTCCACCTTCGCACCCACAAGTAGCAGCAGCCCCAGTTACGGAAGGACAGCGCCAATGGCCGCAACCCGGAGCACCACCCTCCCCCTCAAGAAGCCCGTCGCCCACCGGGTAGCGACAGGCAACGGCGCCAAGAAGGCAGGCGGCGCCCGCCCGAGCGGGGGCGACGGAGCCAAGAAGCGGGCCCCGGTCCGGTCCTCGGCCGGCGGCAACGGGCACGTCGACGACAAGGCGCTGGAGGAGCTGCTGCGGGCCCTGACCGCGGCCAAGAACGGTGATTTCTCCCTGCGCCTGCCCGAGCGGCGGGCGGGCCTCATGGGCAAGATCGCGGCCGCCTACAAGGGCCGGGTCGGGCGCATCGTGGGCCGGGAAGGGCGCATGACCGAGCGCTTCTCGCTGGGGAGCGCGCCGGGAGGGTGGGCCAGCAAGGCCTCGTCCATCAACGGCCTCATAGACGATCTGGTACGGCCCACCACCGAGGTGGCCCGCGTGATCGTCGCCGTGGCCGAGGGCGATCTCTCGCAGCAGATGGCGCTCAAGATCGAGGGCCAGCCCGTCAAGGGCGAGTTCCTGCGCATCGGAACCGTGGTGAACTCCATGGTCAACCAGCTGTCGTCCTTCGCGGCCGAGGTGAGCCGCGTGGCCCGTGAGGTGGGTACCGAGGGCAAGCTGGGCGGCCAGGCCCGGGTGAAGGGCGTGTCGGGCACGTGGAAGGACCTGACCGACAACGTCAACTTCATGGCCTCGAACCTGACCAACCAGGTGCGCAACATCGCCCAGGTGACGACGGCCGTGGCCCGGGGCGACCTGACCCAGAAGATCACCGTGGACGTGCGGGGCGAGATCCTGGAGCTGAAGAACACCATCAACACCATGGTCGACCAGCTCTCGTCGTTCGCCGACGAGGTCACCAGGGTGGCCCGCGAGGTGGGCACGGCCGGGAGGCTGGGAGGCCAGGCCGAGGTCAAGGGCGTATCCGGCACCTGGAGGGACCTGACCGAGAACGTCAACTTCATGGCCGGCAACCTGACCAGCCAGGTGCGCAACATCGCCCAGGTGGCCACGGCCGTGGCCCGGGGCGACCTGACCCAGAAGATCACCGTCGAGGCCAAGGGAGAGGTGGCGGCCCTGGCCGACACCATCAACTCCATGGTCGACCAGCTCTCGTCCTTCGCAGCCGAGGTGAGCCGCGTGGCCCGGGAGGTGGGCACGGAGG
>VAXP01000052.1 GCA_005884125.1 Actinomycetota bacterium | reverse complement strand
ACGACCGCGCCATCCAGGGTCAGTACGCGCCCGGTTCGACGTTCAAGCTGGCGACCGCCATCGCCGCCCTGGAGAAGGGTCTCATCGCCCCCTCCACGACCTACAACGACACCGGCGTCTTCCACGTCCCCAATTGCGTGGGCAAGTGCACGTTCCGCAACGCTCTCGGCCAGGCCCACGGCCGGGTGTCGCTCCCGCGCGCCATCACCGTGTCGAGCGACTTCTACTTCTACACGCTGGGTGCGGCCTTCTGGGGGGCCCGGGGATCCGTCGGTGACAGCGCCATCCAGGACGTGGCCCGCTCCCTGTCTCTGGGCGAGCGCACGGGGGTGGCCCTGCCCGCCGAGGCCAAGGGGGTGATCCCCGACCCCGAGACCCGCAAGCGGCGCCATGACGCCAACCCCAAGGCCTTCCCCGACGGGCACTGGTTCGCGGGCGACAACGTCAACATGGCCATCGGCCAGGGCGAGGTCTCCATCAGCCCCATGCAGCTGGCCAACGCCTATGCCTCCTTCGCCAACGGTGGCACCGTGTTCCAGCCCCGGGTGGCCGCCCGGGTGCTGTCCCAGTCGGGACAGCCCGTGCGGGAGGTCGCGCCCGTGGTCAACCGCCACCTCGATCTGCCCGCCGGCGTGCGCGACCCCATCCTGGCCGGCCTGCGGGGCGTGCCCTCCGATCCCCAGGGAACGGCACGAGCGGCCTTCGCCAACTTCGACCTGGGCGCCTTCCCGGTGGCGGGGAAGACGGGCACGGCCCAGGTCGGGGGTAAGCAGGACACGGCCCTTTTCGTGGCCATGGCTCCCGCCGAGAGCCCGCGGTACATCGTGGCCGTGGTGATGGAGGAGGCGGGCTTCGGCGGCGAGGCGGCCGCCCCCGTGGCCCGGCGCATCCTGCAGGGCCTGGCCGGCCAGAAGCTCGACCCGGTCAGCCGGGGCGTGGGGGTGGACTGACGGAGGTGGGGCGGGGGCGGAGGCGGGCGAGCCGCTAAACTGAGGTTGCTCATGAGCTCGCTCTGGCCCAGGATCGAGCCCCTGCTGGCCAAGGTGCAGAAGCCTGCCCGCTACATCGGGTGCGAGGACGGAGCCCAGCAGCCGGTCCATTCCCCCGGCACCGTCTCCTGGCTCCTCGTCTACCCCGATGCCTACGAGGTGGGCCTGCCCAACCAGGGACTCCAGATCCTCTACGAGATACTGAACGAACGCGCCGACGCGCTGGCCGAGCGGGCCTACGCCCCCTGGGTGGACATGGAGGCGCTCATGCGCCAGCGGGGCGTCCCCCTCTTCTCCGTCGACACCCACCGCCCGGCGGGCGCCTTCGACATGCTCGCCTTCAACCTCTCCGCCGAGCTCGTGTACACCAACGTGCTCAACTGCATCGACCTGGCCGGGGTGCCCGTGCGCGGCGCCCATCGCGACCAGACGCACCCTCTGGTCGTGGCCGGCGGCCACTGCACCTTCAATCCCGAGCCCCTGGCCGACTTCGTAGACCTGTTCGTCATCGGTGACGGCGAAGAGGTGGCGGGGGAGATCACCCAGGTCGTCGGCCAGTGGAGGTCCTCGCCGCGCCCCATGCCCCGCCAGGCGGTGCTGCGCGAGCTCGCCCACGTCGCCGGCGTGTACGTGCCCTCCATGTACGAGGTCGCCTACGACGGGCCTCGCATCGTGTCCGTCGCGCCCCGGTACCCCGACGTGCCCGAGCGTGTGGAGAAGCGCACCATCGCCGACCTGGCCTCCTGGCCCTACCCCAAGCGCCAGCTCGTCCCCCTCACCGAGGTGGTGCACGACCGCCTGAACGTGGAGATCTTCCGGGGTTGCACCCGGGGATGTCGCTTCTGTCAGGCGGGCATGATCACCCGCCCGGTTCGGGAGCGACCGGCCGAGCAGGTCCGCAGGCTGGTGCGTGAGGGGCTGGACCGGACCGGTTACGACGAGGTCAGCCTCACGTCGCTCTCCAGCGCCGACTACTCCGGCATAGACGAGGTGGTGGCCGGGATCATCGGCGACCCGGAGTGCTCGGGGCAGGTGTCGGTCAGCCTCCCCAGCCTGCGGGTGGACGCCTTCACCGTGGGCATCGCCACCGAGATCCAGAAGGTTCGGCGCACGGGGCTCACCTTCGCTCCCGAGGCCGGCACCTGGCGCATGCGTCAGGTCATCAACAAGCTCATCTCGGAGGAGGACCTCTACGGCGCGGTGGACGGCGCCTTCTCCCAGGGGTGGCGCCGGGTCAAGCTCTACTTCCTCACCGGCCTTCCCACCGAGACCGACGAGGACACCCTTGGGATCGCCGAGCTGGCCCGCCAGTGCGTGGCCGTGGGGCGGCGCCACACCCGGGACGCAAGCGTGACCGCGTCGGTGGGTGGCCTGGTGCCCAAGCCCCAGACGCCGTTCCAGTGGTTCGGCCAGGTCCCGGTGGCCGAGATGCGGCGCAGGATCGGCCTCCTACGAGACGCGACCCGCAGGGAGCGGGGCGTGGCCCTGCGCTGGCACGACCCCGAGGCCACCCTGGTGGAGGGCCTGGCCAGCAGGGGCGACCGCCGGGTGGGGGCGGTCATCGAGGACGTCTGGCGGGGGGGCGGGACCTTCCAGGAGTGGAGCGAGCGCTTCGACCTGGGGCTGTGGGAGCAGGCCGTGGCCGCGCGCGGCCTTTCCTTCGACTGGTACGTCCACCGCCACCGGGAACGGGAGGAGGTCCTGCCCTGGGCCCACGTCTCCGCCGGCCTGCACCAGGACTTCCTGTGGCACGACTGGCAGGACGCCCTGGCCGCCTCGGGCGTGGAGGACTGCCGGTGGACCCCCTGCTACGACTGCGGCGCCTGCACGGGCTATGGGTTGGAGCACGTGGTCGCCTCACCCGTCCCCCCGGCCGGCGGCAGCCAGGGAACGGGCCAGGACCTGAGCCGGGGCGGGGCGGTGCCGGTGGAGCTGCTTCACCGGCGCCCGCTGGAGGCGGGGGTATAGCCGTGCGCGTCCGCCTCCGGTTCGGCAAGTTGGGCAAGTTGCGCTGGACCAGCCATCGGGACCTGGCCCGCATGTGGGAGCGGGCCCTGCGCCGGGCCCGCCTTCCCGTCGTGTACACCGGTGGCTTCTCGCCTCGGCCCAAGCTCAGCTTCGGCCTCGCCCTCCCCACCGGGGCCGAGTCGACCTGTGAGTACCTGGACGTCGAGCTGGACCAGCCCGACGTGGACGTCGAAGGCCTGCCCGGGCTCCTCACGCCTGCCCTCCCGGCTGGCGTCGACGTGCTCGTCGCCGGGGGGCTGGAGGAGCGGGCGCCCTCGCTCCAGCAGGAGGTCACCTCCTGCCAGTGGGAGCTCGAGGTGACGGGGTGGGGCCCGCCGGAGCTGGAGCGGGCGGTGGGCACGGTCCTCCAGCGGTCCTCGCTCACGGTGACCCGGGAGCGCAAGGGCCACGCGGTCACCGACGACATCCGCCCCGCCATCCTGCACCTGGCCGTGGGGGTCCCCTCTGCTGCCGCCGGGGAGCCCGGTCCTCCCCCCGCCCCCCCGGCCGAGGAGGGCGAGGCGACCCCCGGCCCTGCGCCGGTGCTGCTCCGGGCCGAGCTGGCCACCCAGCCCCGGGGCCTGCGCCCGGCCGAGCTCCTGTGTGCCCTGGGGCCCGGCCTGGAAGAGGTGCGGGTGCGCAGGACTCATCAATGGATCGAGCGCGACGGCGCCCGGTGGGAACCCCTCCCGCTCGGTGCGACGGACGCGCCGCGCGCCCTGGAGCGCGTGTCATGAGAAGGGACGACTCCCATGTCCGACCCCGTGAGGGGCCAACCCGCCCCCGACGACGCCGCATCACCGGATGCCGGGCCCGCCCCGGTGCCCCCCGCGCCCCCCGAGGCCTCGGCGCCCGGGGGCCCGCCGTCGTCCTACCCGGACGCAGCACCGGCTGAAGGCGGCGCTCCCCGCCGCCGGCGCCGGCGGGGATCCCGGGGTGGCCGGCGCCGCTCCGGCGCGGGGGCAGGCGGCCCGGCCCCCGAGCCCACCACTGGCGCTGACGCCCCCGTGGGGGCCGCCGAGGACGTCGACGGGCTGAGCGGGGTGCCGGCTCCGGGGCCGGGCTCGGCGCCCCCGCCCCCGGCGCCAGGGACCGTCCCGTCCGACTCACCCGTTTCGCCCCTGGGGTCGAGCGGCCCCGGGGGGTCGGGCGGGCCGCCCCCGCCCGGGTCGGGAGGGCCTGCCAGGCCCAAGATCGGCGACTCCCGCCCCGCCCCCCCGCCCAGGCCCGTTCCTCCGCCCGTGACCGCCTTCAGCCCGCCCGTCCCGGGCGGGGCGGGGGCCGGGGCCGAGCAGCCCCCCGGGGGGCAGGGCGAGGGCGGCCGGCGCCGCCGGCGCCGGCGGGGCCGGGGCCGGGGTCGAGGGGCGACGCCGGCGGGAGGGGCGCTGCCCGTGGGCGCCGGTCCCGTCGCAGGGCCGGGCGGGCCGGAGGCGGGGGAGGACGTCACCGTCGATCCCGAGACCCTGGAGCGCCGCCGGGGCGGGGAGCGCAAGGGCCGGCCCGTGGGGCGCTACCTGATGTCCGTCCACGTGCGCCCGGACGCCACCCAGATCGCCGTCCTGGAGGGCCGGTCCCTCATCGAGCACTACGTCTCCAGGCCCCAGGACGACGTCAGCCAGATCGACGGGAACATCTACCTGGGCCGGGTCCAGAACGTTCTGCCCGGGATGGAGGCGGCCTTCGTCGACATAGGGACGCCCAAGAACGCGGTCCTGTACCGGGGCGACGTCCGCTACGACCGGGAGGACGTGGTGGAGGGTTCCCGCCCGCCCGGTACCCGCATAGAGGACCTCCTCAGGCCGGGCCAGACCATCGTCTGCCAGGTGACCAAGAACCCCATCGGGACCAAGGGCGCCCGCCTGACCCAGGAGGTGTCCCTCCCCGGGCGCTTCGTGGTGCTCGTCCCCAACAGCGAGACCTACGGCATCTCCAAGCGGCTCTCCGACGACGAGCGCCGCCGGCTGCGGCGAATCCTCGACGACCTGCGCCCGCCCGGGCACGGCCTCATCCTGCGCACCGCGGCCGAGGGCACCACCGCCGACGAGCTGCGCCGGGACGTGGCCCGCCTGGTGGGCCAGTGGGCCCAGATCGAGGACCTGGGCCGGCGCACCGGGGCACCGGCCCTGCTCTACCGGGAGCCCGACATGGCCGTGCGGGTCATCAGGGAGGAGTTCAACCGGGAGTACCGGGGCGTGATCATCGACGACCGCCGGCTCTACGAGGAGGTCCACGACTACGTCGCCAGCATCAGCCCCGAGCTGGCCGACCGGGTCGAGCTCTACGACACGACGCTGGACCCCCTTCCCCTGCTGGAGCGTCATCACGTCCACGAGCAGCTGCACAAGGCCCTCGATCGCAAGGTCTGGTTGCCCTCGGGAGGCTCGGTGATCATCGAGCGCACCGAGGCCCTGACCGTGATCGACGTGAACACGGGCAAGAACGTGGGGAAGTCCAACCTGGAGGAGACCGTCTTCCGCAACAACCTGGAGGCGGCCGACGAGATCGCCCGCCAGCTCCGCTTGCGTGACATCGGCGGCATCATCGTCATCGACTTCATCGACATGGAGATCCGGGCCAACCGGGGCGAGGTCATGAGGGCCTTCCGGTCGGCGCTGGCCCGGGACAAGACCCGCACCCAGGTGTACGACATCTCCGACCTGGGGCTGGTCGAGATGACCCGCAAGCGCATCTCCGAGGGCCTGGTCGAGGCCTTCTCCGAGACCTGTCCCACCTGCGGGGGGCGCGGGATCGTGATCGACCAGACGCTCCTGTAACCTCGACCGGACATGTACGCGGTGATCCGCTCGGGCGGAAAGCAGGAACGGGTGGAGGAGGGCCAGCGCCTCCAGGTCGAGCGCCTGACCCAGGGCGACGGGGAGGAGCTCAGCTTCGCGCCCGTCCTGGTGGTCGACGGCGACACCGTGCTGGCCGCCCCTGGGGACCTGGCCGGGGCCACCGTGTCGGCCCGGGTGGTGGGCCAGGCCAAGGGGCCCAAGGTCCGGGGCTTCACCTACAAGCCCAAGACCAACAATCGCCGCCGGTGGGGCCACCGCCAGAAGTACACGACGATCGAGATCACCGGCATCAGCCGGGGCTAGTACGAGGAGCAGGCTTCATGTCCAAGACCAAAGGTGGAGGCTCGACCCGCAACGGCCGTGACTCGGCCGCCCAGCGCCTCGGCGTCAAGACCTTCGACGGCACCGCGGTGCGGGCCGGGGCCATCCTCGTCCGCCAGCGGGGCACCAAGTTCCACCCCGGGCTCAACGTGGGCCGGGGTGGCGACGACACGCTGTTCGCCACCACCGACGGCACCGTGAAGTTCGCCAGCCGCAAGGGTCGCAAGCTGGTGGACGTGCATCCCAGCTCCGGCTGAGCGGCCGGCCGCGCTCGCGGGTGCGGCCGCCGGCAGCTTGGGGGGCGTCCTCGGGGTGGGGGAGAGCCCGGTCGCTACCCTCTCGTGCGATGCCCGAGTTCGCGGACGAGGCCCAGCTCCACGTCAAGGGGGGCGACGGCGGCGCGGGCGCCATCAGCTTCCGCCGTGAGGCCCACGTCGCCCGCGGCGGCCCTGACGGCGGCGACGGCGGCTCCGGCGGAGACGTGTGGCTGGTGGCCGACCGGGACGTGGCCTCGCTGCTGGCCTTCAGGGACCACCCCCATCGCCGGGCCGAGAAGGGCGGCCACGGCCAGGGGAAGGGCAGGCACGGAGCCCGGGGTGCCGACGCGGTGGTGAAGGTGCCCGAGGGCACCGTCGTGCGCAGCAAGGGCGGCGAGGCGCTGGCCGATCTGGTGGCGGCCGGCGACCGGTGGCTGGCCGCCCGCGGCGGGCGGGGAGGCAAGGGCAACGCCCGCTTCCTGTCCAACCGGCGACGGGCCCCTTCCTTCGCCGAGCAGGGCGAGGTGGCAGAGGAGCGCTGGCTCGACATCGAGCTCAAGCTCATGGCCGACGTCGCCCTCATCGGGTTGCCCAACGCGGGCAAGAGCACCCTCATATCCCGCATCTCGGCGGCCAAGCCCAAGGTGGCCGACTACCCCTTCACGACCCTCGTGCCCCACCTGGGCGTGGTGCGAACCGAGGACCATGAGTTCGTGGTCGCCGACGTGCCCGGCCTAATCGAGGGGGCGAGCGAGGGCAAGGGCCTGGGCCACCGCTTCCTGCGCCACGTGGAGATGGCCCGGGTTCTCGTCGTGCTCCTGGACCTGGCCCGGGCCGAGGGGCCGCCCCCGGGCGAGCAGGAGCGCGTGCTGGTCGAGGAGCTGGGTCGCTACCAGCCCTCGCTGCTGGGTCGACCCCGGGTGGTCGTGGGGTCCAAGGCCGACGTGGCCGCCCACGACTTCCCCGGGTCGCGTATCTCGGCCGTGACCGGGGAGGGGATCACGAGTCTGGTCGGGCGCATGGGCGCACTGGTGACGGAGGCCAGGCAGGCCGAGCCCGCCCCGGTCGGGATCGTCGTGCACCGGCCCGAGCCCGAGGGACTCCTGGTCGAGCGGGGCGACGACGGCGCCTTCGTGGTCCGGGGCCGCCCGGCCGAGCGAGCGGTGGCGGTGAGCGACCTGACCAACGCCGAGGCGCTGGACTACGTGCAGCACCGGCTGCGCCGCCTGGGCGTGGACCGGGCCCTGGCCCGGGCCGGCGCCCGCGAGGGCGACCTGGTGCGCATCGGCGGGTTCAGCTTCGAGTACGAGCCCGACCAATGACAGCGGCGAGCGCGGCGAGTGCGGCGGGCGCGGCGCTCGCGGCGACGAGGGCCGCCCCGTGATCGTCGTGGTGAAGATAGGCACGTCCTCGGTGACCGATCGCCACGGGGAGATCGACATCCAGGCCATCGACAAGCTCTGTACCGAGGTGGCCGGGCTGCGGAGCCGTGGGCACCGGGTGATCGTGGTGAGCTCGGGGGCCATCGCCGCCGGTCTCCCTGCGCTGGGCCTGTCCGGAAACCGGCCCAGCGACCTGGCCACCCTGCAGGCCATCTCCGCCGTGGGCCAGATCCGGCTCATGGCCGTCTATGCCGCTCAGCTGTCGAGCCACGGCCTGGTGAGCGGTCAGGTCCTGCTGGCGCCCCTCGACTTCGTCCACCGCAGCCAGTACCTGCACGCCCGCCAGACCCTCATGCGCCAGCTCGAGCTGGGCGTGGTGCCGGTGGTGAACGAGAACGACGCGGTGGCCGATGACGAGATCCGCTTCGGCGACAACGACCGCCTGGCCGCGCTGGTGGCCCATCTGGTGCGGGCCGACCTGCTCGTGCTGCTGACCGACACCCCGGGGCTGCTCACGGCAGACCCCCGCCTCGACTCCGACGGCTCCCTCATCGAGGAGATCGTGGAGGTCGACCACGAGCTGGAGCGCGTCGCCGGCGGGGCCGGGAGCGTGCGGGGCAGCGGGGGGATGGCCTCCAAGCTGGCCGCGGCCAAGATCGCGGCCTGGTCCGGCGTGCGGGCGGTGATCGCCGCGGCCGAGCGCCCCGGGGTGCTGAACGGCGCGGTGATGGGCCAGGCGGGCGTGGGCACGGTGGTGCGCCCCCGCGAGCGCCGCCTGCCGGCCCGCAAGCTCTGGATCGCCTTCGCGGTGGCGTCGTCGGGAACGGTGGTCGTGGACGACGGGGCCCGCCGGGCCCTGGTGGAGGCGGGTCGGTCCCTGCTCCCCGCCGGTGTGGTGGACGTCAAGGGCGAGTTCGAAGCCGACGACGCGGTCGAGATCGCCGACGCCGCGGGCCACGTGTTCGCCAAGGGCCTGGTCCGCCACCCCGCCGCCCTGCTGCGCCAGTGGGCGGGCAAGCGCAGCACCGACCTGCCCTCAGAGCTGCCCCACGAGGTCGTCCACCGCGACGACCTGGTCGTGCTCGCCTAGCCGGCTACTCGGCGGTCGACGCGGGGGGAGCCTCGCTGGCCGCGGGAGAGGCGGGCGGGATGGCGGCCTCGGCCCTCTCGCCCGCCTCGATGCCGAGCTGGGCCCGGATCTGGCCCAGTCGGGCCTTGGCCTCGCTCGTCATCTGAGCCTGCTCGACCTCGAGCATGCGGGACTGCACCGTCCCGCTCTGGATCTCAGTCGCGCCCAGGGCCCGGGCGTAACGGGCCTCGATCTTGGCCCGCACCTCGTCCAGGGTGGGCACGTCCTGGCCCACCGACTCGGAGAGGCTGGCCATGGCCCGGTTCATCTGCTCCTGCATCTTGGCCTGGTCGAGCTGGGACAGCAGCTTCTGGCGCTCGGTGAGCTTCTCCTGCAGCGCCGAGGAGTTCTGGGCCACGGCCCCCTTGGCCGCCTCCGCCGCCTGGGCCGACTGCAGGTGGAGCTGCTTGAGCGACTCCACCTCCTTCTCCGTGGCCACCAGCCTGTTGGCGAAGGCCTCGGCGGCGCGGGTGTACTCGGTGGCCTTGTCCTGGTCGCCGCTCTTGGAC
>VAXP01000051.1 GCA_005884125.1 Actinomycetota bacterium | reverse complement strand
GAACCAGTAGGTCGTGCCCGACGCCAGCGGCGTGACCTGGTAGGACGTGGTGGTCGGCGCAATGTTGTTGATGGCCGTCGCCCCCATCATGGCCGAGTTGGTGGCGTACTGGATCGTGTAGGAGCTGACCGAGGCCGTCCCCCCGGGCTGGACCCAGGAGAGGTCGATCTCGGCCTGGTCCGCGGGCGGCGCCGGATGCCCGGGCGGGTTGAGCGTGGGCGAGGCCGGGGGGCACAGGGTCACCGTCGTGGTCGTCGTCCCACCGCCCTTCGGCCCCGGGTAGGGCCCCTGGTTGCCCGGGTAGACGATCGAGTCCTGGCGGACGATGTGGAAGCCGACCTGATCAGTCCAGCTCACCTTCACCGTCGCCCTCTTGTAGGCCTGGGAGTAGACGGTCGTGCTGGTGCTGGTGGAGCCGCCCTGGGCGTCGCTCCACACGATGTAGCGCTCGACGCGATAGGTCACGCCCCCGAACACGACGGGCGCCGGCGGGTTGGCGTTGTCGGGGTAGACCTGGGGGGTGGTGCCACCCGGGGTCGTGGGCCCCAGGGTGACGGTGGGGAGACCCTCGAAGGTGCCCGAATAGTCGGGCTCGTCTCCGTAGAAGCCGATCTGGGTGTAGGTCAGGGCCCGGACGCCCTCGATCTCCCTCGTCGCCAGGGTGGCCCCGTCGGTGCGGTGGGCCACCGAGGCCCCGGTGCGGAGGGCCGACCAGAACACCCCGGTCATGGCAACCATGGCGATGGCCAGCAGGCCCAGCGCCGCCACCAGCTCGATGATGGTGAACCCGGCCTCATCCCCGCGCTGTCGGCTCCAGCGCGAGAGGACTAGGCAAGACAGCCGGCGCATGCCACCAGATCGGCAGCTCCTGGGCCCGGGTTTACGACCATTCGCCACTATGAGTGGTCAAATGGAGGCAGACCACCGGACCGAGCCATGGCCCGATCGGGGGGTTTTGACGAACTGGTCCTGCGGAGCCCGAATGGGTCAGCCCCGCAGCTGGGCTCCGAACCGGGCCTCGACCGTCTCGATACACCGGGCCCGCAGAGCGGCCACCTCCTGATCGGTCAGGGTCCGGTCCAGGGCGCAGAAGCGCAGCCGGAAGGCCAGGCTGCGCCGGCCCTCCCCCACCTGTGTACCTCGGTAGACGTCGAAGAGCCCGATCCCCTCCAGCAGGTCTCCGGCCGCCTCCACCAGGGCACCCTCCACGGCCGCGGCCGGGACGGAGTCGTCGACCACGAAGGCCAGGTCGATGTCGCTCGAGGGATAGCGGCTGACGGGCTTTGCCAGCGGGGAGCGCCGGGGGGCAACGGCCACGGCGCCCAGGTCCAGCTCCAGCCAGCCCACCCTGCCCTCCAGGCCGTGCTCGGCCACCACAGCGGGGTCGACCTCCCCCACCATCCCCAGGTCATCGCCCGTGTCGGCCACGACGATCCTGGCCGTGCGCCCGGGATGGAGGCCGGGCGCGCTCCGGGCGACCAGCTCGACGCCCTGCAGACGGAGCGAGCTTGCCAGCGTGTCCCAGACCCGCTTGGCCTCGGCCGCGTCGTCCACGGCCCAGGCCATGGCCGCGGCCAGCTGCTCGCGCTCGTCGGGCAGGGACTCCCCTGGTCGGGGTGGATGGAACACCCGGCCCACCTCGAAGAGGCGCAGCTCGGGGTGGCGGTGGCCGGCGTTGTGGGCCAGGGCGCCGAGCATCCCGGGGAGGATGGACCGCCTAAGGAGTGACTCCTCCCGGGCCAGGGGGTTCTCGACCTCCACGTAGGGGCCCGACAGCCCCACCCGTTCGTGGTCCCCCGGTCCCAGGAGGGACGCGGTCCACGCCTCGGTCGCCCCCGTCCCGGCCATGAGCTCCTTCACCTGGCGGCGCTGGCGCTGGTAGGGGGTGAGGGTGCCCACCTGAGGGGCGCGGGGCACGGTTCTGGTGATGCGGCTGTAGCCGTGATGACGGGCCACTTCCTCGATGACGTCTATCTCCCGCTCCGAGTCCGGCCGCCAGCTGGGGATGGTGACCTGGTGCACCCCCGCTTCCTCCGGGATGGAGGCGAACCCGATGCGATCGAGGTAACCCCGGACGGCCTCGTCGCCCAGCTGCGTCCCCAGCACGGCGTTGACCCGCCGGGTGCGCACCTGCACGGCCCGGCGGGGCGGCACTCCGCTCCCCGCCTCGAGGAGCCCGGGGGCCACCGACCCCCCGCCCGGCGCGGACCCGTCGCCCACGACCAGCTGGCAGAAACGGGCCACGGCCCGCTCGATCCCCTCCGGGTCGCACCCCCGCTCGAAGCGCACGGACGCCTCGGTGCGCAGCCCCAGGCGCTTCGACGTCCAGGCGATGGCCATGGGCGCGAAGTACGCCGCCTCCAGCAGCACCCGGCTCGTCTGCCGTGAGATCTCCGAGGAAGCTCCACCCATGATCCCGCCGATGCCCACCGGCGCGCCCGTGGCGTCGCAGATGAGGCAGTCGGCCGCGGGCTGTGCGGGCACGCCTCCCACCCTGCGCTCGAGCCCGTCCAGGGTCACCACGATCTCGCCGGGGGCGGCCTCTCGCACCAGCAGCCCGGCCCCGGGCAGCAGGTCCAGGTCGTAGGGGTGGGTGGGCTGGCCCAGCTCCAGCATCACGTAGTTGGAGGCGTCCACCACCGAGTTGATGGGCCGCATCCCGGCCATGGTCAGCCGGCGCACCAGCCACGACGGGGAGTCGCCCACCACCACGCCCGTCAGCACCCGTCCGGTGAAGCGGGGACACAGCTCGGGCGCGTCCACCGTCACCGATGCCATGGTCGAAGCCGAGGGGCCGGACTCGGCCACGAGCGGGGCGGGAAGCGTGAACGGCACCCGCAGGCGGGCGGCCACGTCCCGGGCCACGCCGGCGATCGACAGGGCGTCGGGGCGGTTGGGCGTGATGTCCAGGTCGTATACGACGTCGGCCTGGATCCCCAGGGCCTCGACCAGGGGCACGCCCGGCTCCACGCCCGGACCGGGAGCGAGGACCAGGATCCCCTCGTGATCGTCCGAGAGTCGCAGCTCCCGGCCCGAGCAGATCATGCCGTTGGACGTGACCCCCCGCATCCGCCTCTGGGTGATCTCGAAGCCGCCCGGGAGCACAGCTCCCACCGGGGCCAGCGGCACCAGGTCACCCTCGGAGAAGTTCCAGGCCCCGCACACCACCTCGACCGTCTGGCCCCCGCCCGCGTCGACCAGGACCTGGCGGATCTTGTCGGCCTTGGGGATGGGCCTGATCTCCAGCACCCGGGACACGACGACGTCGCCGAGACCCTCCCCGATCCGTTCCAGGGCGTCGACGATCAGGCCGAGGTCGTCGAAGGTCTCGGCCAGCTCGACCGGGTCGACCTCGATGGGCGCGAAGTCGCGGAGCCACGACAGGGGGACACGCATGGGACGCCCTAAAACTGCTCGAGGAAGCGGATGTCGTTCTCGGTCAGCACGCGCATGTCGGGGATGCCGTGGCGGACCTGGGCGCAGCGGTCGATGCCGAACCCGAAGGCGAAGCCGGTCCACTCCTCCGGGTCGATTCCGACCGCGGTGAAGACGTTGGGATCCACCATCCCGCATCCGCCCAGCTCGATCCACCCCGTCTGGGAGCAGGTGCGACAGCCCTCCCCCTTGCACACCGCGCAGGTGACCTCGAACTCGGCCGAGGGCTCCGTGAACGGAAAGTACGACGGCCGCAACCGGGAGTGGATGGCGGGCCCGAAGTAGGCCGTGGTGAAGGTCTCGATGGTCCCGGCCAGGTCGCCGAAGGTGATGCCGTGGTCGACGACCAGGCCCTCGATCTGGTGGAACGTGGGCAGGTGGCGGGCATCAGGGGTGTCGCGGCGGTAGCAGCGGCCGGGCGCCACGATGTAGATGGGCGGGGGCTGGCTCTGCATGACCCGGATCTGCACGGGTGAGGTGTGGGTGCGCAGCATGGTCGACTCGGGCTCGTTGAGACGTACGTAGAGCGTGTCCCACATGCCGCGCGCCGGATGGGCGGGGGGCATGTTGAGGGCCTCGAAGTTGTTCCAGTCGCTCTCCACCTCGGGGCCCTCAGCCACCAGGAACCCCATACCCAGGAACACGTCCTCCAGCTCGGCCTGGGTCTGGGTCACCAGGTGGAGATGGCCGCGACCGTGCCCGGGAAGCACCTCGGTCAGGTCCATGCCCTCGGCCCCCAGCCGGGCCGAGCGCTCCGCCTCCTCCACCTCGGTGCGGCGGGCGTCGGCCGCGGCCTGGAGCCGGGCCCGGATCTCGTTGATCTCCTGGCCCCGCTTGCGCCTCTCGTCGCCGTCCAGCTCTCGCAGCCTCTGGGTCATGTCGGCCAGCGCCGACCTCTTGCCCAGCACCTCGGCCTCCACGGCCCGCAGCTCCTCCAGGGTCGCGGCGCCGCCGATGCGGGCCGCGCCGGCGGACTCGAGATCGGAGAGATCGGCGCTCATCTCAGGGGATGCCTACCCGTGAAGCTCCTCGAAGGCGATCAACGGGAGGGTAAAGCGAAACGTCGAGCCCTGCCCGGGAATTGAGCTCGCGATGAGGCGACCGCCGTGGGCCTCCACCAGGCCGCGGCTGATCCACAGCCCCAGGCCCGAGCCCGTGGGCTTGCCCTCGGCCCGTCGGAAGAATTTGGTGAAGACCTTGGGCAGGTCCTCCTCGGGGATGCCTTCACCGCGGTCACTGACGGCCACGGCCACATCGTCGTCACCAAACTGGCCCTGGACGCGCATCCCGGAGGGTGAGCCGTATTTGCAGGCGTTCTCCACCAGGTTGGTGAGCACCTGCACGACCTTGTCGGGATCGGCGTAGACCTTGGGGAAGGGATCCGGGAAGGTGAGCACCACCTCCAGCTCGGGGTACTCGAGCCTGACCTTCTCGACGACCGAGGCCGCCAACCCGGGCAGGTCCACCATCTGGCGCCTCAGCACCAGCCGCCCCGTCTCCAGCCGGCTGATGTCCAAGAGCTCGGTGATGAGCCTGGTCACCCGGTCGGCGTCGTGGTTGACCTGCTCCAGCATCATGCGCTTCTGCTCGTCGCGCAGACGGTCCCACCGGTTCAGCAGGAGGCTCGTGTAGCCCTTGACCGAGGTCAGCGGGGAACGCAGCTCGTGGCTCACGGTGGAGACGATCTCTATGCCCGCCGCGGCCTGGTGGCCCCGGCGTCCGGCCTCCCGCAGCGCGAGCACGATCCCCGTGAGCTCGCCCGTCCCGTCCCGTCCGTAGGCGCCGGTGGTGAAGGTGCGCACGTCGGACCCGTCCGCCCGCCGCAAAGTGACCTCCTGCTCGGGCAGGATGCGCACGCTCCGGACGCGCGCCGAGGGGTGCCAGTCCTCCAGCCACACCGGCTTTCCGTCCTTGCCCCGGGGGTCGAGCAGGTCGGCGCAGGGCTGGCCCACGAGCTCGTCGGGCCCGTAGCCGGTGAGAGCCACGGCGGCGGAGTTGACCGCGACGATGCGCCGGTTGGCGTCGAGCTGGAGCACAGCGTCGGGAAGGAGATCGAACGCGGGGTCTGGCACTCAGCCCACCGCCCCGGCCGGAGCCGCCGAGGGGGCCCGCGCCCGGCGCTGGCGGGCGGCCTCGAAGCACAGCACCGAGCCGGCCATCCCCACGTTCAGCGACTCCATCCTACCCGCCATAGGGATGGTCACGCGGTCGTCCAGCAGCGGCGTCAGCGACTCGGGCAGCCCCGCGGCCTCGTTCCCGAGCACGAAGGCCAGAGGCGAGGTGAGGTCGCACTGCCCGTAGTCGGTCCCGCCAGCCGCCACCGCGCCCAGGCGTCTCCTCCCCCAGCCACCGATCCGCTCCAGCACCTGCACGGCGTCGCCTCCGACCACGACCGGAACGTGGAACAGCGAGCCCGCCGAGGCTCGCACCGTCTTGGGGTTGTAGACGTCGACCGATCCGTCGCAGGAGATTAGCCCGTCGGCTCCAGCCGCCCCGGCGCTCCGAAGCACCGTGCCGGCGTTGCCCGGGTCCTGAATCCCGGCGCAGACGACGAGCAGGGTGCCCCTCTCCAGACGCTCAAGGGGGACGTCCACGTAGGGCACGACCGCCATCACCGGCTGGGGCGTCACCGTGTCCGCCACCCGCTCCAGCACCCCCGGAGCCAGGCGGTCCACCCGGGCGCCGCTCTGGCCGCACTGGCGGAGCAGCTCCATCCCCTCCTCGTCGGCATGCAGGGCCGGGTCCCAAAGGACGGACTCGATCGCGAGGCCGGCGGCCAGCGCCTCGGAGAGGATCTTCACCCCTTCCACCACGAAGTGGCGCTCCGCCTCACGAGCCTTGCGCCGTCCCACCAGCCGGCGCAAGCGCTGCACGCGCCGGTGCCCGAAGCCCAGGGCCTCGGCCGTCAGGAGGAGGCCACCTCCGGGCCGGGCTCGGGTGCGGCCGGCTCGGGTGGGGCCGACGCCGGTGCGGCCGACGCCGGTGCGGGCGACGCCGGAGATGCGGCCGCCACCGGGCTCGGTGACGCCGCCGTGGCGACCCGCACGAGCTCGCCGAAGGCGGCGGGGTCACGCACGGCCAGGTCGGCCAGCATCTTGCGATCCACCTCCACGCCAGCGGAGTGCAGGCCGGCGATGAAGCGGCTGTAGCTCAGTCCGTGGAGGCGGGCGGCGGCGTTGATGCGCTGGATCCAGAGCTGGCGGAAGTCGCCCTTGCGCGCCCTGCGGTCCCGGTAGGCGTACTGCAGGGAGTGCATGACCTGCTCGTTGGCGGCGCGAAAGCTGCGGCTCTTGTTCCCGTAGTAGCCCTGCGCCAGCTTGAGCACGGCCCGGCGGTGCTTCTTGCCGTGGACGGCTCGTTTTACCCTGGCCATCGCTGTTCCCTTCCTGCTCGTCCTTGCTCGACCCCGGCCGCCACCCCTGGGGTGGTGGTCTCCTGCGCCTCAGATGCCCAGGAGCCTCTTCACCTGGCGCACGTCACCCTTGTCCACGTCGACGTCACGGGCCAGGCGCCGGGTACGCCTCGAAGGCTTCTTCTCCAGCAGGTGGCGGCGAAAGGCACGGCGGCGGCGTATGCGACCCGTCCCCGTGACCTTGAAGCGCTTGGCGGCGCCTCGGTCCGTCTTCATCTTGGGCATGTTCAGCTCTCCTGCGTCTCACTGGCCGGGGCTGCGGCGGCCGCCGGCTCCGGGGCCTCACCGGCTTGCGGCTCCGGGGCCTGACCGGCTTGGGGCTCCGGGGGTTCACCGGCTTGCGGCTCCGGGGCCTCGCCGGCGCCGTTGTCATCGGGAGCCCGGCCCCGCCGACCCGGGGCCGCGCCCTGGGCCCGCTGCGGCTGTTGGGTCCGTTTGTCGGGCGCCAGCACCATCACCATGTTCCGCCCGTCCAGCCTGGGCGCCGCCTCCACCTTGGCCGAGGTGCCCACCTGGTCGGCGATCTTGTCGAGGATCTTCTTGCCCAGCTCCGGATGGCTCATCTCCCGACCCCGGAACATGATCGTGATCTTGACCTTGTGTCCCTCGCCCAGGAACCGCGCCACCTGCCGGGTCTTGGTGTCGAAGTCACCGACGCCGATCTTGGGCCGGTACTTCATCTCCTTGACGGTGACGTTGGTCGTCCTGCGCCGCGACTCCTTGGCTCGCTGGGCCTCGTCGAACTTCCACTTGCCATAGTCCATCAGCCGGCAGACGGGAGGCACGGCCTGAGGGGCGACCTCGACGAGGTCGAGATCCTCCTCCCGGGCGATGTGGAGCGCTTCGGGGAGCGGCTTGACTCCGAGCTTGTTTCCCTCGGCGTCCACAAGGAGCACCTCTCGGGCCCGGATGCGGTCGTTGATCCTCGGCTCGTTGGTGCTGGGTGCTGTGGCTATGGGCTTCCTCCTGTTCTCGGCCCGGCCCAGACGCGAAACGGGGCCGGCGCCGGAAAGCAACGCCCGCCCCACAAGCGGCGACCCGGCGCACTCCGTTCGCCCGCAGGCGCCGGCGTGGCCGGGTGGGGGTGATAGGCCCCGCTTTCCGTGGTCAATTCGTGCCGTAGGGTACCAGGGGTGAGCTCACTCTGGACGCCTGGAGGGGAACGCCCGGTCCCACCCCCGTCGTCGTCAGGTGGCGGGCCACCCCCGCCGAAGCCGCCCCCGGGGCCCGCTCCCGAGGGCGACGAGGAGCCCCTCGGCGACGAGGAGATGGAGGGCCGGCTGTCCGAGCTGCGCCGGCAGCTGGCCGAGGCACCGGCCTCTGCGGTGGTGGCCAACCACTGCTTCGGGATGTTCGAGCTGGCCGCCCTGCACCTATCCCAGCAGCCGCCCAAGCTCGACGACGCCCGTCTCGCCATCGACGCCCTGGGCTGCCTGGTCGAGGGCCTGGAGGGACGCCTGGGCGACCAGGAGCCGGCCCTGAAGGAAGGCCTGACCCAGCTCCGCCTGGCCTTCGTCCAGATCAACTCGGCCATGGGCCCGGCCCAGCGGGGCAACGGCGACGAGCGCACCACCGGCCCGACGGACTGATCACCGCGTCTCGGTTCTGATATCCCCCGCCTCCCAGCGGCCGAGGTGACCGGCGACGACCCGGAAGGCGACGTGCGCTCCCACCTCGATGCGTCTCGTGCCGTCCGCGATGGCGGTGCAGTGAAAGAAGAGCTCCCGGCCGTCGTCGCCCCGCACCGCACCTGTGCCCCGTTCCGATTCGAAGGCCACGACCCTCCCGCTGGTCTCCCCCAGCTCGGCCATGCTCATCGGAGAGGCCTCTCGTCCGCCAGTCCGCACGTGGGGACTCGTCCACAGCCCGAACGCCGCGCCGGGGCCCGCCGGTCCGCACGTGGGGACTCGTCCACAGCCCGGAGGCCTCTCCTGGGCCCGCCAGTCCGCACGTGGGGACTCGTCCACAGCCGAGCGGTTGATCTTGGGGCGCACGCGCCTGGATCGATGCGCCCGCGGCGCGAGCACGGCCTCTGCTCCACTGGCAACCTCATGGGAGTCGAACTGATGTTCGCATTACCCTATCAGCGACCTGTGACAGCCCAAGACCTCACGCCGGGCGCGACGATCAGTGGACGATCTTGGACAGCGGGAGCTCGATGATGTCGGTGGCGCCGTGGTCCTTGAGGGCGGGGATCAGGGTGTTGATCTCGCGCTTGGGAACGACGCTCTCCACTGCGTAGCCGCCGTTGCCAAAGAGCTTGGACACGGTCGGCGCCTTCATGGACGGAAGCAGGGCGATGACCCCGTCGAGGTCGGCCTCGCTCACGTTGAGCTTCACCAGCACCTTGGCCCGCGCTTCCAGCGCCCCCTGCAGCAGCGTGTGCAGCTGGTGCATGGCGTGGCGCTTGGCGGGGTCCTGGGCGGCCGCGGGGTTGGCCACCAGCTCGGTGTAGGAGGTGAGGATGGCGTCGAGGATGCGCAGGCCCGCGGCCCGCAGGGCGCCCCCCGTCTCGGTCAGGTCCACCACCGCGTCGGCGATGTCGGGGATCTTGGCCTCGGTGGCCCCGTAGGAGAGGCGGATGTCGGCGTGGATGCCCCGCTTCTCGAGATACCGCCGGGTCAGGTCGGGATACTCGGTGGACACGCGGAGTCCGGACGCGGCGAGGTCCTCCACCCGCTGGGCGGGCGAGTCCTGGGCCACGGCCAGTACGAGGCGGATGGGCCGGCTGCTTGCCTTGGAGTAGGCCAGCTCACCCAGGGATACGACCTCGCTGCCCGTCTCCTCGATCCAGTCCCGCCCGGTGATGCCCAGGTCGAAGAGCCCCTCGGCCACGTATTGGGGTATCTCCTGGGGGCGCAGGATGCGCACGTCGCTGATGCGGGGGTCCTCGATGGTGGCGCGGTAGTCCACGTCCGAGTTCCGCCACACGGCCAGGTCGGCATCCTCGAACAGCTCCAGGGTGGCCCGCTCAAGGGACCCCTTGGGCAGGACAAGGCGGAGCACTAGGCGGGCCCGCCCTTGGGGAGCTGACGGAGCAGGTCGGCCATCTCCACCGCCACCTCGGCCGCCTCGTAGCCCTTGTTGCCGGCCTTGGACCCGGCCCGCTCCAGGGCCTG
>VAXP01000050.1:3441-13534 GCA_005884125.1 Actinomycetota bacterium | reverse complement strand
TCAGCCCGAGAAGGTGACTGGTAACGTCGGACCCCCACGGGGGCGTAGCTCAGTTGGTAGAGCGCTTGACTGGCAGTCAAGAGGTTCGTGGGTTCAAGTCCCATCGCCTCCACTCTCCGTCGTCAGATCACCATGAGAGGGGATTCGGGGCCCGCACGGGAGTGCCCGTCAGCCGTCGGTGCCCGAACCGAGCTCGCAGTCGCCATGGCGCTCGCCCGAGCTGGATGGCACGTGTACCAGCCATTCTTCGTGCCGCATTCCCGCGTCGACCTCGTTGTGAGCGGAGATGGGGGTCTGCACCGGGTCCAGTGCAAGACTTCGCGCATCCGCGGGGACGTCCTCGTGTTCGCTACCTGCAGCAACACCGGCAAGCGGAAGAAGGACTATCGCGGCGAGATCGACGTCTTCGGGGTCTACTCCCCCGAACTAGACACCGTGTATCTCGTCCCCGTCGAGCACACGGCCCTTCGGGATTGTCACCTGAGGCTTGCTCCCGCCCGCAACGGCCAGACCCGCCGGGTGCGCTTCGCTGCCGATTACCTCGTCCGACCCGCGAACCCTGAATAGCCCGGCATAACCCTCGCCGGATCGCTAGTGGACAAAATGGGAGTACCCTCTTCAGCGGGCGGCTTGCCCGCCCGCTAGGGGGTCCCCATGGAACAGCAGCACCAGGCGTCCCCCCCGAACGACCCGGAGTCCCAGCTGAAGCGCGCCCGCCGCGAGGTGGGGCTGTCCCAGGACGAGCTGTGGCAGAGGTATTTTGCGCTCGGCGGCACGGCTGCGCCCGGTGAGTTCGAGGCCTACGTCGACGGCGACGTCATCCCGGTTCCCCACGAGTACGACGTGCTCGTGCACGCCCTCAACGAACGGTCGATGGAGCTGGGCTCTTCGCACCGCTGGCCCTACTCTGCCGACGAGTGACATCTCCCACGCTCGGGTCCCCGGGCGACGACCTCTTCCACGGCCTTCACAGCGAGCGCACGCGCGCCGAGCGCGCCTTCGAGGCGTCGCGGCTGCTCCGTGCCCGAGCCAACGCGCTGAGGCAGAAGGTGTGGGCCGGGCAGGTCAGGTCCTGCGCCCTCCGGGACTGGTCCGGGGCGATCCGCGACGCCCGGCCCTCTCTGCTGTGGAGCATCGGGGCACCGGTCGTGTGGATCGGGGTGGAAGGCGAGCTCGGCGGCCTTCCCGTCTGGGCCTACTGGGAGCGCGGCCGCCTCTCCGGTGATCCGCGTCTTCTGACCCACGCCCGGCTGCTCGTCGACATGGGGACGGTGTTCGTGAACGACGATCCCCCGGCACGGGTGGCCGCCACGCTCGAGGGTCCACCGCCCGCGGTCATGCTCACCCTCGCCCAGGCTTGCGACCACGTGAAGAACGTGGACTTCGAGTTCGCGGCCAAGGCAGGGTAGGGCGAGGCAGCCCTACTCGCCGGCCGCGGCGCGACCCCTTCCCGCCGCGGCCTCGGGATCCCACGACCAGCGGGGCGCGTCGGACCAGAGCCTCTCGAGGTCGTAATAGCGGCGGGCCTCGTCGACGAACACGTGGACCACGACGTCGCCGTAGTCGAGCAGGACCCACCGGGCGTCGTCGAGCCCCTCGACCCGCAGCGGTCCACCCCGGCCGGACTGCTTGGCCTTGGCCTCCACCTCTTCGGCGATGGTCCGGACCTGGCGGGCGTTGGTGCCGCTGGTGATGACGAAGGCGTCTGTGATCGCCAGCAGGCCGCCCACCTCCAGGATCACCGTCGCGTCCGCCTTCTTCGAAGCCGCCGCTCGAGCCGCGACGGTCGCAAGCGACCGGGCGTCCTCGAGCATGGTCCTGCCCTTGCTGTCGGTCATCACCCGCTTCGGAAGTCCTTTCCCACGATGACGGTCACATCCACCACGTCGAGGGGCCGGCGACTGAGCACCAACCTCCCGAGGCCCAACGCCCGCTGCACCCGCTCGGCCACGGACTGCTTGGCCGGGTCGTAGAACACGATCTGGGTCTCTGTGTAGTCGAAGCTGGAGGCGTTGCCGGTCAGCTTTACCTCGACCCCGGCGGGGACGAGGCGAGCCGCGACCTTCACGTCCAGCTCCAGGGCGCCCGTTCCGTTCAGGATCTGGACCTGGGGCCGCGGCGCGGTCGACCGCACCTGCCCCGGGAAGACGGCCGCGACCATGGCGGCCAGGTCGGCCTCCTGCACCTTGTACTGCTCGGTACCGTCCTCGCCCCGCCCCAGCTCTTCGACCGGCGCCACCCGGGGTTCGACCGTGCCCTTCGCCAGGGCGTCCAGAGCGGCCCGCAGGCCCGGCTGCGTCACTCCCGCGTCCGCCCCCGGGTTGTCATGGATGCGGCCAAGCCAAGCGTCGAAGAACGCCTGCTGCCGCGCCAGCCGGTCGAGGTCGCTCCCCTGCCCCCGCAGGGCCAGGAGGGTAGGCACCTGCTCCGGCGCCACCTGCGCCGGGCCCTGCTCGAACAGCACCTGGACCTGGCCGTTGTCGGCCACTTGGGCCACCCGCCGCGGAATGGTCACCCGCAGGGTGCCGGCCGGCCTCACGGCGGCGACGAGCTGGTCGGCCCCAAGGACGGTGACCGACCCGAGCGTCGCCCCGAACAGGTTCTCGACCGTGCTCTTGAGCCGATCGGCGCCTCCCACCTCGAGGGCCAGGCCAACGGGCTCGAGGCCGAGCGAGGGGATCTCGGTCATGGTCCCGGGCGGCAGGTACACGAGGCTCCCCCCGCGATTGCCGGGCGCGGGCGCGACCACGACTATCGACACGGCCCGCCCCGCTCCGTCCGACTGCACCAGCATCGCCGGTGGGAGGGCAGACGATGCACCCGCCGCGCCGTGCGGCTGTCCCCGACCACCCGACGAGGGCAGGTGGAGGCGGGTGACACCCGCGGCCAGGACGGCGGCGACGGTCACGGCGACCAGGGCTATGGCTCCGATGCGCAGCCAACGGTGGCGGCGCTCGCGCATCCGCTGGAGCCGTCGGGCCCGACGCTGGCCTGTCCCGCCGTCGGGCAGAGGAATGCTGTCGTCTCGGGGCGCGGCTCCGGGACCGCCGGCGTCCCCGTCTCCGGAGCCGAAGGGCGTGTCGTCAGGCGGCATGAGGTCGGCCGGCGGCACGCTGGTCATCTACGACCCAGCGTACAGACCACGCTCCCTGATGCAGCGGAGTGCGGGCGAGGGCACCAGGTAGTCGAGGGGACGTCCGTTGGCGACCCGGGCCCGGAGGTCTGTGCTCGAGATCTCCAGGGCCGGGATGCCCACGTCGAGGACCTTCCAACCTGGAGGGGCGGTGCCGCCGCCTCGCCCGCCGGCCCGGCTGACCACAACCAGGGTGGCCATGGACGAGGCCTGATCGATCCTGTCCCAGGTGCTCATCTCCCCGGCCAGGTCCGAGCCCACGATCAGGTACAGCTCGGCACCGGGAGTGGCGTCGCGCAGCGCCTGGAGGGTCTCCACCGTGTACGAGGTTCCCCCCCGGTCTATCTCCAGTCGGCTCGCCTCGAGCCCGTCGACCCCCTCGACCGCGGCACTGACGACGGCGAAACGGTCCTCGGCCGGCGTGATGGAGCGACGGCCGGTCTTCTGCCAAGGGCTGTTGGCCACCACCAGCAGGACGCGGTCGAGCCCCACGTCGTGTCGGGCGTTGACAGCAGCCACGAGGTGACCCACGTGCACCGGGTCGAACGTGCCGCCGAAGACGCCGATCCGCGCGCGCCGGTCGCTCACCGCTGACGAGTCTAGGTACGGCTCGGATCAGGACCCTGCGTCCAGCGGCGGAGCGGTGATCAGCGACCTGCAGCTACCCGTCGCTCCTGGAGGACGGGGCGGTCCAGGCAGTTGTGGGCCCGGTGGAGCATGTCCATCCGCACCGCGGTCGGCAGGTCCGGGCAAGACGCCGTCCACCCACACTCGGGGCAGGAGCAGTCGAAGCCGCCGCTCGCATCCCACTGGACAGCCATCGCTCTCCCTTCCCTGACGGCCTAGACGCTCGCCGCGATCACAGCCTCGGCCTCATCGGCGACGACCGGACTATGGCGCTCCCACCACCGGCATTGGGTCTCCTCATGTAGCACCATCCGATCGGTGGCGACCGCGAGCTGGCCCGCCCGCTCCGACCAGCCACAGTGCGGGCACGTCGAGCGGTAGTCGCCCGGATGGTGGAGCCAAACCGCCATCGCCCCCTCCTGTTGCGTCGCGCCCCCCGGTCTGGCCATCTGGTTCGCCATCGACGAGGTCAACTCCTGCTCGCCGCCGACGCATCCGGCCCACCGCCCCGAGCCGGCACAGCCGGGCTGTCAGGTGCCCGACAGTCGCTCGACCACCTGGGCGAAGGGTCCCATGCCGGCGTCGCTGGAGACGACCCAGTAGCTGAACCCGTACCTCTCGCGTCGCTCGGTCAGGGTCTCGCACATCTGGTCGACGGTCCCGACCAGGACCAGGGGCACCTGGAGGGCGTCCTCCACGCTGATCTCGAAGGCGGGGGCCAGGTTCTCGGCGAAGGCTCGGCGATCGTCGGTCACATGCACGAACGAGGTGTGGCACTGCAGCTCGAGCTGGTCGAAGCGATCACCTGCGGCTTCACGGACCCAGGCCACCCTTTCGTCGAACCGGTCGGCCGTGGCCGTCGCCGCCGCTTCGGGGCCGACGTAACCCGCAGTCAGCGTGGCGTTGAAGCCCACGATGTCGGCTTCGCGCGCCGCCAGCGACAGGACCCGGCGGCCACCTCCCCCGACACAGATGCGGGGGTGCGGTCTTGTGTGCGGACGAGGATCCCCCACCGCGTCGGTGATGCTGTAGTGCTTCCCCGAGAACGACGCCTTCCCGTCGGTCCAGAGCGCCTTCATGATGGCCAGGCCCTCCGCCATCCTCTCTATGCGCACGCCCGGCCCGTCGTAGGGCATTCCGGCCTGCTCGTAGTCCGACCTCAGCCAGCCCGCGCCCAGGCCGAACTCGAAGCGGCCCTCGCTCACGACGTCGAGGGTGGCCGCTTCTTTGGCCAGCACGACCGGGTGGCGGTAGTCGTTGTCGAAGACCAGCGCACCCACGTTGAGCCGCTCGGTCGCCTCGGCGGCCACGGTGAGGCTGACCAGCGGACCCCACTGCTCGCCGAAGTGGTCGGGGACGTAGAGGGTCGAGTACCCCATCGACTCGGCGTCGCGGGCCCGCTGGCGCCAGGTCTTGGCGTCGGCGGCCGAGGACGTCTGCACGGCGAAGCGGAAGGGTCGCATGCCCGGGACCCTAACGCGAGGGTTGAGGCGCTGACCTATCCGCCCTGCTTCCCGTCGCTCTCCTCGTTTCCGTCCCGCGGAACCGGTTGCCGGGCCGCGGGCCGGGAATGAACCACGACGGTCGACGCCTCGGGATGGTCGGGGTCGAGGTGGAGATCCAGCCCGTCGGGCGAGGGAGGGTCGCCGCTGGCATCGGCCACGATCACGACGGTGTCGTCCCGGGCGCCGTAGATGGCACGGTGCAGCCCGCGCATGGCCGCCCCGGTGAGGCGCACGCCTACGGGACGCTCCCGTCGGTGGATCTCCTCGGGCTTGCCCGCCCCCGCCTCGTCGGCCTCGAGCTCGTCCGCCCCGAACTCGTCCTCCGCCTCGTCCGCCCCCGGGGGTCTCTCGTCGATCACCACCAGAGGATACGGCCCAACGGCGCCATCAGGCGTGCGCCATCAGAGGTTTCCGCGCCTGGCCTGCTCCCTCTCGATGGCCTCGAACAGGGCCTTGAAGTTCCCCGCCCCGAATCCCCGCGCCCCTTCCCGCTGGATGATCTCCAGGAACAGTGTGGGGCGGTCGGTCACGGTCTCGGTGAATATCTGGAGCAGGTAGCCGTCCTCGTCCCGGTCGACAAGGACACCGAGGGCCCGCAGCTCGTCCCAGGGCAAAGAGAGATCCGCGAGCCTCCGGCGCACGTCGTCGTAGTAGGCGGGGGGAACGGAGAGGAAGCGCACGCCGCGGGCCCGCAGGGCCCGGACCGTGGCCACGATGTCCTCGGTACGCAGGGCGACGTGCTGTACCCCCGGGGAGCCGTAGGCGTCGAGATACTCCTCGATCTGGCTGCGATGCAGCCCCTCCGCGGGCTCGTTCAGGGGGAGCACGACCTTGGAGCCGTCCCACACGACCGTCGACATGAGGGCGGAGTACTCGGTGGAGATCTGGTCGTCGCCGATGTGCACAAGCTGGTCGAAGCCCAGCACCCGGCGGTAGAAGTCCACCCAGCCGTCCAGGGACCCCTGCTCAACGTTGGCCACGACGTGATCGATGCGCTGGAGCCCGACCTCGGGGCCGACGGGGGCAGGGGGCAGGCCCTCGGTCGTGAAGCCGGGGGCGAACGAGCCTGTGTAGCGGTCGCGTTCGACGAAGGTGTGCTGGGTGTCGCCGTAGGTGGCGATGGTCGAGCGCCTGATCGTCCCCGACTCGTCGCGCTCCGTCCACGGGGGCCGCAGGCCCATGGCACCCCGGCCCAGCGCCGCCTCGTAGACCTCACCGGCTTGGGACACGGCCAGGGCCACGTCCCGCACGCCGTCGCCGTGGGCCCGTACATGGGCGGCGATCGGTGAGTCAGGCGAGAGGGCGGCCGTGACCACCAGGCGGATCTCCCCCTGCTCGAGCACGTAGGAGGCCCGGTCCCTCACTCCCGTCTCGGGGCCGGCATAGGCGGTGACGGTGAAGCCGAAAGCGGACGCCAAGAAGCCGGCGGCGGCCCTGGCGTTGCCCACCCAGAGCTCGAGGTGGTCCCACCCTTGGATCAGCTGCGCCGGGGTGTGGGCTTCGGTTCCAGCCGGAGCGAGAGTGGTCACGCCACCCACCGCCCCCGGCGATCGGCGTCCAGCCCGTCCCAGAAGGCCTTGACGCCGTCGAGCATGTCCGCCGCTCCAGTGAGGAAGCGCTCCTGGTCGAAGCCGGGCGTGAAGAACGCCTCCTTCAGCTCGTCCGCGGTGTGGGCCGCGTGCTGGTCCTCCACCTTGTCGTGCCACGTCCAGAAGGCGAGGTTGAGATCGGGGCATTCCCGCTGCCTGAAGGCGGTCAGCCCGGCGATGAGCTCCTTCCAGAACCCTGCCGCGGCCCAGTTCTCCACCGCGTAGGACGCTCCCTCTGCAGTCGAGGGGTCCTCGGCGCCGTAGATGCGCAGGAGCTCCTCGCAGAAGAACCAGGTCGAAGGGGTGGAGTGGCGGCGCTTGCCGAGATCCCCGAACTCCAGCCCCAGGGGCCGGGCGAAGCGCACCAGCCACTCGAAGTGCGCCGCCGCGAACCGGAAGCGGCTGCCGTCCACCGTCCCCTCTGTGCCCACCAGCTCGGGATCGACGTCGTCGCCTACGGTCGCACTGCCCGAGCCCGACTGCGAGCGGAAGATCACCCCCAGCTCGTTCATCAGGATCTCCTTGCCCGCCCGGTAGGTCTGCAGGTCGGCTGCGTTGATGATCTTCCTGAGCTGGGCCTCCACGAAGTAGTGGCTGAAGACGCTGAACTGCTGGGCCAGGTGGCGCACGTCGTCGCGGGTGGCCTCTCCCTTGGCGAACCAGCGCGTGTAGTCGTTGGCCACCACCACGGGATGGGCGTGGACGACGTCGTCGACCCGCTTGGAGAAGGCGGCCAGGTCCGTGGCCTCAAGCGTGCTCATCGGGCATCCCCTCCTGTGGACAACTTGTACACAAAGTGAACTCCAATTCGAATGACATGGCAACAGATGAGGCTCTGACTGATCACATCGACCAAGGAGGCCGCGCGATCTGCCTACACTTTGGCCATGTTGACCAGGCAGATCGACGAGCTCGACAGCAGGCTCATCCACAGCCTGGCCGCCTCGCCCCGAGCGGGGATCCTCGAGCTGGCCCGCCAGCTGGGGGTGGCCCGGGGAACGGTGCAGGCTCGCCTCGACCGCATGCAGCGCCAGGGGGTCATCACCAGCTTCGGGCCCGACCTGTCGCCTGAGGCGCTGGGCTACGAGGTGCTGGCCTTCTCCACCCTGGAGATCGCCCAGGGCAGGCTGAGCGACGTGGTGGCCCACCTGGCCGAGATCCCCGAGGTCCTCGAGGCCCACGGCATCTCCGGCCAGGGCGACCTCCACTGCCGGGTGGTGGCCCGGACAAACGCCCACCTGCAGGAGGTCATCAACCGCATGCTTGAGGTCGAGGGCATCGCCCGGTCCACCACGGTCATCGCCCTCTCCGACCAGGTCCACTTCCGAGCCCTTCCGCTGGTCGCCGCTGCGGTGCGGGAGCGATGAACGCCTTTGCCAACGGCGGGGCGCTCGACCACGCTGGTGGGATGGCGGAGTGGATGCCGAGCAGCTGGAGGGAGCGCCCGGCGGCCCAGCAGCCCCAATGGCCCGACGAGGCCGCGCTGGAGAGAGCCCTGAAGCAGCTCGCAGCGCTGCCGCCTCTCGTGTTCGCCGGGGAGGCCCGCAACCTGACCAAGGCCCTGGGCGAGGTCGCCACAGGACGGGCCTTCCTCCTCCAGGCCGGCGACTGCGCCGAGTCCTTCGCCGACTTCTCGGCCGACAGCATTCGGGACAAGCTGAAGGTGATCCTGCAGATGGCCGTTGTGCTCACCTACGGCTCCGGTGTCCACGTGGTCCAGGTCGGCCGCATGGCCGGCCAGTTCGCCAAGCCCCGCTCCTCCGCCACCGAGCAGTCGGGGGACCTGGACCTCCCCTCCTTCCGGGGCCATATGGTCAACGACGACGCCCCCTCCGCCGCCGGTCGGGTCGCGGACCCCGAACGCCTCCTCGCCGCCTATCACCAGTCGGCGGCCACTCTGAACCTGTTGCGGGCCTTCACCCAGGGAGGGTTCGCCGACCTGTCCCAGGTCCACGCCTGGAACCAGCAGTTCGTGGCCTCGTCCCTTCAGGGCCGGCGCTATGAGGCCATCGCCGGCGAGATCGATCGCGCCATGCGCTTCATGCGCGCCTGCGGCATAGACCTGGACGCCGACCCCAAACTCCACCAGGTGCCGTTCTGGACCACCCACGAAGCCCTCATCCTGGGCTACGAGGAGGCTCTCACGCGTCGCGACTCGCTCACCGGGGACTGGTACGACTGCTCGGCCCACATGGTCTGGGTGGGGGAGCGCACGCGTCACCTCGACGGCGCCCACATGGAGTTCCTTTCTGGGATCGGCAACCCGCTGGGGTGCAAGCTCGGCCCCAGCGCCACAGCGGACGAGGTCCTTGCCATATGCGAGCGGCTCAACCCCGACCGGGTGCCGGGCCGGCTGACGCTGATCACCCGACTGGGTGCGAACCGCGTCGCCGACGTGCTGCCCCCGATCGTCGCCGCCGTGGCCGACGCCGGCCATCCGGTGGTATGGGCCTGCGATCCCATGCACGGCAACACCTTCACGACGCCCTCGGGGCGAAAGACCCGGCGCTTCGACGACGTCCTGGGCGAGATCCAGGGCTTCTTCGCCGTGCACCGGGACACGGGCACTTGGCCCGGAGGCGTCCACATCGAGCTCACCGGTGACGACGTGACTGAGTGTCTGGGCGGCTCCGAGGAGATCCTGGAGGACGACCTCGAGCTGAACTACACCACGATGTGCGACCCCAGGCTCAACGCTCGCCAGTCCCTGGACCTGGCGTTCCGGGTCGCCGAGCTGCTGCGCGTCTGAGGCTCCGCCCCGCAGAACGCAAAGGAGGGGCCGGCAAGGCCCCTCCTTCGTCGTTCTCGGTGTGCTCGATCAGCTGTGGACGGTCGTGCCGTTCACCCCCGCGCAGACCGAGGGCGAGCTGCCCACAGTCGTGCTGCCGTTCAGGTTCCCCTGGTCGGTGGAGTAGCCCGAGATCGTCCCGCCGCTGGAGCCGCCGCTCGCAACGATGTAGCCGTGGGGCCCCTGCGCCCCCACGTGGCCCGTGGGCGCGGTACCCCCGGCATAGGCGGTGCCGCCATCAGGCAGAGCCGCCGTGGTGTCGCCTGTAGCGGGGGGCGAGGGGTTGGTCGAGGTGACACAGGTGCCTGTCCCCGTCCCCGGTGCAGCGATGGCCCCCACCGCCGGCACTGCGGCCATACCGGCCGCCGCAGCTGCGATAACTAGCGTGCGAAGCTTCAAGTTGCTTTCCTCCGTCTCTGCCTCCGGCGCGCGGAGGCCCGTCTCCCGGTCT
>VAXP01000050.1:0-3329 GCA_005884125.1 Actinomycetota bacterium | reverse complement strand
GTAAGGCAAAAATCTCAGGGTTTGTGAAGGATTCATGCGGCTTGTGGCGAATGTCCGGAGCGAATGGGGGTTCCGGCCGCAGCACCTGTCTCGCTCGTCGTCGTCCAGCAGCCGCGTTCTCGAGGGGACCCACCGGCACAGGCGCGAGCCAACTCGGCTCTCGGGAGGACCGGACAAGCTAAGGAGAGAGCAACAGGATATGAGAAAGACATTCACCCGGTTGGCGATCGCGTCAACCATGACCTTGGGGTCAGCGGGAGTCGTCGCTGCCCTGGGAACCTTCCAGGCCAATGCAACGGGCCCGGCCGGCACCACATGCCAAGGTGCCAATGGCTTCATCGCCGCGGGCACCGTCACTGACGGCCCGAACCCCAGCGTTCCGCCCGCGCCCCCCGGGGCCAACTGCGCCGGATTCGTCGAGGTCGGGAACGGAGGCTGGATCGGCGGCGACGGCGTCAAGTGGTCGGTGACGACAAGCATCTTCGTCGCAAAGGACAGCAACGGCATGGCTTGCGGCTTCACGACGACAGCCCCCTTCACCGCCTCCGGGCAGGGCCCGGCCTCGGGTGGGGTCGGCTGCCTCGCACCCGGTGCCAGCGTGACGGTGACCGCCTCGTAGCACCCCGACAGCACACCAGTTCCTGACGAGGGGCCCGGCCCAACCGGGCCCCTCGTCCGCGCCAGGTGTACAAATCGTCCGATCGGGGTAAAAGGGCGTCGCCATCGGCCCCCCATCCGCCACCCCAGAGCCGCGCCCTCCCTCTCCCGCCACTGGTTTCGGGGCCGTCACGGAACCACACGAGTGCCGGCATGCGGCCCTCGTCGGGGATAAGGGATAAGGAGAGCGACCTCAGATGAGAAAGACACTCGGTCGTATCGGGGTCGGCGCCGCCATGGCCGTCGGGTCTCTGGGGGCCAGCGTCGCCATAGGCACTTCTCAGGCGCACGCAACGGGGCCGGCGGGCTGCGTCGCCCAGGGTGCCAACGGCTTCGTAGCGGTCGGCACGGTGACCGATGGGCCTAACCCCATGGTGCCGCCCCCCAGCAACGCGTGCACTTCGACCGGTTTCGTTGAGCCTGCCGGCAGCGGCGGCGGCTGGGTCGGCGCCGATTCGGCGAGCTGGAAGGTGACCATCCTCGCCCTGCCCGCCCCACTCACGGCGCCGCCCGCCAAAGACGCCAACGGCCAGAGCTGCGGTACCTGGACCGCCACCACCGTGGGGACGACGACCACCTGGTCTCAGTCGGGCTCAGGGGCGACCTCGGACGGCGTCGGCTGCATCCCCGCGGGTGCAACCGCTACGGGGGCAGCCGGATAGCAGTAGCCGGCAAGCGAAAAGCACGACCTAGGGGCCTGGCCGAGTCCCGGCCCCCGTCGCGCCCGCCCCGCCTGTGACTGGCCCGATTTCCCGAAAACTTGATCGGATTACTCGGGAATGGCAGACTCTCCGCCCGTGAGTGCCAGCGTCCCCGCCCTACACCTGGTGCGCCGTGCCGGCGCTCCGTCGGTCGCCATGGGGGCGACCCCCCACCAGCTCACCGACGAGGGCTGTCCCCGCTCCAGCTGACGCCTCCCCGTCACCCCGAGCAAAGGACGCCCTGTTTGCACCACGACCTGGCCATCGCCGTAGCAGGCCTGCTGGTCGGCTTCACCGTCGGCCTGACAGGCATGGGCGGCGGCGCGCTCATGACGCCGATCCTGGTCCTATTCTTCCGCGTCGCCCCCCTGGCCGCGGTCTCGAGCGACCTGGTCGCCTCCTTGGTGATGAAGCCCGTGGGGGGCGGGCTGCACTGGCGCCGGGGCACGGTCCGCAAGGACATCGTGGCCTGGCTCGCCATGGGGTCGGTCCCGGCCGCCTTCGCCGGGGTGCTCCTGCTGCGAGCCCTGGGCGCGGCGCACACCCAGGACCTGCTCAAACGGGCCCTGGGGCTCGCCCTCATCGCCTCAGCCGCGGCCATCGTCCTCCGGGCCCGGATCCAACACCTGCGTGACCGCGGTCGCGAGCCGGGGCCGGCTGTCCTCAACCGGCCCGCGACCGTCGCCATCGGGGCCATCGGCGGCCTCATCGTGGGCATGACCTCTGTGGGCTCGGGCTCTCTGATCATCGTCATGCTGCTGTTCCTCTACCCGGGCCTGTCGCCGGCCGAGCTCGTCGGCACCGACCTGGTCCAGGCCATCCCCCTCGTCGGCGCTGCCGCCCTGGGGCATCTGCTCTTCGGGGCCTTCAAGCTCGGGCTGACCGCGGCCCTGCTGGCCGGCGCCATCCCCGGTGTGTACGTCGGAGCCCACCTCTCCTCCCGGACCTCCCAGCGGGTGGTCCGTCCTGCGCTGTTCGCTGTGCTGCTGACCAGCGGCCTGAAGCTCGTGCAGGTCATCTAGCTCGAAGGAGGTGCGATGACCATCAGCCGTGAAATCGATCCCGCCGCCAAGGCCGACATCGAGAAGTTCGAGCGCATGCTCGAGCTCTACCTGAACGGTGAGCTGGAGGAGGACCGCTTCCGCATCTTCCGGCTCAACAACGGCATCTACGGCCAGCGCCAGGGCGGCCACAACCAGATGGTGAGGGTCAAGATCCCCTACGGCCGCCTCCAGCCCGAGCAGCTGGAGATGCTGGCGTACATAGCCGAGACGTACTCGCGCGGCTGGGCCCACATCACCACCCGCCAGAACATCCAGCTCCACTTCGTGCAGCTGGAGAACATCCCGCAGGTGATGCGCGACCTCAACTCGGTGGGCCTGACGACCCGCGAGGCCTGCGGTGACACCGTGCGCAACATCACCGGATGCCACCTCGCCGGCGCCTGCCCCTACGAGGTGCTCGACATCAGCCCCTGGGCCGAGGCGACCTTCCGCCACCTCCTGCGCAACCCCTACTCCCAGCGCCTTCCCCGCAAGTTCAAGATCAACTTCTCGGGCTGCGCCACCGACTGCGGCCAGGCCATGTTCAACGACGTCGGCGTCATCGCGGTGATGCGACCACGAGAGGACGGCACGGTCGAGCCCGGGTTCCGGGTCTTCTTCGCCGGGGGGCTGGGTGCGAACCCCCACGCGGCCCAGGCCCTGGAGGAGTTCACCCCCAGGGAGCAGCTCCTCCCCACCATCGAAGCGGCCCTGCGCACCTTCGACCACTACGGCAACCGCGACAACAAGCTCAGGGCCCGCATGAAGTGGCTCCTGGACACAATGGGCGTGGACGAGCTGCGCGAGCGCATCCTCAAAGAGCGCAAGCTCCTGCTCGCTGCCACCACCTGGGCCGAGGGCATCCCCGAGACCGTCCAGCAAGAGGGCGACGGGCCCGCGGGGGTTTCGACGGCCGTCGACCCCACCC
>VAXP01000049.1:2161-21182 GCA_005884125.1 Actinomycetota bacterium | reverse complement strand
TGAGCGCAGCCGGCGATGACGAGCTCTTCACCACCGGAGCGTCTTGGGAGCTGTCGTGACGTCGGTCCTGCTCGACTCGCATGTCATCCAGTGGTGGTCCGCCGAGCCCGATCGGCTCAGCCAGACGGCAACGCAGGCGCTCGAGGCGGCCGACGAGGTCGCGGTCGCATCGATCTCCTGGTTCGAGCTGGCCTGGCTCGCCGACCACGAGCGAATCCTCGTGACCGTTCCCATCCGCTCGTGGTTGGAGCAGCTCGCAGCCCAGGTCCGCAGCGTTGGCACGACCCCTGCCATCGCCTCGACCGCCGTGGCCCTACCCTCAACCTTCCCTGGCGATAAAGCCGACCGCATCATCTACGCCACCGCCGTGGAGCAAGGGTGGCCCCTTGTCACCAAGGATCGGCGGCTGCGCCGCCACCGCCACCCCCGACCCGTGACGATCTGGTGAGCCCCTGACGTCTCGCGGAACTCGTCAGCGATGTGTTCGCCTTGGTCGCAAGCGGATGGGCGGCTCAGGGAGTGGCAGTGGCCGGTTCGAGCTTGTCCCGCGGTGGGACTACTTGAGCTCGACGATCACCACCCGGGCCTTGCTGTTGCCCGCGATCTCGGTGGCGTGGTGCACGGCGGGGAGGCACATGACCTCGCCGGCCGACAGGGCCACCTCGGCCGGCTCCTCGCCCGGCGCGGTGAAGCGGAGCTTGCAGTCGGCGAGGGCCACCGCCACCGAGGCCGGGTGGGAGTGCATGGCCGTCTTGTCGCCCGGGCGGCCCCGGGCCTCCAGGACGCGCACCCGGTCGGTCTCGGCCACGACCTTGTAGATCTTGGGGGCGACCAGGACGGGGTCGACCACGGCCGTCTGGGCCGCGATGCTGGCCTGGTCGTAGTAGATCTCCCCGCCGGTGATGTCGCCCTCGTCGTCGTAGGTGAGGACCTCGCAGAGGGCGAAGGCGATCTCGTTGCCGCTGGCGGGGATGGGACCGAGGGGCCCGTCCTGGGTGCCCCGGCCCGTGAACATGGCCACGGAGGTGTTGTCGGCGTCGAGGTAGCGGGCGTCCGTGACCCTGGCGTTCGACATGACCCCCGTCCACTCGCCCAGCCAGGCCTTGAAGGCGTCTCCCCCCATGAGGCTGACGCCGCGAGCCCGGTCGGTGTAGTGGAACTCGTCGGTGACTCGCTTGGCGATGGCGTCGAAGTCGCGGCCGTTGAAGAGATCGTGCAGCTCCCGATGAGTGTCCGAGTTGGCCATGTGCCCCCCTTGGTCCTGTGAGGGCGACCGTACGCCCCCGCCCCACGGCCGCCAATGGCACGGAAGGGCGGTGACAGCGTTGACACGGGACCCGTAGAGGCCTCGACTCCCGAGCAGGAACGAGCCCCGGGCGCGAGACTGATCCCGATGGCCGAGCACAAGTACCCGCTGACCGGCGTGGGGTTGGTGGTCAAGGACATGGCCGCGAGCACGGCCTTCTACCGGCGCCTGGGGCTCGACATCCCGCAGGACTCCATCTACGCCGAGGACGGGGTGGGTCAGCACCTCGAGGTGCCCATGGGGAACGGGTTCAGCCTGGAGATCGACTCGCTCGAGCTGACCCGCCGCTTCGACCCGGGGTGGCCCGACGGCGCGGGCCAGGGCACCACCGTCCCCGTAGCGCTCATGTTCTCCGTGCCCACCCGCGAAGCGGTGGACGAGGTGCACGACGACCTCGTCACCGCCGGCTACAAGAGCCACCTGCGGCCCTTCGACGCCTTCTGGGGCCCGCGCTACGCCGTGGTGCTCGACCCCGACGGCTACCAGGTCGGCCTCATGAGCCCCATGGAGGAGCGCTGAGCGGAGGAGCTCCCATGGTCGAGGTGCGCAAGGCGACGGCGGGGGACGTGCCCGGGCTGGCCGCGACCCTGGGCCGGGCCTTCCAGGACGACCCCGTCATGAGCTGGCTGCTGCCCGACCAGTCCCGCCGGGCCCGGAAGGCGGCCCGCTGGTTCGAGCTCCAGATGGAGCGCTTCGTCCTCAAGCACGACCAGTGCTACACGACCGCCGACCTCGAGGGCGGGGCCATCTGGGCTCCCCCGGGCAAGTGGCTGGTGAGCGTGGGCGACCAGGCCAGGGTCCTGCCCCAGCTCGTCTCCATCTTCGGGCGCCGCATCCCCGCCGGCTTCCGGGCCTTCAACTTCATCGAGAAGCGCCACCCCAAGGCGCCCCACTACTACCTGGCCGTGCTGGGCACCGAGCCCGCACGCCAGGGCAAGGGCATCGGCTCCGCCCTCATGCGGCCCGTGCTCGAGATCTGCGACCGGGAAGGGGTGCCCGCCTACCTGGAGTCCTCCAAGGAGCGAAACGTCCCCCTGTACCGGCGCCACGGCTTCGAGGTGACTGAGGAGCTCGACCTGCCCGGCCAGGGGCCCAGGGTCTGGCTCATGTGGCGCGAGCCCAGGCCCGGGGCCTGACGCCCTTCAGCAAATCTAAGCAATCTCAAAGCATTCTCGGATCGCCCCCAGGTATCCATCCCGGTGTGGACGACCTCATGCTGACGAGAACCGGAGACCCCACCATGCCCACGGCGTTCGAGCTGCCCGACAAGACCCTGCGCTGGCTCCTCCACCGCTCCGCCCGCGCCCTGCGCCTCCCGTTGCTGGGGGCGGTCCTGTCGCCGGCCGCAGGCGCGGGGGAAGAGGACGGCGCGCCGGCTCCCACAGAGCAGGCCGAGGTCTTCTTCGTGGACGCCGCGGGGAGGGAGACGACGGCGGCCGACGCCGTCCGGGTCGAGGTCGTCTCGGACGGGCCCGACGGCTTCCCCATCCCCATGGCCTTCACCCGCCTGGCCCACCAGCGGATCGAACAGCAGGCCGAGCGGCAGGCCGCCTAGACGCTCAGCCGGCCCTCTCGGCGAGGGCGACCAGGACCCCGCCGCCGTCCGCCTCGGGCTGCTCCGACAGCCATCGCATCATCTGGTCCTGGGGGAGCGGGCGGCTGTACAGGTAGCCCTGGGCCACCGGGCACCCCAGGGCCAGCAGCGTGTCCCTCACCTCTTCCGTCTCGACGCCCTCGGCGACCACGACCAGCTCCAGGTTGCAGGCCAGGTCGACGATCGTGCGCACGATCGCCTCCGAGCTGGCGTCACTCGCCATCGACATGACGAAGGACTTGTCGATCTTGATCTCCCCGACCGGCAGCCGGCGGATGTAGGCCAGAGCGGAGTGCCCGGTGCCGAAGTCGTCGATGGCGACGGTGAGGCCCAGGGCCCTGAGCCGCTCGAGGGTGCCGATCGTGCGGCGGGGGTCGGCCATCACCGACGTCTCGGTGACCTCCAGGCACACGTCGCCGGCGGGGACGCCGTGGTGACGGAGCAGGGCGTACACGTCGTCGGCCAGCGTGGGCTGGAGCAGGCTGCGGGCGGAGATGTTGACCGAGACCCGGAGGGGTCGGCCCATGTCCCTCCACGTCCGAGAGCACTCCAGCGACTTCTCGAGCACCAGCTCGGTGAGGGGACGGATCAGGCCCGTGTGCTCGGCGATGGAGATGAAGTCGTCCGGAGGGATCAGCCCTCGAGTCGGGTGACGCCAGCGCACCAGGGCTTCGGCGCCGAAGGCGTTCCCCGTCCGCATGTCGATCTGGGGCTGGAAGTAGACCTCGAGGTCGCCGTTGGTGATCGCCTGGCGCAACTCGCCGACCAGGGCCAGTCGCTCGGCGCTGTAGCTGTCCCTCTCCGGGTTGTAGAGCTCGACGCCGGACTGGTCGGCCTTGGCCGTGTACATGGCCACGTCGGCTCGCTGGACGAGGGGTCCGGCCTGGTCGCCGTGGAAGGGTGCGACCGCGATTCCGATGCTCACACCCACGTCGACGGACACGTCACCGATCGGGAAGGGGCGCTCGAAGAGGGCCACGATGCCGTTGGCGACGTGGACGGCGGCCTCCTCGCCTTCCACGTCACCCAGAAGGATGGCGAACTCGTCCCCTCCCAGCCTGGCGATCACGTCTCCGTGCCTGAGGGCGCTCCGCAGCCGGCCCCCGACCTGCTGGAGGAGGAGGTCGCCGTTGTGGTGGCCGAGCGTGTCGTTGACCTCCTTGAAGCGATCGAGGTCGAGCAGGAGGACGGCGACGGCCGAGGAGCCCTGGAGCTTCTCCTCCAGGCTGGCGGAGAAGAGCATGCGATTGGGCAGCCCGGTCAGGGCGTCGTGCATGGCCTGGTGCTCGCTCTCGGCCGCCTCCACCCGCAGCCGGTCCATCAGGCGGTTGTTCTCGAGCGAGACGCTGGCGTGGTTGGCCAGGGTGGCGAACAGGCGCAGGTCGCCCGACGAGAAGCGACGGACCTGGCCGCTGCGGTCGGCCACGACCAGGGTGCCCAGCGTCCCTGACGGCCCGACGAGGGGAGCGGCCAGCACCTCCCTGACCCCCAAGGAGGCGAGCTCGCCCCGGACGGGCGCGTTGCCGGCGCCCAGGGCCGTGGCCAGCAGCGTGGGGCCGCCGGCGGCGTGGGCGGCCGCGTGCACGGCCGCGGCTCCGGCCCCTGCGGGCGCGGCCTCGATCGCCCCGGACCGGTCGACGTTCAGCATGAGCAGGCCGCCTTGGTCGGCCAGGTACATCCATGCCGACTCGGCGTGCATGAGCTCGCGGGCCTGGCCCAGGAGCGTGGCCGCCACCCGGCCGTCCAGGAGGGCATCCCCCATGTCGCTGGTGAAGTCGTATAGCTGCTCCAGGTGCCCGTGCTTCTCGCGAAGGGTGCGGTGCGTGCGGTAGGAGAGCAGGACCATGACCACGAGCACGCCCAGGGGTAGAAGCGCCGCGGGCTGGGCCCGCAGGATGGTGAGGGCGACGAGGCCGAGGCAGGACTCCACCACTGCGCTGAACTTGCCGACCACGCCCGATGCCGCCAGACCGCGTTCCCAGTGGCGCTGGTAGAGGCTGATGGCCGACGCCAGCACGGCCGACTGCACCGCATCTGCGGCCAACACCGCTCCGAAGAGAGCAGGCCAGCTGCCCGGCCCCAGCACCGAGGTGGGGCCCATCAGCTGCAGGGCCCATCTGAAGGTGACGATGGCCACCACCGTCTCGAGCCAGATGGCGCTGACGTTGACCCCGAGCTTGAGCAGGGGCTGGCGCCGGTGGGCGACCAGGGCCAGAGCGGAGCCGACGAGGCGGGCCGAGATCAGCCCCACCGGGCTCAAGGCGAAGAGGCCGACGGCCACGGGCGCGTAGCTGAGCGAGAACGACACCGCCTCCCGCCGGTGCTCGAAGTGCACGGGGAGCACCTCCGCGGCGCCGAAGGCGACGGCCAAGGCCCACCAGCGCACGGCGTGCAGGTGCACCAGGGGGGCGAGGCCTCCGAGCCCGAGCACGCTCGTGGCCAGGGCGATGGCGGCGGTGGCCGCCGCCACCAGGCCGACGTAGGCGGCGGCGGGGGGCCGGCCCCCGTCCGAGCGGGCCTCGGGAGCGCCGCTGGTCCCGCGGGTGGTGAGTGGCGGAGCCGTCATGCAGACGTGGCCGCCAACCCGGTCCAGGTCCGCCCCGTCCAGGTCTGGCCCGTCCAGGTCCGCCCCGTCCAGGTCTGACCGGTCCAGGTCTGGCCCGTCCAGGTCCGCCCCGTCCAGGTCTGACCGGTCCAGGTCTGGCCCGTCCAGGTCCGCCCCGTCCAGGTCCTGCCCATCCAGGTCGTTGCGCCGGCCCAGCTTGTCCCGCCCCACGAGGAGCCGGACCACCCGCTCCCGTTCCAGGTGCCACCGGACCAGGCCGAGGCCGCGGCCGACGCCGGCGCCCAGATCGAGGGCACCCACGGCGAGGCCATGATGTCCTGCTCACCGGCGAGGTCCACGCCGTTCATGGCGACGTGCTCGCCGCCGCGGGCCTGCTCGATGGAGCCCCGCCCGGTCGCCGGGGCCCAGCTCTGGTGGACGCCGAGGGGCAGCGCCGTCTGAGCGGCGGCGTTGACGTTGATCATCCCCGAGCCCTCGGCCTTGCCGTCGAGGAGGGCCAGAGGCCTCGCCGTGGCCTTGAGCATGGTCTTGACCTGGTCCGGGGTCAGGCCCGGGTGGGCGCTCAGGAGCAGGGCCGCCGCGCCGGAGACCACGGCCGCGGCCTGGGACGTGCCCGTGCCCCGGAAGAACCGGTTGTCGACGACGGCGCCCGGGTGGTTCTGGTCGATGTAGGAGCCCGGATTCCGCAGGCTCAGGAGGGACACTCCGGGAGCGACCACGTCGACGCTGCGGCTGGCGCTTCCCCGGCTGGAGAAGGGGGCCACGGTGGTGGATCCGTAGGTGTCGAGGTTGGCCGCGCCCACCGCGAGCACGTAGGGGTCGGTGGCCGGGTCCGTCAGGGACCCGTGGAGGGTGCCGTCGTTGCCTCCGGAGACGACCACCACGATCCCGTGGCGCCAGGCGTTCTCGACCGCGGTGGTCAGGGGGTCGAGCTGGTAGGGCTGCAGGCTGTCGGTGCCGAAGGAGAGGTTGAGGACGCGGATGTTGAGGCCGGGGTCGTTGCGATGCTGGTCGACCCAGTCGATGGCCGCGATCACCTGGGACACGTCGACGGCGCCGTCGTAGGCCGCCACCTTGAGCGACACCAGCCTGGCGCCCGGCGCCACCCCCCGGAAGTCGCCGCCGCCTGCGTCGTTGCCGGCGATGATCCCGGCCATGTGGGTGCCGTGGCCGAAGGTGTCGAGGTAGGCCGAGGCTGGCTGCTGGGACTCGAAGGACAGGTCGGGGCCGTTGACCACCTTGCCCGCGCCGGCCAGCCCCTGCACGGGGACGACGCCCGAGTCGATGAGGGCCACGCCGACGCCCGAGCCGGTGACGCCCCGGTCCCACAGCTGGTTGGCGCCGATGGCCTCGGTCACGGCGCTCATCTCGGTGGGCGACGTGGTGTACCCGTCGTCCCAGCCCGGGACGACGGCGGCCACCACCCCGGTGACCGTGCCCGTCACCGTGCCCAGCACGCCGCCCAGGCCGAGGAGGCCGCCGTCGGCGGCCACGGGTCCGGTGGCCACGACGGTCACCACGGTGACGGCCAGGGCCAGGGCGCAGAGGGGACGGCCGAGGAGGCTCAGGAGGGCCCGGGCTGGCCGGCGGGGAACGGAGGTCTTATCACGCATGGTGGTAGTTCACCACGCAGAGTAGCGATTGGCCAGGCACAAACGGGTGGGCGGTGGTGTCAACCACCCGGTCCGCCCAGCTGTGTCAATGGCTCGCCTTGCCTCCGGCGAGTCAGATAACGGCGGTCCCTCGGGCCCGGAGGGTCACCCCGCCTGGTGGGTCAGCGCCCGGAACGGTCAGGCGTGGCGAGACGCGGTGAGGACGAAGGGGTGAGGGTCGGAGGGGGTGTTGTCGGGGGTGAAGGCGGACGGGCACGCGTGGTTGCCGTTGTCGAAGGTGGCGGCCCAGGAGATGGTGTAGGTGCGCCCGGCCCGGGGCCCCGGAAGCGGCACCTGCAGCACCACCCGGCCCGTCCCCGCCCCCGAGACCGTCTGGGTGGGGAGACCGGCGCTGGTGACCGTGGCCTTGAGGGTCACGTGGCCGCTGCTGTCACCCGGGTCGGAGGACTCCGAGGCGGTGAGCGGGACCGCCTGTTGCGACGGCGCCACCGTGAGCCTGCCCCCCGGACCCACGACGACGCCGGATATCTCGACGAAGTCCGGGTCGAAACCCTCCACGAAGGCCGAGCAGTCCCGGAAGGTCGGGGTGTTGGCCGCCCGCGCCGCAGGGGCCCCGAGGAGCATCCCGCCTGCCGTCACGACCCCAGCCAGCCCCGCGAGCACCCGTACCCGGCCCATGTCCTACCTCCTTGGCTTCAGCGCCTCCAGCGCACCTGGCGCCGGGGCGACTCTCGCCTCGCCGCCGGCTGGCAGACGGGATCTACGGGGGACGTCCGCGCGTGGATGGCCATTCGCGGGATTTCTTCCATACGTCCGACCCGGGGGAGATCGGACGCCCCTGTCAGTTACCCGGTGAGTTGCACAGGTAGTAGCAGGAGAAGGGGTAGTCCGGAGGCTTGTCCGCCGCGGGCAGAGCCGCGAAGACGGTCTGGGTGTTGTTGGGGTCGAACCACGGCACCGCCCCCTTGGGGAACTGGCCGTACATGTACCGGGCCCCGTTGTTCAGGTACCGGAACAGGCCCTTGCCCTGCACGTTGTTCTCTGCCGGTCCCTGGGCGTTGGGGTCCCACCAGATGAGGGTCCCGTCGTCGGTCTGGTTGTAGTCGTCCCACGGCCACAGGTGGTCGCCCCAGGAGAGCACGGCGTTGGCCACCCGCGTCTTCCAGCTGGTGGGCGAGATCGGGTAGCCGAACATGCCCGGGTACTGCTGGCCCACGCAGGGCTGGCCCCCGGCCGTCTTGGACTTGAAGGGGGGCTCGCCGCACTGGAAGGACTGGGGCGTCAGGCGGGGCCCGGCCAGGGTGAGCCCGGTCATGAGCGGGTTGACAACCGCGTAGATGATGGGGAACTCCGTGACCGCGGGCGCGGTGTGGTTGAACATCCACGTGTACACCTTGGCGGCCGGGGTCTGGTCCGGGGGGACGCGGTCGGCCAGGGCGCTGAAGCCGAAGTTGTGGACCCACTGCTGCTGGTCGTAGACCCGGCCGAAGATGGCGGTGTCGGTGAGCGCCGACCCCGTCTGGATCCACTCCGGGAAGTACTGCTGGCGGGTGGCGGCGCTGGTGAAGTACACGGGCGTGATGGGGTCGCCCACGAAGATCACCGAGGACACGCCGTCGCTGGCGAAGCGGGCCATGTCCGTGGATGAGTCCTGCTGGGCCTGGGCCGCGTTGACGACGTCGGTCAGGGGGAAGCCGATGACGGTCTTGACGGTCACCCCGCACTCGTCCTTGAGCCGCTGCACGAAGAACTCCATCCCCGGCTTGTAGGCGTTGTCGGGGGTCTCGGGCCACAGCAGGCCGTAGACGCGGTGGCTGAGGGCCGGGGGCTTCTGATCTCGTCGCAGATGACCTCGGCCCGCATGCTGTAGTCCTGGGTCTCGTCGGGCAGGCCGTTGCCCCAGATGTAGGGCGCCCGCTGCTGGTACCACGGCGCCGGCAACGTGGTCGTGCAGGCCACGCACATCACCTTGTTGGCCACCAGGGTGTCGTGGAAGGCGTAGGGGTCGGCGGCGTCACCCAGGGAGGCGAAGGCCTTGATCTCCTTGGCCACGTGGATGGCGTCGGCTTGGGCCTCGGAGTTCTGGGCCGCCGGGTTCTGGCTGTCGTTGGGGTTGACGTTGCTCTCGAAGAAGACCAGGTTGACCTTGCGTCCGTAGGTCTGGACGTGGTGCTCGAAGAGGTTGACGTAGTCCTTGAGGGTCTGGTTGCGCTGGTCCTGGTTGTCGTTGTCGCCCGCCGCGGTGAGGATGGCCTGGGCCGCGGCGCTGGGCTGGGGGTAGGGCACGGCCACGGTTATCGACGTGGCGCTCACGCCCTGGTAGGTGCCCCCGCCGTTGTCGCCGCTGAACGGGGGCACGCAGGGCGGGGAGTACAGGGACGGGAGCTTGATCCGCCCCGTGGTGTTGTCGCAGGCGGGATCGGAGGTGGGCGTGGGCGCGGCCGACGCCCCACCCCCGGCCTGGCCCGCCAGCCCGGCCGAAGCGCCGCCGGCACCGAGCTTCGCCGCGCCGGCACCGCCCGCCGCCCCCACCCCGGAGCCCGCGGCCCCGGCCGCGGCCCCGGCGCCGGCCGCGCCGGCGCCGGCCTGCTCGCCTCCCTGGCCCGCGGCCACGTTGCCGCTGCTCACGTTGGACGAGCTGGTGTGGTGGGGCTTTCCCGGCAGGAAGGCGATGGCCAGCACGATGGCGGCCACGGCTATGGCGAAGGGCCGGTAGCGGGCCAGGCCCCGGAGAACGTCGCCCAGGGTGACTTCGCTCAGGGATCGTTGGTTGGAGCTCACGTGGTCCCCCTCGGTGTGCGCCGGGTGGTGCGCGCCGGCGGTCGTTCTGGTGGCTGGGAGTCGCGCCCGTCGGTCGAGTCGCCCCGTCCGGCCAGGCGGGCCCGGGTGGCCCCGCCCTCCACCCTGGCGGCCGAGGTGGCCCGGGACCGGGTCCCCACGGGGGCCCGGCGCCCGCTCGAAGCCCCTGCGGGGTCGAGGGGCAGGGCCGCGGCCAGGCTGCCGGAGCGGGCGGTGGCCTCGGCGCTGGTGCCCAGATAGGAGGCCACCACCCGGGGGTCGTTGACGACCTCGTCGGGGGCGCCCTCGGCGATGACCGAGCCCAGGTCGAGGGCCAGGATCCGGTCGGCCAGGCCGGTGAGCAGGGGCATGTCGTGCTCGATGACGAGCAGGGCCGAGCCCGTCATCTCCCGGACGCGGCGCAGCAGCGGCCCCAGGGCCTCCGTCTCCCGCTGGGCGATGCCGGAGGAGGGCTCGTCGAAGAGGATGACGGTGGGCTCGTGGGCCAGGATGCAGGCCAGGTCGACCATGCGCCTGGTGCCGGTGGAGAGCTCGGACACGAACTTGTTGCGGAAGGCGGCCAGGCCCAGCATCTCGGTCAGCTCGTGGACCCGCTCGTCGATCCTGGCCTCGGACTCGAGGGCGGCCGGGAGGTTGAGCGCCGCGGCCAGCGGGTCCCTGACCTCGAGGTGGCGCTCGAGGGCCACCCGGACGGTGTCGGTCACGGTCAGGGCCGGGAACAGCCGGGAGTCCTGGAAGGAGCGCCCCAGGCCGAGGCGGGCCCGGGAGTCGGCGGGCAGGTCGGTGACGTCGAGGCCGTGGAACACGATGCGACCGGTGTCGACGGGGAAGAAGCCCGAGACCAGGTCGAAGAGTGTTGTCTTCCCGGCCCCGTTGGGCCCGAGGACACCGAGGATCTCGCCCTCGTGCAGGGCCAGCGACACCATGTGGTTGGCCAGGACCCCTCCGAAGCGCTTGGACACCTCGACGACCTCGAGGGCGGCGGGGGCGGAGGCCCCGTTGGGATGGGCGCCCTGGCGGGGGCGGGTGCGGGCCGGCGCCGTGCCCACGGCCGCGGCCGCGCCCTCCAGGAACACGGCCCGGAGCACGTCGGGCCTCTCCAGCAGCTCGGCCGTGGGCCCGCTGAAGCGGATCTCGCCCTTCTCCATGAACACGGCCCGCTTGGCGATGGTGAGGGCCAGGTTCACCGACTGCTCGACCAGAAGGATGGTCGTGCCGTCCTCGGCCAGGCGCTTCACCGTCTCCAGGAGCTGGCTCACCACGATGGGGGCGAGGCCGAGCGAGAGCTCGTCGATCATCAGGATCTTGGGGCTGCCCATCAGGGCCTGGGCCAGCACGAGCATCTGCTGCTCGCCGCCGGAGAGGTTCCCGGCTTGCGTCTTCCAGCGTTCCCGCAGGACGGGGAAGTAGGACAGCACCCGCTCGGTGGCCTCGTGGACCTGGGCCCCGTCCCGGCGGAACATCCAGGCCGCGATGCCCAGGTTGTCGGCCACGGTCAGGCCCGGGAAGACGCCCCGGTCACCCGGCACCAGAGCCATGCCCAGCATGGCCTTGTTCACCGAGTCGGCGTGGGTCACATCCCGACCGCCGAAGAAGACGGCGCCGCCCATCGGGTCCATGAGCCCGCTGATGGCTCGCAGCAGGGTGGACTTGCCCGCCCCGTTGGTGCCCAGCAGGGCCACGATCTCGCCCTCGTTCACGTCGAGGTCGACGCCGAAGAGGATCTGCACGTTGCCGCCGTAGGCCACCTCGAGCCCCCGTACGGCCAGGAGGGAGTCGACCTCGGACGCCTGAGTCGCCTTGCGGGCCTCGGCCACGTCCCGGTCCACGAACTGGCGCACGCTGAAGTTGATGAGCCCGGCCATGACCATGAGGGCGCCCAGGACCCACGTGGCCTCGCGCTGGTGATGGTTGGCGATGCCCCCGATGGTGGGCGCAACCACGATGGCGCCCAGGGTGGTGAAGATGAGCGAGTAGGCGTAGGCCTGGCCCCGCAGCCGCGGCGTCGTCACCAGCCCGATCATGGAGTTGTAGGCGGGAAGGAAGCCGGCGAAGCCGAGCGACAGGACGAACACCATGGCCGCCGAGGCCACGGCCCAGGGCATCAAGCCCATGAGGACCATGCCGATCCCGAACTCCACCACCATGATCCCGGTGATCACCGGCAGCATCTGCGGGCCTCTGCCCCGCATGACCTTCTGCACCATGCCCCCGCCGATGACCGTCCCGACCAGGCCGCCAACCCCGAACACGACGGTGATGAGCCCCCGCTCGGCCGTGTTGTAGTGGTACACGTCCTTGAAGAAGACGTTGAGAAGGGACAGGAAGGCCACCACTCCGCCGCCGAAGAAGAAGGCCGCGGTCCAGGTGCGCTTCAGGGAGCGCACGGCCGACACCCGGCGGAACCCCTCCCAGAAGTTCGAGCGCTCCTCCCGTTCGATGCTCAGGCCGATGGAGGCGCCCCGGCCCGGGTCCTTGATCTGGCCCAGGAGCCACACTCCGACCAGGGTGGGCACGGACATGACGGCGAAGGCCGTCCTCCAGCCCGCCACCTGGCCGATTCCTCCGCCGATGGGGCCGGCCAGCAGGGCTATGGCGGTGGTGGCGAACAGGTAGAAGGTGAAGGTCGTGCCCAGCGCGGCCGGTGGGTAGTAGTCGGTGATCAGGCTGGAGTGGGTGGGGGTGTTGACCAGCAGGCCCGCCCCCGCGGTGACGGCCACGATGGCGAAGACGGGGAAGTTGGGGGCGAGGGCCAGGCCTATGGCGCCCACCCCGACGATGACGGCGCTGATCTGGCCCAGGCGGACGCGGTCCACCCGGTCGGAGAGGTAGCCCACCCAGGGGGACGCAGCCGCGGGAAGGATCGACGTCAGGGCGACGGTGCCGATGAGGGTCTGGTTGCTGACGTGGAAGGTGTCGCGGATGTTGGGGCCGAGCACGGCGATGATGGTGATGCCGAAGCGCTCGACCGCGGACAGGGTCAGCAGGACGAGCACGGGCTTGAGCCCGGAGGGACCGACCTGGCCCGACAGCCAGCGCAGGTAGGCGCCCGGGCTGCGGGGGACCCGCTCGTGGTCTTGCGTGCCCGTGGGTGCGCTCACCGGTCCATCCCTCCTCTGGGGGCGGGGCCGGCGCCGGGCCTGGCTCCCACCGACTCCAGCTCGGCCAGCTCGTCGTCCGCCTGGGCCGGGGACGTGGGAGCCACGGTCGTCATCTCCGCCGCGGCCGGGGCGGAGACCATGAGCTCGTCGGCGTCGGCCGTGACCAGCTTGTCGGCCACCAGGCTGGGCACGACGATGCCCCTGCGCTCGGCCACCCGCCGCAGCAGGGAGTCGCGGGCCCGGAACAGGACCGAGCCCACGCCGCCGGGCAGGAGCATGAGGATGATCACCAGGCCCAGACCGCTTCCCATCAGCTGGAGCAGGGGCTGGATGGAGCGGGGGACCCAGCTCTTCACCCAGCTCAGCCCGTTGAGGTAGATGGCGCCCGAGAACACCCCGGTGATGGAGCCGAGCCCGCCGATCACCACCATCACGAAGGCCGACAGGCTGGAGACGGGGCTGATGCCGCCCGGGTACAGGGCGTGCTGGAGGTGGACCAGGAGCACACCGCCCACCGCGGCCAGGAAGCCGGAGATGGCGAAGGCGGTGAGCTTGGCCCGCACCACGTTGACGCCGAAGGCCTGCACGGCCCGGTCGTTCTCCCGCAGAGCGACCAGCACCCGGCCCGTGCGGCTGCGGCGCAGCCCGCGCACGGCGAAGATGCAGGCCAGCAGCACGGCCAGACAGAAGAAGTAGTAGCGGGCCTCGGTGTCGATGGCGATGCGCCCGAACACCGGCAGTCGATCGACCCGCTTGTCCTGGGTGGGGATCCAGCCGAAGTGGGTGTACTTGAGGAAGTAGGAGCTGGCCGCCTGGGTGAAGCCCAGGGTGGCCACGGCCAGGAACAGGCCCCGGATGCGCAGGGCGGGGACGCCGATGACCACGGCCACCGCGGCCCCGGCCAGCCCCGCCACCACCAGCTCAAGGACGATGTCGATCTGCAGGTGCAGGCTCATCCACGCCCCGGTGGCCGAGCCCACGCCGACGAAGGCGAACTGCCCCAGGCTGATCTGCCCCGCCCAGCCGGCCAGCACCAACAGCGACAGGCCCACGATCATGAACACGATGAGCGTCACCGCCAGCGTCGTCTTCGCCTCTCCCAACACGAAGGGGCTGAACACGGCGACGACCGCGATGAGGCCGAGCAGGGCCCGCTTCGACCAGACCACCTCGGGCAGGCGGGCCAGCTCCGGTGGCATGGGCCGGATCTCCCGCAGGGCGGTCCAGGCCGACATGCTGGCCTGCTCGGCCCTGGTGGCCAGCTGACCGCGCTGGGCCAGCAGGGCGGCCACGATGACCAAAAACGAGACCAGGTCCACGATGTCGCCCGAACCCGTGTGCCACACCACGGACTGCTCGACCACGCCGAACAGGACGGCGGCGACCACGATGGTGGGCATCTTCTCCATGCGCCCGATGGCCGCCGCGGCCAGGGTGGGCAGCAGCAGGGGGAGCCCCAGGGCGCTGCCGATCGGCAGGCCGACGACGCCGGCCCGCAGGATGAGGGCGATGGTGGCGAGAAGGGACGCCACGGCCCACACCACCATGTTCACCCGCTTGACCGGGACCCCCAGGAGTGAGGCCCGGTCCGAGCTCTCGGCGCAGGCCCTCACGGCCACGCCCATGTGGGTGCGGTTGAGGAACCAGGCCAGGCCCACGATCACCAGGGGCACCGCGGCCAGGGCCAGCAGGTCGTTGCCCTGGAACACCTCCTTGTGGAAGCGGAAGGCGAAGCTGAAGGGCGAGTGGAAGTTCTGCGGCGCCACCTTGACGTGGAAGGCGGTGGGCAACCCCACCTCGGCCGCGGCGAGCACGGCGCTCAGGCCCAGGGTGGCCACGGTGAGGATGAGCCGGGGCGCCTTGGCGAAGCGGCGGATGACCACGAACTCGACGACGACGCCGAGCACGACGCCCGCCACCAGCCCGGTGAGGATCCCGACCACGTAGGGGACCCCGACGCTGACGATGAGGAGCACGGCCAGGGCCGCAGGCGCCCCGCCCAGGTCGGCCTGGGCGAAGTTGATGATGCGGTTGGCCCGGTAGACGAGCGCAAGGCCCAGGGCGATGAGGGCGTACAGCCCCCCGATGACCATGCCCTTCAACAGCACGCCCGCCGGCGCCGGCCACAGGCGCTCCAGCACCCAGTAGAAGACGAGGATGGCGGCGATGGCGTTGGCGCCCCGACGCAGGCGGGGATCGTCGATCCACGCTGGAGTCAGGCCCTGGTGCGGGCCCACGGGTTCGAGGTCGGGCTGCGTGCTCATGGCGTGCCATCCGAGGTGAGGTCGGGAACGGTGACGATGGTGCCCGGGGGCTGGGGCTGCAAGGCGCGGGCCACGGCCACCAGCTCGTCAGGCGGCACCGTCCCGCTCACTGCCACGAAGGAGTTGTTGGAGAGCACGGCGGTCACCGACGGGGCCGTGGCCGAGAGCACGAGCCGGCCCCGGCCCAGGGCTCCGAGGTCCACGTCCCGTCCGCCGCCGGGTGGTTGCAGGGCGCGGGCGCCGGCCGCCGGGCCCTGCTCGACCACGATGACGTCGGGGCCCCGCCCGTAGACGTCGTCGATCGCGGTGGACAGCGCCGCCGGCGGCCCGCTCGTGCCCGCCGAGGGCTGGGGCGCGACCACCGCGAACCGCCCCAGGTGGGAGAACCCGGCCGGCGCCTGGGACGGCTCCCAGAAGGTCAGGCCCGGGGGGCGGCTGGTGTCGCTGATGGTCACCACCGCGCCGCCGCCCTGCCTAAGGGGGAGGTGGGCGCCCGGGGTGCGGTAGGAGTGGTCGCTCGCCGAGGTACCGGATGCGACCGTGGTGGCCCGCCGTTCCTGCACCACCTTGCCGGCGACGACGCGACGCTCGGCCAGGACCAGCCCCTGGGCATCGACGCACGTGTCGACGTGGTCGCCGGCCGTCGGCCTCCCCGCCAGGGCGGTCGACAGCAGGGACTGGGCGCTGCGGTAGTCGCGGCAGGGGCGGCCGGCGACGACCCGGCTGCCCCTGGGCACCAGGGCCCGGGCCGCGATGGCGGCGCCGGCCACCGCGTCCAGGCGGACGTCGAAGCGGGTCGGCGCCGGGGGTGGCGTGAACACCGCGGGTGCCCCCCCGGCGTGCACCAGCTGGCGGCCCAGGCGGTCGACGACGGTGGACACGGGCTCGCCCCGCGCCGCGGGCCCGCCGAAGACCACGTCCTCGGCCTCGAAGGGACGGTCGACCCAGAGCTCCTCGGTGCTGACGATCGATCCCGTGGTCACCCGGTACACGACGTGGTAGGCGACGGGCACGGCCCCTGGCCCGGGCAGGGGCACGGACGGGCCCCTCGACGCCGATCCCCGCAGGACGAAGGGCGCCGTCGCCGCGGCCAGCACGGCCAGGGCCACGGCTGCCAGCCCGGCCCGGCGCCTGCGTCCGCTCCCTGGGCTTCGTTCCGCGGGCGGGCCACCCGGGTGTCCGGGCGCGGCCGGCCCGGATGGCGTGGAGGGCCGCCGGACTGGCTCTCGCTCTCTAACCGCGGTTGCGGACCTGTTCACCGTCTCCCCCAACTTGGTGGCCGATCGTTCCTCCCAAGTGGTCGGGTCTCGCTGGTGACAAAATGTTCCTAACCAGAAGGTTTCGCTGGCGGGCGGCCGGTTCCTGCCCCGCCGGCGAGAAAGGCGAGAAAGCCGGGGGAGAGGGCGGGCCGAGCTCGGGCACCGGCTAGCCGGCCTTGAAGGCCACCTGGAAGTCGACGGGGGCATCCGGGGCGGGGACCAGGGCGAAGCCGTTGCCACCGGCCCGGTCGGCGAAGGCGCCCAGGTCGAAGCTCCAGGAGCTGTCGTCGGGGTGGGTGCCGGCCACGCACTTGGTCGTGTCGTAGGCCGGGGCCTGGTCGAGGGGCATGGCGTCGCCCGCCGTCCACGACGCTGTGACCGGGCAGGCCTGGACCGACCCGGCTCCGGCCAGGTTGCGGGCCCCGCTCGGGTCGGCAGTGAGGGTCAGGCTGGTCGCCGTCCCGCCCAGGCGAACGAAGCTGGCCTTGTCCACCTGGCCCAGGCGGTTGCCGACGGGCAGGGTGCCGGCGGGGACGTCGGTGCCGGCCAGCGGGGTGCCCGCCTCCCGGCTGGCCCAGGCCTTGGCCGCAACCGTGAGAGGGGTGACCGCCGTCTGGTCGGCCGAGGGGGACACGGTCGGGGCCCCGGCGGCCGACGAGTCAGGCACGGCCGAGGCGGAGGCGCTGGCCGCGGGAGCGGCGATGGATGCCGCCGGGGTCACGGCCGGCGATTGCGCGCTGTCGGCGGCCGGGCCGGCGGGCTGGGGCCCGGTGCTGGCGGGCGCCGCCGTCGCCGCCGCGTCTGATGCCGGGTTGGGCGTTCCCTCCGTCGGCAGCTGAAAGTGCTTCTGGCCGCCGGAGGCCGCCGCCTGCAGGGCGCTGTGGCCGTTTGGCGGCGCCACTACCAGGAGCAGGGCAGCCCCGACGGCGGCGAGGAACGGGCTGAGGCGGGTCAGGCCCCGGCCCAAGTCGCCCAGGCGAATCTCGTCCACGTGGGGCCGGTCGGCTTTCGGGGCCCGGGCCTGGCGGCCCTGCGCGGCGCTGCTGCGCTCGCCGCTGCCCTCTATGGCGCTGCTCACGTTCCCCAAGCCCGGCCCTCCCCTTCAGGCAGGGGGCTGCGACGCCAAGCGGCTCCCCAGCTCCACTGGCAAAGGTTCGTAACGGCCACAGGGGGTTCCTGGCCGACCAGTAGGTTCCACCTCCCTGACCCCGAGGTCAAGGAGGGGTCCTGGCCCCGCCACTGCTGCAGAACCTCCTGTCACGGTATGGTGACAGACTGTCCGCACGTGTGTCCAGGCAGGCACTGAGGCGGTGGGCCGTGCGGCCGGCGCCGAGGGCCGCGCCCCGGCGCGCTGGTGGCTGAGGGCGCCCGGTGGGCCCCTGCTGGCCATCGTCGGGGCCAAGGTCGTCCTGACCCTCGCCACCGACGGCCGCTACGGCTATCACCGCGACGAGCTCTACTACCTGGTGTCGGGCCACCACCTGGCCTGGGGCTACGTCGACTTTCCGCCGCTGACCCCGGCGGTGGCCCGGCTGAGCGAGGCCCTGTTCGGCCGCTCGCTGGTGGGCCTGCGGGTGCCGGCGCTGGTGGCCGGGGTGGGGGTGATCCTGCTCACCGCGGCCATGGCCAGGCACCTGGGCGGATCGCCCCGGGCCCAGTGGCTGGCCGGCCTCACCGTGGCCACCGCGGGCTTCTTCCTGGGCGCCAACGGGCTGTTCCAGACGGTGTCCTTCGACCAGCTGGCCTGGGCCCTGGCCCTCTACGTCGTGGTGCGCCTGGTCGTGTCCGGGGACCCCCGCTGGTGGGTGGCCTTGGGCGCGGCCGTCGGTGTGGGGACGATGACCAAGTTCACCATGCCCGCGCTGGTCGCGGGCGCGGCCGTGGCCACGGTGTCCACACCCCTGCGGCGCGACCTGCGCTCGCCCTGGCCCTGGCTGGGCGCCCTGGTGGCGGTCGCCGTCGCCGCCCCCAACCTGGCCTGGCAGGTGGCCCACGGCTGGCCCAGCGTCGACTTCCTGCGGGGCCAGAACGCCCGCATCCGCAGCCAGAACCCGACGCCCAAGTACGTGAGCGACCAGCTGCTGCTGCTGGGTCCCTTCGTCCTGGCCGTGTGCGGCGCGGGGGCGGTGCGGCTGTGGCGGGACGTGCGCCTGCGGGCCCTGGTCCTGCTCGTCGTGACGGTGGAGGCCGCCTACCTCGTGAGCCGGGGCAAGGGGTACTACCCGCTCGACGTCTTCCCCGTGCTCATCGCCGCGGGGGCGGCGGCGGTGGCCGGTTGGGCCCGCTTCCGGGTGGTAGTCACCGGGCTGATCGTGTGGGCCCTGGTGGGCCTGCCCTTGGCGCTCCCGGTTCTTCCCCGCGCCACCATGCTCAGCCTCAAGCTCCAGGACGCCAGGGACGACTACAGCGCCGAGGTCGGTTGGGACCACGTCGTGGCGACCATCGCCTCGGTGTACCGGGGCCTGCCCGACCGGGACCGGGCCCGGGTGCTCACCCACTCCTACAGCGAGGCCGCGGCC
>VAXP01000049.1:0-2127 GCA_005884125.1 Actinomycetota bacterium | reverse complement strand
CGGTCACAACGCCTATTGGCTGTGGCTTCCCAAGCGCACCTCGATCGACGTGGTGGTGGCGGTGGGGTTCCCGGTGGCCGACCTGCAGAGGTGGTTCGACGACGTGCGGCCCGTGGTCAGCCTGGGCCAGGGCGCCGTCGTCGACAAGGAGGCAGCCAACCAGCTGGTGGCCGTGTGCCGCCGGCCCCGCGTCGGCGCCCCCGAGCTCTGGTCTCGCATCAGGCTGTTCTCTTAGCGCCCACGGGGCACGCGGGTCTCTTAGCGCCCAAGGGGGCACGCGGGGTACCCGTTCCCCGGCCCGCCCGCCCCGGGCGAATAGCTTGGTGGCGGTGTTCGGGAGGCGGCGCAAGTCCAAGGCGGGCCAGGCCTCGACGTTCGAGGAGGTTCGCGAGCAGATCTTCGGGGCCCGCGCCGCAGGAACGGCCCCCGCGCCCACACCCGAGCATCCCCACGTCTGGGGCGCGGTGATGGAGATGACCTACCCCAACGGCACCGCTTCGCTGGTGGCTCTCTCGGACGGGACCACCAGCCTGTACACCAGCACGGGCGGGGGCGTGATCGGCGGCGGCTCCCACGCCGGGGTGGTCGAGGCCACCCACGGCTTCCTCTCCTGTGTGGAAGAGCACCTGGGTCTGCTCGCCCCCGAGGAGGACACCCCTCTTCCCGGTGAGGGCCGCGTCCGCGTCCACGCCCTGACCCCGTCGGGGCGCCTGGCCGGCGAGGCCGGCGAGGACGAACTGGGCCACGATCGCCACGAGCTGTCGCCCGTGTTCCACGCCGCCCACCGGGTGATCACCGCCCTGCGCCTCATCGAGGAACAGGCCAACCCGCCTTCTTCCTGACCCGGCCTCCTACTCGGTGGCGATGGCCGCCAGCATGTAGAGCCTGGTCGTTCGCCGGGCCGGGCGCAGCCCGGCCATCCCGCCCACGACCGCGCCCAGGAACAGCACCAGGGCGACCTGGCCCCCGGGGACGGCGAAGACCCCGATGCCCCGGCGCCGCCGCCCTACGCCCGGGGGAGTGGAAGAGGAGGCCTGCACCCTCCGGCGTAGGCCTCTTGCTGGGTGGCTGTGGACATGAGCCGGCAGCAAGCGCGGCGTGGATGGGCCATGGAGAGGCGACGGCGCGTGTGGCACACTCGGAGTTCTCGTGACAGACGTCCTCGCCGCGGTGCGCGACCCCCAGCGCCTGGCGGCCCTCCGTCGCCAGGTGCTCCTCGACACGCCTCCCAGCGAGACGTTCGACCGTCTCACCCGGCTGGCCGCCCGTGTCCTCGACGCTCCGGTGGCGCTGCTCACCCTGGTGGACGAGGACCGTCAGTTCTTCAAGAGCTCGGTGGGCCTGCCCGAGCCATTCGCCTCGGCCCGCCAGACCCCGCTGGAGTTCTCCATCTGCCAGTACGCGGTGGCGGCCAACGCCCGCCTCGTCGTGGAGGACGCCAGAGCCGATCCCTTCCTGGCCGACCATCCCATCGTCAGGCAGTTCGGCGTGGTGGCCTACGCGGGCGACGTGCTCGTGTTCGGGGGCCACGCCGTGGGCACGCTCTGCGTGCTCGACGTGAGGCCCAGGGCGTGGTCCGAGCACGAGCTCGCCACCCTGACCGACCTGGCCGCCACCACGGTGGAGCAGATCCGCCTTCACCGCATCGAGCGGCTGCTGGCCCGCAGGCGGGAGGCGGGCGGTCTGCCCCTGACCAGATTCCCCGTCTGACAGTTAGACTGGCTGGACCCGGCACGAGCCGGGAATCACACACCCGTGCGCGCCCACGGTCGCCCGCAAGGGCGCGGCGCACGGGTCAGGCCAACCGATGGGAGGAACACCACCATGGCTGTGGTGACCATGAAGCAGTTGCTGGAGGCCGGCGTCCACTTCGGCCACCAGACCCGGCGCTGGAACCCGAAGATGAAGAGGTTCATCTTCGGCGAGCGCAACGGGATCTACATCATCGACCTGAACCAGACCCTGCAACGGATCCAGGTCGCCTACGAATACGTCCGTGACCTGGTGGCCGGCGGGGGGACCATCCTCTTCGTCGGGACCAAGAAGCAGACCCAGGACCCCATCCGCACCTACGCAGACCGCTGCGCCATGCCCTACGTCAACGAGCGCTGGCTGGGGGGCATGCTC
>VAXP01000048.1 GCA_005884125.1 Actinomycetota bacterium | reverse complement strand
CGCCGCCGGCCTGGTCGTGCACACAGCCGACCATCTCCGCCGGGGGACGGGCGTGCTCACCTGGGAGGTCTTCTGGGCGGGGATGCTCTCCACCGCCATGGGCGTGGTCACCATCGTGCTGGTGTTCGCCCGTCACCACCTGGCCCCGCTGCTGGCCGCAGCCGTGGGCTTCCCCATCGCGGTGGGGGTTGGGGCCGTGCACCTCCTGCCCCACTGGAGCGCGCTGAGCGACGCCTTCCCCGGGTCCCACGGAACGGGCGTCACCGCCCTGTCCTGGACGGTCGTGCTCCTTGAGATCTTCGGTGCCCTGGCCGTGGGCGTGGCCGGACTCCACCTGGTCCGCCGCCAGCGCTTCCCCACCGCCGCCCCGGGGGACTAGCCCCCAGGCAGGCCCGACGTTCGCGCCCGAGCCCTCATTCGCGATCATGGGTGCCGTGAGGGTCGCCTTCTACTGTCCCCTGGCCTCGACGGCCGAGCCCCAGGCGTCGGGCGATCGCACCCAGGCGCTGTCGGTCATCGCCGCCCTCCGAGACCAGGGCCACGAGGTCGAGATCATCTCGGAGTACAAGGCCAAGCTCTTCTGGAGGCGGGCCGCCCGCTGGCGCCTGCCCGCGGCTCTGTGGGCCGCCCGGCGCCGTTCCCGGGGGTTCAGACCCGAGGCCTGGCTGACGTTCGTGTCCCAACCGGACGCCCCCGACGTCATGGGGCCCTGGCTGACGGCCGGTCGGGGCGTGCGCTACGTCATCTACAAGTCGCCCTACAGGGGGCGGACCTACTCGGACCTCCGGCGCCGGGAGGGCAACCTGCGCCAAACAATGGTGGCCCTCCCGGGGTGGGCCCTCCACCGGGTGGCGCTGCGTCGAGCCGACTCCGTCGTCGTCAACAAGGCCTCCGACTTCAAGGGCTATCAGCAGGATCCCGTCGTGTCCCCGAAGCTCGGCCTGCTGTGGCCCGCCGTCCCCTTGGGTCAGTTCCGTCCCGACGAGGCCCAGCGGGCCCGGGTCCGACAGGAGCTGGGGGTGCCCGCAGACGCGGCCGTGCTCCTTTCGGTCGGTCGCCTCTGGGACAAGAGGGGACGCAAGGCCATCAGCCTCAAGTTCCTGATCGACGCCACCGAGGAGCTGATCGGACGGGGGCGGCGGGTGCGGCTGGTGATCGTCGGTGACGGGGCGTCGAGGCCCGAGATCGAGGAGCACGCAGCCAAGCTCGGCCCCGCCGTCACCTTCACGGGGCCGGTCGACTATGGCGATCTCCCGGCCTGGTACAACGCGGCCGACGTGTTCGCCTATCCCGGTCTGCAGGAGTTCATCGGTCTCGTCTACCTCGAGGCCCAGGCCTGCGGCGTTCCCGTGGTCGCCTTCGCCAACGGCGGCATCCCCGCCATCGTCAAGGACGGGGAGACCGGGTTCCTGGTCCCGCCCATGGACCAGCCCGCCTTTGTCCAGAGGCTCGACCAGCTGGTGCGCGACGGCCAGCTGAGACGGCGCCTGGGGGGAGCCGGCCGGGCCCACGTCCAGGAGCACCACGACCTGGAGACGTGGGGCAAGACGCTCGCCGGGCTTCTCGAATAGCGCGCCCCGCCCGCTCTATGGCGCCGTGGCGGCGTCGGTCGGCCGGGGCCGCTGGTGGGTGGCCAAGCCCCGAACCCGGGCGGCGAAGAGCGCCGCCCCTATGACGCAGGCGATTCCGCCGGAGACGATGGCGAAGGTGATCCCGGCCAGGCCGCCCACGACGCCCGCCTCCACGTCCCCGAGGACGGGACCGCCGGCATACACCGCGAACTCGACTCCGCTCACGCGGCCACGGAGGCTGTCCGGCGTCAGGTTGGCGGCGATGGTGGAGCGGTACACCCCGGAGATCATGTCGGCGGCCCCGGCGCAGCCGAGCAGGGTCAGCACCGCGGCCGGCTCCCGGGCCAGGCCCGCGCCGGCCACGCTGACTCCCCACGCGCCGACAGCGACGAGAAGGGCCCGGCCCTGGCGCTGGACCCGCGCCGTCCACCCGCTGGCCAGGGCGGCGAGGAAGGCCCCCCCGGCCACGGACGACAGGAGAAGCCCGTACAGGACGGGCCCGCCGCCCAGTCGCTCGGCCAATGCGGGGAAGAGGGCCCTGGGCATGCCGAACACCATCGCCACCAGGTCGATGGCGAACACGCTTATGACCACGCGGTGGCCGCGCAGGAAGCGCAGGCCGGCCAGCAGGGACATGGCTGCCTCCGCCGTCGCGCCTGAGACCGGCGGTGAGGGGGCGATGGCTGCGAAGGTGGCAAGGGCGACGCCGAAGCTGGCGACGTCGATGAGGTAGGCGCTGGTGAGGCCGAAGCCGCCGATGAGAAGACCGGCCGCCGCCGGTCCGGCCATCATGCCGAAGGATCCGTAGGCGGCCTGCAGGGAGTAGGCGGCCGGCCTCAGTTCGTCCTCCACGAGCAGGGGCAGCATCGAGCGCAGAACGGTGGAGCTCACCGCGGTGACCCCGCCCACGGCTCCTCCCACGACATAGAGCACCCACAACTGGGGATGGTCGAGGGTGGCGTTGACGGCCAGCGCCGCCGAGCAGGTGACCGCGGCGGAGGTGACGGCGAGAAGCAGGTGCCGCTTGTCGAGGCGATCGGCGAAGCCTCCTCCCACCACGGCGCAGATGAACAAGGGCCCCAGCTGGGCCAAGCCCAACAAGCCCACGGCCAGCGACGAGTGGGTCTGGCGGAAGACCTGGAAGGGCAACGCCGCGGTGGTGATCATGCTGCCCACGAAGGACACCGCCTGGCCGCTCCACAACCTGCGGAAGTCCGGTGACACTCTCAGTGGCGTGGTGTCGACCAGGACGCCCATGACACGCGACGCTAACCGTGACGACCCGCTCCACCACCGAGTTCGGCTGGCAGACTCGGCGCAGTGCTGTTCACGCAACGCTTCTGGCCGGGACTGGCCGACGGCACCATCACGGTCGCGTTCCGGCGATGGAAGCGCCCGACGGTCAAGGCGGGCGGAACCTTGCAGTCGCCTGGAGGCCTTCTCGGCATCGACGAGGTCGCCATCATCGACACCCCTGACGTCAGCGACCACGATGCCCGGGCCGCGGGCTACGGCAGCCGCGAGGAGGCGTTCGCCGACCTCCGGCCCGAGGGCACCCTCTACCGGATCCGGTTCCACCGAGTGGGCGACGATCCCCGGGCCGCGCTCCGGGATCGCGATCGACTCGGCGAGGAAGACCTCCGTGAGCTCCTCGGCGCCCTGGTCCGCCTCGACTGGGCCCTGCCGACTCTGCGCCTCATCGAGGAGCGGCCCGGGATCGTGAGCACGGAGCTGGCTGGCTCCCTCGGTGTGGAGCGCCCGCGCTTCAAGCAGCGGGTCCGCCGCCTCAAGAGCCTGGGGCTGACGGAGAGCCTGGAGATCGGCTACCGGCTGTCGCCCCGGGGGAGGGCCCTGCTCGCCCGTTTTCCTGCCCAGATCCTGGGCGAACAGGTCGATCGCCGCAGGGGCTGAGGCGGCGCGGCAAGAGGGCTCAGCGCATCGTGGGGCGGGCCTGGGAGAAGGTCCAGCGGTTGCCTTCCAGGTCATCGGCCACATAGACCGACGAGCCCGGGTAGGGGTGGATCTCCTCCACGATGGTCGCTCCGTTGCCCTTGGCGTGGGCGAAGTGGGCCTCGAGGTCGTCGACGTACACCCACGGGACATGGGTGCGGACCTCGCCGACCCTCTCCCCTTCCAGCTTGAAGACGTTGAGGACGGCGTTCCCGATCCTGAACTCGATCCACGGGTGCCCGTACTCGCCCTCGGGCAGGGGATCCTGCCCGGCCGGGAGCTCGTCGATCGACTCGAACCCGAAGGCCTGGGCCAGCCACCGCGCCGCCGCCGCCGGTCGGGCGTAGTACACGCCGAGGGACAGCCTGGCTATGTCGATCTGCTGGTGGGCCACCCGGTCCCGGCTGGCGCACCAGGCGCCGAACCACTTGGGCACGACCCGGCTCCAGGCCGTGCCCCCCTTGTCCTGTCCTCCGGCGGGGATCACGTGCTCGACCCGCACCCGGGTCCCACCGGCGACGGCCACGAAGCTCACCTCGGTCAGGACGTCGTCGAGCGGGCTCGCCCAGGCCAGACGCGCTCCCGGCTCCCACAGGGTGATGCGAGCCCGCTCCAGCACGTCACCCGTGGCGGGGTCGTCGAGAACCTCGACTATCCGTCCGCCCACACCTGGCTCACACCGGACCTCGGCCACGCGCCCGCCGTCGGCCCAGAAGTTGATGGGGCCGCGCACCCACCAGAGGTCCATCTCCTCGGTGAATGCCTTGAAGGCGGTGGTGGGATCGATCGCCACCTCGACCTCGGACGAGACCGTCTGCGCTTGTGTCATCGCTTCCTCTCGACGTGTCGCTTGAACGAGCGCAGCTGGTCGTCCCAGTGCGCCTGGAGCTGATCCAGCCAGGCCCGCAGGGCCACCACCGACTCCGATCGGAGCCGGAAGATCCGGACGCGGGCATCCTCCGGCGGACGTTCGTCGGCGACGAGCCCGGCCCGGAGCAGGACGCGCAGGTGCTTGCTCATGGCCGGGGCCGACAGGCCGGACGCCTCGGCCAGCTCGCCGGCGCGCCGGGGGCCGGTGCTCAGAAGTTGCACGACACCCAGGCGGGTCGGGTCGGCGAGGGCCTGCAGCAGCGGGGCCAGGTCGTCAGGGTATGTCGCCACCGGGCGAATAGTTGCTCAATTGACGAACTATTGCCAAGCGGGTCCTGGCACCGGGGCCTGACGGTTTCAGCTTGGGCACGTCCTGGTAGGGGAGGGGACGGATCCGGTCGACGGCGGAGAGGTCGAGGTTCCCGCGTCATCGCACAGGACTGTGATCTTCATGAGTGCGGGCTGTTGACCAGCAAGACAAGCACAACAAACGCTGCGCTGGCGCCCACGGCCCGGCGGCGTGGACGGTGCGAGGCGGGTGTCAGCCACGGGACTGCGGATGTAGTCAGCTCTCCCCGGATTCGGTCATGGTCTCAGGTAACTTCCCAAGCAGTGCGTCGTGGCCTGAACACCAGGCTCTATCCACCCCGGGCGAGCGGTCTGGTTGCGTGGCAGGGCGGAGCCGAGGTACCCGATGACCCAGCGCTGACGGCTCTCGCGTCGGTTGTCGACGGCCGGCAGGTCGCCCAGTGGTTGGGCGAAGCCCTAGGCGGCAGATCAGTGAGCGCCACGCCTCGATACATCCGCTACAAGCCGGCAAACAAGGCGACTGTGCTGTACGAGATAGAGCTGGATCATCAACGTACGAGCGCGGTCATCAACATCAAGGTCGGAGATCTGCGCAAGGCCCTTGCCCGACCCGAGGCCAGGAGCCTGGCCGCCTCGGCCCGGGGGCGTTGCCTCAGTCCCGAGCCCCTGATGTTCCTCGAGTCGCCACGAGCGCTGGTGGAGTGGTACCCGGCCAGGCTTGGCCTACCCGGGCTCGTCTTCGATGTCCGATCGATGACCGACCAGCTCGAGGCTTCAGGTCACCCGCTCAGGGACCCGATTCTTGTCGCCTACAAGCCCGAGCGCAGGACCGTGGAGCGCTGGGGATCCGTCTACGTCAAGGCCTATGTGGAGGACGCGGAGTACCGGCGTGCCTGGCGCGGGCTGGAGGCGGCAGCTGCCTTGCCCGGGATAGTCGCTCCCGCGGCTCTGGGTTCGGTGCCGACCCACCGGTTGACCGTGCAGGCTGAGGTGGTGGCGGAGGATGCGACGACGCTTCCTGCTCTGGGACAGGCCGTGGCCCGGCTGCACAGCTCGTCGCCGCCGGGCGGGACGCCCTGGACGAGTCCCGCCGATCAGCTCGACCTGGCCTGGCGGACGGCGGCCCAGGTCGCATGGCTGCTCCCCGACCTCGAGGGCGATCTGGCGATGGTCCTGACGGCGCTGGAGCGGGTCGCGCCCGCCCCACGTGACGACGCGGTGGTCGTGTCGCACGGTGACCTCAAGGTCGACAACGCGGTTGCCACGTCGACGGGCGTCGCGCTGCTCGACTTCGACCACATGTGCCTGGCCGAACCGGCGAGCGATGCTGCCAACGCCGCCGCCCACATGGTGGAAGGAGGCCCCGGCGACCTGGTGGTGGCGATCGACGCCCTCGAGGAGTTGCTCTCTGGGTATGGCAAGCGCCCGCGGGACTTGCTCTGGTACCTCGCCGTCTCCATCCTTTGCCGCGCTGTGTATCCCTTCAGACTGTTGAGGATGGACTGGCCGGCCCGCATCGGCCAGATGGTGGAGCACGCCGCCGAGCTGCTCGCCGCCTGACCGCAGCCCACCAGGCGGCAATGGCAAGGACGCTGAGGCTCGCGGCCAGGCTCTCCCGGCACTGAGCACACGGCACTGGGTGCCTCGGCGCCCTCGGAAGTGTCTGGCGCCCTCGGAAGGATTCGAACCTTCGCACCCGACTCCGGAGGCCGGTGCTCTATCCCCTGAGCTACGAGGGCGGGCCAGCCATGGTAGCGGCGAGAAACCTTGGTGGAACCGAGCCGCACCCGTAGGATGTCGGCCATGCCGGCGGCCCGAGTGCTCGTGGTGGACGATGACCCGGTCATCCAGAAGCTCCTCCAGGTCAACTTCGAGATGGAGGGCTACAGCGTCATCACCGCCAGCGACGGCGCCGAGGGGCTGGAGCGGGCCAGAACCGAGCGGCCGGACATCGTCATCCTCGACGTGATGATGCCCAAGATGAACGGACTCGAGGTGGCCAGCGCCTTGAAGGCTGACGCGGCCACGGCCGGGATCCCCATCATCCTGCTTTCGGCCAAGGCCCAGGAGGCCGACGTCCAGGCCGGCCGCCAGACAGGCGCCGATGACTACGTGACCAAGCCCTTCGACCCGCTCGAGCTCCTCGAGCGGGTGGCGCGCCTGGTCGGGGAGCCGTCAGAGCCCGCCTGACCCCGCCGGGGGTCGGTCGTGATCCTCTATTGGTCGGGCAGCGTGAGCGCTTGGGCCGAAGCCAGCCCGGCGAAGACCGCGCCCCGGCGTAGCAGGGCCGATGGCGATCCCTGCTCCACGATCCTTCCGTCACGAAGGACGACGACCAGGTTGGCCTCGCGGACGGTCGCCAAGCGGTGGGCGATCACGAGCACGGTCCGGCCCTTGGTGAGGCGCCGGATCCCCTCCATGACCAGCTTCTCGGTCTGCGAGTCCATGCTGCTCGTGGGCTCGTCCAGCACCACGATGGGCGAGTCCCTGAGGATGGCCCGGGCGATGGCGATGCACTGCTTCTGCCCCCCGGAGAGCGAGGCCCCGCGTTCGCTGACGATGGTGTCGAGCCCGTCCTCGAGCCGGTTGGCGATGGTCATCACCCCGGCGATGGACGCCGCCTCCTCGATCTCCTCGTCGGTGGCGTCAGGACGGCCGTAGGCGATGTTCTCGCGGATCGTGGTGCGGAAGATCAGGCTGTCCTGGAGCACGAAGGAGATCTGGTCCCGCAGCGAGCGCAGGGTGAGGTCGCGAACGTCATGGCCGTCGACGAGCACCCGCCCCCGCCACGGGTCATAGAAGCGGGGCAGCAGGGACACCAGGGTGCTCTTGCCCGATCCCGTCTGGCCCACCAGGGCCACGGTCATGCCTGGCTGGATGTCGATGCTCACGGACTTGAGCACCGGATCCCCCTCGCGGTACCCGACTGTCACGCGCTGGAACTGGATCCGGCCCGAGCTTCGAGGCAGATCAATGGCCCCCGGCCGCTCGTCGACCTGAGGCGACCTCGACAGGGTCTCCCGTATGCGCTCCACGCCCGCGGCCGCCTTCCCAATCGAGAACGACAGCTTGGCCAGCTGGCGGATCGGGGACTGCAGCCCCCTGAGGTATCCGAGGGCGATCAACAGCTCGCCTGGGGTCAGCTGGCCGTGAATCACGAAATACACGCCCAGCGCGGTGACGGCCGACACGCCCATGGTGCTCAAGATCCCCAACGTCGGGTTCAAGCGGGCCTGCACGGCGACGGCCTGGAGGCTGGCCTCGAGGCTCTTCGAGCTCTGCGTGGCCAGCCGGCGCTCCTCGTAATCCTCCCGCCCGTAGGCCTGAACCAGCTTGATGGCGGTGAGCGACTCCTGCAGCACCGCGCTGACCTGGCCCTCCTGCTTCCGTGCGGCCCGGAAGGCGACGCGCATGCGGCCCGTCGTCGATCGGGCGACCAGGAACATGGGGATGGTCGAGACGATCGCCGCCGACGCCAGGCGCCAGTCGAGCCAGAACAGCACTCCCGCCATGGCCAGCAGAGCCAGGCCGTTGGTCACGAAGTTCGACATCCCGTCGGCGGCCAGGTCCTCCAGGGCCTGGACGTCCCCGCTCAGGCGAGAGAGGAGATCCCCGACTCGCGTGTCCTCGTGCTGATGGAAGGAGATCGACAGTCTCTGCAGGTGAGAGAACAGGGCCAGGCGCAGGTCGTAGATGGACCGCTGGGCGACGACTTCGGTCGCACGGCCGTCGACATAGGTGAAGACGGCATCGAAGATGGCGATGCCCAGGGCCGCGATCGACAGCAGCACCAGGAGATGGAGGCTGTGCCCGGCCAGGTCGGGTCTCACCAGGAGCTGGCCGGCCTTGTGCTTGAAGAGCACCGAGTCGAAGATGAACTTCAAGGGCCACGGCGCCAGAAGCTGGGTCACCACCTCACCGACCATGGCGGCGATGGCGATGAAGCCCAGCTTGCGGTAACGGCGGATATGGGGCCAAAGCGTGGAGACGATTGTCTTCACAGGGAGCTCGCCATCTGCGGGTGGGCGATCTGCTCGATACAGCTGGCGACGTGATCCCAGGTGAAGGCCTGGGCTCGGCGTCGAGCGCCATGACCCAGGGCGCGGCGCATGGGGGCGTCTGTGACCAGGGCCTCCAACGCCTCCTCGAGCTGAGCTACGTCGCCGGCGCCATACCCGACTCCGCAGCCGGCGACCATGTCAGGCAGGTCGCCGATCTCCGGGTAGACGCTCACACAGCCGGACGCCATGTACTCCAGGACCTTCAGGGGGGAGAAGTAGAAGTCGGAGCTGGGCCGGTAGGGAGCGGTCGCGATGTCGACGGCCCGGAGGAAGGAGGGGATCTGCTCGTGGCCGAGCGCACCGAGCAGTCGGATGCGGCCGTCGAACCCCATGGACGCGACCTGCTCCCGGATCATGGGCATCCTGGGGCCGTCTCCCGCCAGGGCGAGGGCGGCCTCGGCGTGTCGCGACAGCACACCCTGCGACGCGACCAAGAGGTCCTCCACGCCATGCCAGGACTTCATGCTCCCGGCGAAGCCGATCACGATGGAGCCCGGAGCCAAGCCGAGGTCCATCGGTGGACCGGTTCCGAAGCGGCCCACGTCCACTCCGTTGGGGACGACGGTCACGTCTGCTTCGGGCACGACGCCCCGGACGTAGCGCTCGAGCTCGCTGGAGACGACCATGACGAACCGGGTGGACCTGAACGTCGCCTCTTCGCGACGGAGCCGAGCGTCGACGTCGCCGAGGTTCCGGTGTCGCGCCGCCTCGAGCACGATGGGAGCGTCGACCTCGAGGAGATGGGCCACGCCGGCCTTGGCGCACAGCGGTCCGGCCCCACCCGACTCGAGCGAATAGCGTTCTACGACCAGATCGACGGACCCACTTCCCAGCAGGCGCACGGTCTCGGCTTCGAGGTCCGCTCCTCCCGTTCCTGCCTCGACGACGCGTGCGACGCCAGGGACGGGGTTGCCGGCTCCGAGCTTGGCGCACAAGAGAAGGACCTCGTGGCCGCGTGCCTGGAGAGCCTCGGTGATGGAGCGGACGTGGACGGACGCGCCCTTGTGGCCGAGGACGGGTATCCCGGAGTCCGGGCACAGGTAGACGATCCTCATGGGCGGCCGGATCCTCCCGAGACAGAGCTGAGCGATGCGGAGAACTCGGCGGTGAGAGGTCTCACGCACTCGGTCAGATCGGCCTCCTGGGCTGCGAGGGTGCGGGCCGCGGTACCGAGCCGGGCCCGCAGGGCGCCGTCATGGAGGAGCTCCTCGATGGCGCCGGCCAGGCCGATG
>VAXP01000169.1 GCA_005884125.1 Actinomycetota bacterium | reverse complement strand
TCGCCGCCAGAAGCGGCGGGCACACGAGCACCCCCGTGCTCGTCGAGCACCGTCGAGCGGGGCAGGTCCCCGCCCGGCGTGACCGGCGTCGTCACCTGTGGGAGACACGCCGGTCCTGCCTGGCACCAGGCCGTCGGGGGTCGCCCCGAAGTCGCTCGCCTGAGACCACGGGCGAGGAACGCCGAGGTCCTTGTGACACGCCGATGGACGTCACAGTTACCTCCGCGTTGGTGCATTAGCGGGGGGAGGTCAGGACCTCCCCCCGGCCCCCTCCGACGCGACCCGGTGACCGGCTGAGTTGTCGGACGGGCAAAGCCCGCCCTCGTGCGTCCACGCTGGTGTCATGACGAGTGTGGTCAACATCAACGAGGTCCTGGACGGTCACGTCGCCCTCGACCTGGCCTGCATCGACCGGCTCTACCTCAACGCCTACGTTCCCAACCTCCAGGTCGGCGGCCAGGTGGAGCAGTTCTGTCGTCACCTCGGGCAACCCATCTCGTCGCCCGCCGTGATCCAGAAGATCGGCAACCGCTTCCGCCGAGACGTCGACGCCTTCGCCATGAGCCACAACATCCCCATCCTGCACCTGAACAAGCCCGACCGTTCCCGCTGGGATGACCGCAAGCTCGACCACGTGCGTCCCCACCTGGAGCGAGCCGAAGCCGCGGGGCGCCACGGAGTAGTGGCCATAGTCGCCGCCCAGGAGTTCCAGTGGGTCTTCGGCGCCACCAAGAAGACCAAGGGCAAAGCGGTGTGGTTCGACTGGAACAAGGCCGAGCGCCGGGTCAGCTGCTACTACTTCTACGTCGCCGACCGCGAGTTCGGTCCCGGCTTCATCAAGATCTGCACCTACTTCCCCTACCCGGCCAAGGTTTGGCTGAACGGCCATGAGTGGGCCAAGCGCCAGGCCCGCCGGGCCAGGATCGCCTTCACCGAGCTATCCAACGGCTTTGCCTCGTGTCCGAGGCCCGAACGGTTGCAGGCTGTCTGTGATCGCCTCGGGCCCTTCGACATCCAGGCCTTCTTCGATCGTTGGATCGCCCGCATCCCCACACCCCTCACGCCCGCTGACAGCCAGGCCGGCTACTGGTGGGAGCTGTCAATGCGCCAGGTGGAGGTGTCCCGCACCCTGGTGTTCGACGACCCCCGCCGGGCCCGGGGCTTCTTCGAGGCCCTGGTGGCCGACAACGTGGGCATCGGCCGCCCCCACGAGGTGGCCGTGGTCTTTGCCCGCCAGGTGCGCAAGACGACCAAAGAACCCTTCCGGGCCCGGATCTTCTCGCCCGGCACCGAGGTGAAGATGGACTTCTCCTACAAGCATTCCAGGGTCAAGCAGTACTTGAAGGAAGGGAGGGCGCTGCGTATCGAAACCGTCATCAACAAGCCGTGGGACCTGACCATCCGCTCCCGGATCGAGCACCTGCCCGAGCTGGTGGCCAAGGCCCGCCAGGTCAACGACCGTCTGCTTATGATCGAGCGTGCCGGTCAGGGCTGTGCCATCGGCTCTGCGCTCTTTGAGCGCATCCACCAGCCCTACGTACGGGAGGGCCAACGAACCGGAGCGCTCCGGTTCGGAGATTCACGCGCCATGGCCCTGGCCGGCTCCCTGTGCTGTGTCGTCCACGCCGTCACCGGCTTCACCAACCAAAGCCTTCGCGGGCTCGTGGCCGGACTGCTCGGCACCGACTACAGCACCCACCAGATGAGCTATGACCTGCGACGTCTTCGTCTCCACGGCCTCATCACCCGCATCCCCCATACCAACACCTACGCCCTCACCCCCGAAGGTCAGCGCGTCGCCGTCTTCTACACCAAGCTGCACCGACGACTTCTCGCCCCATTGCTCGACGCCGACCAGCCGCCAGCACCTCTCGAGCTCCGTCGCGCCCTGAGCACCATCGACCGCGCCATCACCGACTACGTCACGAACGCGCGTCTGGGTACGGCCGCTTGAAACTTGTCACAACGTCCCGAGTTGGGGCCCCCGAGTAGTCCCCGAGTAGTATTAGCGGGGGGAGGTCAGGACCTCCCCCCGGCCCCCTCCGACGCGGCTCGGTGCACAGCTAATCGGTTGACGGGCCGGCGAAGCCGACCCTTCGCCCGTACATGTTGCTGCACGCGACAACAGACGCCCGTCCGATCAGACGAGCGCGTACTCGCCCCGCGACACAACAACGCCGCATATGGGTTCACCCTCGTTGCGCTGAGCCTGGGCGCCACAACGGGTCGTTTTCCCAGGTGGAACGTGGTGTGATCCCGCGAACATCGTCCGCCTTGCGGACACGACTGTCCAGGGAAACTTGTCACAATGTCATGAGTTCGGGGCCCCCAGTAGAACTAGCCCCCGGCTAGCCCCGGTCCAGCAGGTCCTCCTTCCATGCCCGGAAGCGGTTGTGCGTGCGCCCGCTGGGCCCCACGCCGTCACCGGTGCCGTCGGGGAAGAGGCGGAAGACGAAGCGGGACTCGAGGTCGTCGGCGGCCACGGCCATGTAGCGGGCGTCGCCCCCGCTGGCCGGGCCCGCCCGCCACAGCAGCCAGCGCCCGATCCTGCGCTTGTAGTCGGCGCTGGGCTGGTCGATGTCCTGGCCCAGTCCCAGCAGCTCCTCGGGTGCCTCGACCCAGGCCCGGGCCGGGATGTTGCGGTCCCGCTGGGGCGTGGCGGGCAGATCGGCGGTGTGCACGCTGGTCTCGTCGACGGGGCGCTGGTGGTAAGGCAGCGCCGGCCCGCTCACCACCCTCTGTCGATCCACTCCTGGAGGTGGGGGCGCTCGGTCCCGATGGTGGTGTCCTCCCCGTGGCCGGGCATGACGATGACGTCGTCGGGCAGGCGGGCGAACAGCCGGTCCTCGATGGAGCGGACGATGGTGGGGAAGTCCCCACCCGGGAAGCGGGTGGCGCCCGGCCCGCCCGGGAAGAGGGTGTCGCCGGAGAAGACCACGGGGGA
>VAXP01000170.1:2613-5214 GCA_005884125.1 Actinomycetota bacterium | reverse complement strand
GGGTTGCGCTTGCGCGTCTACGCCCCCGTGGGCGAGCTCGTTCCCGGCATGGCCTACCTGGTCAGGCGGCTGCTGGAGAACACCTCCAACGAGAGCTTCGTGCGCCGCCGCTTCGTCGAGGGTCGATCCCTCGACGAGCTGGTGTCGGCCCCCTCCGTGGCCGCGCTACCCGAACCGCAACCGCCCACTCGCCGGGCCCCGACGGATCCGTCCGCCCCCGGACCCTACCGGCACGAGCCCCTGGCCGAGTGGCGCCGGCCCGGCGTACGGGCCGCCATGGCCGCCGCGGTGGAGGCCGCCGCCGGCCGCCTCGGCCGCCGCGTCCCGGCCCTCGTAGACGGCAGGCCCGTGGACCCGGGTCCGGCCATCGAGTCCGTGGATCCCGCCGACCCGGGCACCGTCGTGGCCTCGGTGGCCTCGTGCGGCGGGCGCGAGGGACAGGCGGCCATGGCCGCGGCCCGGCGGGGCGGGCCTGGGTGGCGGCGCACGCCGGTCCGAGAGCGGGCTGCGGTGCTGTTCCGGGCGGCGGAGTGGATGCGGGAGCGACGCATGGAGCTGGCCGCCCTCGAGGTCTTCGAGGCGGGCAAGCCGTGGGCCGACGCCGACGGCGACGTGTGCGAGGCCATCGACTACTGCGAGTACTACGGCCGCGAGGCGCTGCGCCTGGACGAGGGGGGGCGGGTCGAGTCCCCTCCCGGCGAGGTGAACCGCCTCGGGTACGAGCCCCGGGGCATCGCCGCCGTCATCGCCCCGTGGAACTTCCCGCTGGCCATCCCCACCGGCATGACGACGGCGGCCCTGGTCACCGGCAACCCGGTGCTGCTCAAGCCGGCCGAGCAGGCGCCTGCGGTGGCGGCCTGCCTGGCCGAGGCCCTCCACGCCTCCGGGCTCCCGCCCGGGGTGCTCGCCTTCCTGCCCGGGACGGGCGAGGAGATGGGCGCCTGGCTGGTCGAGCACCCCGATGTGGCCGTCATCGCCTTCACGGGCTCGAAGGCGGTGGGGCTCGCCATCACCGCGTCGGCCGCCGTGCACCGCCCCGGCCAGCGCCACGTGAAGCGGGTGATCGTGGAGATGGGAGGGAAGAACCCTCTCATCGTCGACGCCGACGCCGACCTGGACCAGGCCGTGCCCGCCATCGTGGTGTCCGCCTTCGGCTACGCGGGGCAGAAGTGCTCGGCCGCGTCGCGCCTCGTGGTGCTGGACGCGATACACGACGAGCTGATGGAGCGCCTGGTCGGGGCCACCATGGAGCTGCGCATCGGCCACCCCCGTCAGGGATCCGTGCACATGGGCCCGGTGATCGAGCGCGAGGCCCGGGAGCGCCTGCAGCGGGCGATCGAGGACGCCCCCCGCCACGGCCGGGTCGTGCTGTCGAGATCGGACGTCCCCGCCCGGGGTTTCTTCGTCGGGCCCACCATTGTCGACGACGTCGACCCCCGGTCGCCCCTCGCCACCGAGGAGCTGTTCGGACCCGTCCTGGCCGTGCTGCGGGCCCCCACCTTCGCGGCGGCCGTGGAGCTGGCCAACCGAACGGACTACGCCCTCACCGCCGGCGTGCTGTCGCGCTCGCCGGCCAACATCCGTCTGGCCGCGTCCGGGCTGCGGGCCGGGAACGTCTACGTGAACCGCCCCACCACCGGAGCGGTGGTGGGGCGCCAGCCCTTCGGCGGCTACGGGCTCTCAGGCGTGGGCTCCAAGGCGGGCGGGCCCGACTACCTGCTGGAGTTCGTGAACCCCCGGGTCGTCACCGAGAACACCCTGCGCCAGGGGTTCGCGCCTCTCGACGACCAGTAGCCTGCGCGCCCATGCCCGTGCACGAGGAGATCGTCGGCCCCATCCCCGACGGCCGCGACCCCGACGAGTACGACAAGCTGCGTCGCCGGGTGCTGTGGTCCATGCCCTACGGACTGTACGTGGTCGGGGCCAGGGCGGGGGAGCGCCGCAACGCCATGACCCTCAACTTTGCCACCCAGGTGGCGACCGCCCCCAAGATGGTGGCCATCTCGGTGTGGAAGGAGGCCCTCACCCACGAGCTGGTGCGCGAGGGGCGGGTCTTCGCCCTGAACCTGATCGACCGCGAGGACCGTGCCATCGTGCGCAAGTTCGTGAAGCCCGTCGAGGTCGACGAGTCCGGCCCCACCCTCAACGGCTTCCCGTTCCACGACGGGCCCACGGGCGCGCCCGTGCTCGACGGGGCCGTGGCCTGGCTCGACTGCGCCGTGCGGCACGAGCTCGACTGCGGCGACCACACCCTGTTCGCGGGCGAGGTCCTCGACTGCGGGTTCCAGAAGCCCGAGGACAGCCCGGTGCTGCGCATGGAGGACACCCGCATGAACTACGGGGGATAACGGGTAGCTCACAGATTGCTCACAGGCCCTCCCGACACTCCTTTCGAGATCGCCGCACAGAGCGGCGAGCGGACGAGGACGGGAGAGCCTCATGAGGATCAACAAGGCAGTGGCCGGGATGCTGGCCGCAGGGGTGCTGACGCTGGGCGGCACGGGCATGGCCTACGCCGCCACCCCGGGTTCGGGGACGTCGACGGGCTCGGCGGTGACCGCTCCCGGGAGCAAGTCGTGCCTGCGGGCCGAAGGCCGCCTG
>VAXP01000170.1:0-2581 GCA_005884125.1 Actinomycetota bacterium | reverse complement strand
CACCGGGAGGACGTGGCCGAGAAGCTCCAGAAGCAGGTCGACCCGCTGCAGAAGGCTAACGAGCGGGTGGCCGGCCGCATTCAGCACATCCACGAGCGCTGCGACGGCGGCGGGGCCGAGACCACGACGGCCGAGTAGTAGCCCCACGTCCCTCATGCCCCGGCCCGGCTTCGGGCCGGGGCGGGGGCGCGCCGCCGCCCCCACCCGAGCACCACCGCTACCGTTCGATTCATGGGGGAACCCCGCCTGGTGGCCAGCGGAGACGAGCTCGACGAGCTCGTCCGCGAGCTCATGGGCGCGGATCGCTACGCCATCGACACCGAGTTCCACCGGGAGCGCACCTACCTGCCCCGGGTGGCCCTGGTGCAGGTGGCGTGGGCCGGTGGCGTCGCCCTCATCGACGCCATGGCCGTGGACCTGGCTCCCCTGGCCCAGGTCCTGACCGAACCGGGCGAGGCCGTGGCCCATGCGGCCGAGCAGGACCTCGAGGTGCTCCTCCACGCCTGCGCGGCCGTGCCCTCCCGTCTGTTCGACACCCAGGTGGCGGCCGGCTTCCTCGGGCTGTCCTCGCCGTCGCTGGCCACCCTGGTGGAGCGCTTCGTCGGGGTGCGCCTGCCCACCGCGGCCGACGTCGCCCACCTGTTGGAGGCCCGCCAGACCATACGCAGTGAGCTGGAGGGCCGAGGCCGGCTCACCTGGGCCGAGGACGAATGCCGCCTCCTGCTAACACGGGTGCGCCAGCCTCAGGATCCGACCACGGCCTGGTGGCGCATGAAGGACGCTCGCTCCTTGCGGGGCCAGACCAGGGGAGTGGCCCAGAGCGTGGCCGCGTGGCGCGAGCGGCGGGCGGCCGCCCTCGACCTCCCCCCCCGGTTCGTGCTGCCCGACCTGGCGCTGGTCTCCATCGCCCACCGTCCTCCGCGGGACAAGGAGGAGCTGGGTGCGGTACGGGGACTCGACTCCCGCCACCTGAAGGGCCCGGTGGGAACCGAGCTGCTCGAGGCGGTGGCCGAGGGTCTGGAGCTGCCGGCCCCGGCCCTGCGCCTGCCACCGGCGGAGGAGGTGGACCGCCGGCACCGCCCGGCGGTGGCCCTGGCCGCGGCGTGGGTGTCGCAGCTGGCCTTCGAGCTGGAGATCGACGCCACCCTGCTCGCCACCCGGGCCGACCTGCAGGCCCTGCTGCGGGGCGATCCCGAGGCCAGGCTGGTTCGGGGCTGGCGCAAGGAGCTGGTGGGAGAGCCTGTCCGCCGGCTGGCCCAGGGCAGGGCCGCCCTGGCCTTCGACGGCCGCGGAGGGTTGGTGCTCGAGGCCCGCTCCGGGGTGCCCGCGTCCCCGCACGCCCCGGACTCCGAGCTCGACGCGGGCCCGTGAACGGCGTCCGGGCGGCCGCCGCGCCCGGGCAGGGCAGGCAAGGGGATGCGACAATGATGCGCCGCCCCGTGCGCCACCTCCGTCCGCCGTGGGGGTGGGCCGGGGCGGCGCGCGCCCTGGGTTCCCGGGCACGCGCACAACTAGGTGACCACGGGCCCGGGGGTTCGGCCGTCGTGCGCCGGCTCGGCCTCCCGCCGTTTACCTGAGGTCGACACGGTCGAGGCGGCTGCCACCCGTCCTACCCCGGCGGCGCCGGTCCGTCACGTCACCCGCCCCCGCCGGCGCCTCCGGATTCCTCCTGGGGTCGGGGCCGCAGGTCCACGCTGAGCGTGAGGATTCCCTCTTCGAGCGAGCCCTGGGCGTCACCGAGCATGGCGAAGTCCTGGTAGTCGAGGCGGGCCTGCTCGATGAAGCGCTTGCGCTCCGGGCCTTCCAGGGGCGGGACGCCGCGGTTGCGCACGGCGTGGGCCCGATCCCGAAAGCGCTCGATCATGGCGGCCACGTCGAACTCCTCAGCCACGCTGCGAAACCCTATCGGGCCTGCCGGGCCCGCTCCGGCCGGAGGGGTAGGCGGGTACACTCAGGCGCTGGCCCGACCGCCTTTCGTCAACCGGGGAGCGCCACGTGAAGAAGGGTAGGCATCGCCGCTTCGAAGAGGCTCGTGCGCTCAAGCGAACCAACGAGGTGACCGTCGAGCCGTGCCCGGAGTGCGGCGCGGCACCCGACGACGAGCACGCCTCGTGGTGTCTCGCGGGCGAGGAGGAAGAAGAGGGGGAAGAGGAGGGGGCCCACTAGCGGTCCCCGTCCCGGCGCTCAGAGGCTCAGAGAAAGGCGCGGGCGTGGTCCAGGGCCAGCTCGGCCAGGGGCCCTTCCGCCTTGAGGCCGTGGGCATCGGCCCGGGCCAGGCGCTGGACCGCCACCCGGCACCATTCGCCCGCGGGTCCGCTCACCCGGTCGGTGGCGTCGGGCGGGCCGTAGGCCCACTGGCTCCCTGAGGGGGCGACCAGCTCCACCCGCAGGGTGCGGTCGGGCGGCAGGTCGACCCCGGCCACCGAGAAGGCATAGGGGAGGGCGCCGACGCCTATCCAGGCCACATGCCGGAGCCGGTCGCTGTCGTGGGCGGGGGCCCCCACCGCGGCCCGCACGTCCAGCCCGTGGGCCCAGTGCTCCATGAGCCTGGCCGTCACGAAGGACCGCCAGCTCATCCCCA
>VAXP01000047.1 GCA_005884125.1 Actinomycetota bacterium | reverse complement strand
ACGGCGCCGTGCGGGTCATCGCCGGCTCGCACTCGGCCGGGCCCGCAGTTCGCGACCGCAACGAGCCCACCGAGTTCCTCGCCGATGCGGCCCGGCTCGACCTCGAAAGGGAGGTCACCGTCGAGGTGCCCGCGGGCTCGATGCTCATGTTCGGCGCCTTCCTGGTCCACCGCTCCTCGCCCAACCGCACGACCGGCCACCGCCGGGCCCTGCTCCCCTCCTTCCAGCCCGCCGGGCGCCCCCGCCTCCACGACGTCCCCTACCGGCGCGAGCTGGTCCGCGACCTGCCCTGACCGCGTCGCGTGACCCCATGGCGCCCAGCGGGGTGGCGCGCCTGCCCACCTCGGGCGGTGACCGCGCCTGCGGGTGTTATTGGCGCATCAGGTGCCGGGCGCTGTACACGGGAAGGTCGAGGAAGGACAGCACGCCCGGCTCTGCCGCGCATACCGCGGGGATGGCGTTTATCACGTGCATCGCCGTCGCCAGACATCCGGCGTAGTTGTGGTCGCCAAAGCGGCTCGACAACTCGAGCGAGAGCTTCACGCTCGGCTCGCCGTCGATGTCGACGATGTATCCGTGACCCTGGCGCCACGCCGGCGCGTCGCCGTCCCGCAGCCGCGTCACGTGCTCGACCACGATCCTGGGCTCACCGCCCACCATGCCCCGGATCTCGAACCGCATACCCGAGATGGTGCCCGCCTCGATCCGCCCGGAAGCGATGTCGAACGCCTCGTCGGCAACGAGGACCTCGTGCCCTTCGGTGATGCCGTCGAGCCCCACGTCGAGGGCGGCGGCCACCAACTCGATCACCGGGCCCCACGCCAGCGCCGTCGAGCCGGGCGCCAGCAGCAGGGACTCCGCCGGGCTCGCCTTTCCGAAGCCCATGATCTCGAACATGGTGAACGGGTTGTCCCAGGTGGCGTAGTTGACGATCTCGGCCATCCGGACCGAGGTCACGTCCTTGCACAGGGCCAGGGCACCGATGGCGGCACCGGCGTTGCCATACCCGGGGTCGATGCCGGAGGTGTACAGGCTCGCCCGTCCCGCCAGGCACGCCGCCTCGAGGCGCTCCTGCACGCCCGGTCCGGCGGCCTTGGGGTACAGGAGGGGCACGAAGGAGGTGTTGACCACGTTCTTGCCCGCCTCCAGCATCCGGGCCAGGTCCTCGACGACCTCATGGGGGCGGACGTCGGAGTGAGCCATGTAGCAGACACAGTCGGCATCGCTGGCGAGCAGGGCGTCGGCGTCGTTGGTGGCCGTGACGCCGAGCGGCCCCACACCGCAGATCTCGCCCGCGTCACGGCCGACCTTGGCTTCTGAGTGCACCCAGAGCCCGGCCAGATCCAGGTCGGGGTGGGCGGCGATGGCGGGGACGGCATGGACGCCGACCGTGCCCGTAGCCCACTGGATCACCCTGTAGGTCACGTCCGGGAGTCTCCCAGAGTCGGAATCGGCTCAGCGCGGCGCGCCCGACGGCTCAGCGCGGCGCGCCCGACAGCTCGGCCAGCAATGCCCGGACACGCCTGTCGATGTCTTCGACGATGGGCCTGACCCGCTCGACGGGTTGGCCGGCGGGGTCGGGGAGGTCCCAGTCGACGTAGCGCTTGCCCGGGTACACCGGGCAGGCGTCGCCGCATCCCATGGTGACGATCACGTCGGCCTCCCGGGCCAGGGTGTCGGTGAGAGCCTCGGGGACCTCCCGGGACGGGTCGAGGCCCCGCTCCTTCAGGATCTGGGCCACCGCCGGGTTGATCGTCTCGGCCGGCTCGGAGCCGGCGGACCGCACCCGGACCCGACCCCGGGCGTGGTGATCGAGGAGCACGCGGGCGGCCACGCTGCGCCCCGAGTTGTGGACGCACAGGAAGAGCACGACAGGCTCGGCCTTCACACCCGAGCCTCGGTCCGCACCGCCTCGGTCACGCGCGGGTAAAGGATTCGGATGGCGGCCACGGCCAGCGCCCCGCCGCCCAGCTGGGCGGCGACGAAGGCGGGAGCGGAGGAGGGCCTGATGCCGGCGAAGGTGTCCGTGACGGTCCTCCCGATGGTCACCGCCGGGTTGGCGAAGCTGGTCGAGGACGTGAAGAAATAGGCGCCGCCGATGTAGCCGCCCACCGCCAAGGGCGCCCAACCAGCTCGGCCCGAACGCACGACGCCCAACACGATCAGCACCAGGCCGAAGGTGGCCACCACCTCGGCCAGCCAGAGCCCGCCGGAGCCAGGAGCGACCCGCCCAGCCCCCCCGCAACCTGGGCCGTGACGTAGGCCGCCGCGTCGATGCTGGCGATGCCCCCGAAGGCCCGGTCGGCCAGGGTCACCACCGGGTTGAAGTGGGCGCCCGACACCGGTGCCAGGGCCAGGATCAGCGCTACGAGCGCACCCGAGGTGGCGGCCGCGTTCTCTAGCAACTCGAGCCCGAGGTTGCCGGGCGACAACCGGGCCGCGGCGATGCCCGAGCCCACGACCGCGGCCACGAGCAGGCCGGTGCCCAGGAGCTCGGCCAGGAGCCGTCGGCCCAAGGGCTCTGCGCCCACGAAATCAGGCCGGGGCTTCCGCGCCGGCGTCGCAGCACGCGGCCGGGCCGCAGCTGCCCGGGTCGGACGACTGCAGCTGGGCCGCGGGCATCTCGGCGTCGGCCAGGACGGTGTAGATCTCCCAGGGCTCCGAGTCGGGGCCGTCGACCCACACCTTGTCCTGCACCGCGTAGCAACAGGTGACCTCGTCCTCCGCGGCCGTGGCCAGGCCGCCCGCAGCCAGTCGGGAGTGGGCCGCGGCCACGTCCTCGGTGGAGCCCACCTCCACCCCCAGGTGGTTGAGGGTGCCGGGCTGGCCCTGGCCCTGGAAGAGCACGAGCTTGAGCGGCGGGTCGGCCACCGCGAAGTTCGCGTAACCGGGCCGGACCTTGGCCGGGACCGCGCCGAAGAGCTTGCTGTAGAAGGCGATGGCGGAGTCGAGGTCGCTCACGTTGAGGGCGAGCTGGATGCGGGACACATGGGCCTCCCTGGCTCTCTCATCGACAACGGTCGATGCGTTGAGTATCATCGATGCATCGAGGCTTGTCAATGTGAGGCGGGATCAACATGGTGAAGGCCGCCGAGCGGGTCCGGCGACCCCGGGGTGCGCCGGCGCCGGCAGGCGAGGACTGCTGCCCCTCCTCTCTCGCCGCGCCACTCGACGCCGACCGGGCCCTGGAGCTGGCCCGGGGGTACTCCGCCCTGGCCGATCCCGTCCGCCTGCAGATCCTGTCCATCCTGGGCGCCGCCCCCTCCGGTGAGGTGTGCGTGTGCGAGCTGGTCGTGCCCCTGGGCAAGAGCCAGCCCACCGTGAGCCACCACCTCAAGGTCCTGGGCGAGGCCGGCCTGGTTGAGGGCGAACGCCGGGGCAAGTGGGTCTGGTACCGCCTGCTCCCCGAGCGGGTGGCCGCCCTTCGAGCCGCGCTCTCTCCGCGCTGAACCCGCGCCCGTCAGGGGTCAGGCCAGCGCCCCTGCAACTCCTCCCACAGCTGGGCGTAGGCCAACGCCGCCTTGGTGCCCGAGGCGAACGACCCGATGGGAGCCCGCTCCACGCCCATGCGCTCCACGATGCTGGCCATGGGCACCGAGGCCAGGGCCACCAGGCCGGGGTGGCGTTCCGGCAGCTCGGCCAGCACCTCGCGGTGGAGCCGGCGCCGCCCGTCGACCATGGAGAAGAACACGACGACCTCGAAGCGGCGCAGCTGGGGCCCGTCGGGGTGGGCGCCGTCGACGAAGGCCAGGAGCTGGTCGACCGTGCGCACCGAGAGGGCAGAGGGGATGACGGGCACGAGCAGGATGTCGACCGCCTCCAGCACACCTTCGGTGACCAACGAGATGCTGGGGGCGCAGTCCAGGACGACCCAGTCGTAGCTGCCGGCGAGGGGCTGGATGAGCTCGGCCAGAACACGGGTGGACCCCTTGGTGTCGTGCAGCTGCAGGTCCAGATGCCGGTAGCGGAAGTCGGCGGGCACGAGGTCGAGGTTGGCCACGTTGGTGGCCACCGCCGCGTCCAGGAGGCTTCGGCGCTGGGAGACCAGGGCCCGGGACCCCCCCTTCACCTTGGCCTTGGTGCGGAACAGGTAGGTGGCCGCCCCCTGGGGGTCGAGATCCCAAACCAGCACGTTCCAACCGGCCAGGGCCGCGCTGGCGGCCAGGTTCACGGCCGCCGACGTCTTCCCCACCCCGCCCTTGATGCTGTAGGTGGCCAGCACCTTCAACCGGGGCCTCCGCCCTTGGTCAGCATGCGATCGAGGAGGCGCACGTTGTGGCGACTGGCGAAGGCGGTGAAGCGCCCGGCGAAGGCGGCCCGGGCCTGGGCCTGGCGGTCGATGAAGACCTGGGCCACCAGGGCGACGGCCATGAGCGACGACGTCGGGACATCCGCCGTCGCCCGCAACTCGGAGGCGTACTCGTGCAGGCGCTGGGCGTGTATCTCGCAGTCCTGGAACTCGCCCAGGTTGTCCTGCAGGGCCTTGAGCTCGCGCACCACCCCTCCGAGCACGGCCCGGTCGTAGAGGGAGCCGTAGAGCTCGAGCAGGTAGCGCAGCTCCTTGCCTGAGATGCGCAGCTCGTGGAGAGCCTCGGCCGGTGAGGCGTCGCCGATGGCGGCTCCCGAGCGCAGCAGGCGCCGGTGGGCCCGGCGTATGCGCCCGGCCGCCACCGCATCCACGGGCCGGGTCTCGTCGGGCGTGGACCCGTCGCTCACGGGCCTGTCCTGGCCTGCCCGGGAGCTGAGGAAGGCGCGGTAGCGGGCCAGCAGGGATCGGTGCTCCTCGCTGTCCAGGTAGCTCATCAGGGCGGCGTGCTCGACCCGGCGGTGGCGGAGGAGGAGGTTGCGCAGCGGCTCGAGGTCGCCCTCGCCCACCTGGGGCACGGCCGCCCGGTAGCCGTCGAACTCGAGGAGGAACACGTCGAGGTCGCGATGGGCGTTGGTGCGCACCTGCAGGTCGCGCAGGGCCGGACGCCACTCGTCCAGCGCCTCCTGGGGAAGTATCCCCCGGGCCTGCTTGAGCACCGACCGGCTGCGGCGCAGGGCGACGCGGTAGTCGTGGAGGAACTCGGTGTCGGGGGCGCTGGCCAGCCAGGGCTCGTTGGCCCCCATGACCGCGAACAGGGTCGAGAGCATGTGGCGCAGGGCGTCGTCGGCCCGCATCCCGGGAGCGAGGACCAGCCTGAGCTTGCCCGGGTCCTGGCCCGGCCTCAGCCCGTGGGTCGCGGCCTGCTCGAGCGGGTGCGCGGTCTCAGGAACCAGGCCGGCGTGCTCGACGAGCAGGGCGGCCAGTTCGCGCGCCGTCCTGTCGTAGCCCCGGGCGGGGATGAGCCTGACCCGGGCCACCGGGCGGGGAGCCGGCCGCTCCCGACCCTGACCCTGGTCCGGCCGGCTGCCGACCCGCTCCCACATCAGGGTGGCCACCGTCTTGCCCTCGCCGTCGGCGCAGACGATCTCCGTCTTCTGCACCTGCTCCGAGCCCACCGGCACCAGGGCCCGGATGCCCAGGACCCCGGCCAGCGAGCGCCGCCAGGGGCCCGGGGGCAGATCCTCGGCGCACACCGGCACCTCGCCGTCCCGCTGCACCCAGTGCACCCGGTGATCGCCCGTCGAGCGCAGGGTCGCGCTGTTGAGGGCGGGGCCCCGGTCGACCTCGAGAGCCAGCCCCTGGTTCCACAGGCGCCAGTCGAAGGTGTCCAGCCAGGTCCGTTCCACCTCAAAGGGGCGTCCGGCCCTGCCCCCGACGCGCGCCGCCAGCTTCGCCGCCGACGCGGTTGCGATGAACGTGAAGGCGACCGGGCCCGGCTTCGTCGAGGCCCCCTCGGGAGGGTCCGCCGGCTGTGTGTGCGCTCGCCCCACCGGGCGCGCAATCTAAGGCTTTGCCCACCCAGGGGCGAACGTGCCCCAGGTTGCCTTCGGATTCAGGCCTGAGCCACGGCCACGATCCGGTTGAGCGCGGCCCAGAAGGTCCCCACCTCCGACCGGACGGCCATATCCGCCAGCCGGCCCTGGGCTCACGGATAGAGGATGAGCTGGGTGCAGCGAAAGAGGGCGATGGCGTTGGACGACTGCTCGGTGGAGACCGTCGCGTCCCAGACCTGGGTGGTGCGCCCGGCGTGCAGGAGCGTGGCCCGGGCCACGGCCGCCCCTTCTCTGACGGTGCCGATGTGGTTGGACTTCGTCTCGATCGTGGTGAAGCCGTTGGCGCCGGGCGGCAGCGACTCCATGCATCCGTAGCCGCAGGCGGTGTCGGCCAGGGATATCACGGTGCCCGCGTGTAGGAAGCCGTTGGGGGCCAGGTGATGGGGGCGGATCTCCACCCGCAGGGTCGTCACCTCACCGACCTCGACCACCTCGATGCCGAGAAGGCCGGGCAGGCGGCCCTTGCCCCTCTCCTGCCACTCCGCTGCTGAAGCCATCGGGCCGGCACCCTACGACCTGGCCGTGCGGCGCGTCGCGCCCACTACCCTGCCAGGACGCGGGTCGAGGACTGGGGAAGAGCCATGCACGACTTGGTCATCCGTGACGCGGTCATCGTCGATGGCACGGGCGGGCCCACGCGCACCGGGGACGTGGCCGTCGATGACGGCCGCATCACCTCGGTTGGAGGGGACTGCGGCCCGGGCCGGCGCCGGCTCGATGCCGACGGTCTTCTCCTCACCCCCGGCTGGGTGGACATCCACACCCACTACGACGGCCAGGTCACGTGGGATCCAGAGGTGACCCCGTCGAGCTGGCACGGGGTGACGACGGTCGTGATGGGAAACTGCGGGGTCGGGTTCGCCCCCGTGCGCCCGGGCTCGCAGGACTTCCTGATCGAGGTCATGGAAGGCGTCGAGGACATCCCCGGCACCGCCCTGCACGAGGGCATCGACTGGCGCTGGGAGACGTTCCCCGAATACCTCGACGCCCTGGAGCGGATGCCCCGGGTGCTCGACGTCGCCGCCCAGGTGCCCCACGCCGCGGTGCGGGCCTACGTCATGGGCGATCGGGCCCACGAAGACGCCGCCCCCGATGAGGTCGAGGCCATGGCCCGCCTCGTGCGCCAGGCCATCGAGGCGGGCGCGGTGGGGTTCACCACCTCGCGCACGATCCTGCACCGGTCCCGGCACGGCTTCGTGCCCGGCACCTCCGCTCCCGCCGAGGAGCTGCTGGCCATCGGCGACGGCATGGCCGGGGCGGGCCGGGGGGTGTTCGAGATGGTGTCCGACCACACCGGGGGCGAGGCCGAGCGCACCTGGATGGTCGAGCTGGCCCGGCGCACGGGCGCCACCGTCACCTACGCCCTGGCCCAGGCCCCGTATGCCCCCACCGCCTACCGCGACGCCCTTGAGGAGGCCGAGCGCATGGCCGGAGAGGGGCTGCACGTCGTCCCCCAGGTCTCGTGCCGGCCCACGGGGATGCTGTTCGGGCTCCAGTCCTCCCTGCACCCCTTCATCACCCACCCCACCTACCGGGCCCTGGCCGACCTGCCCCTGGCCGAGAGGGTCACCCGCATGCGCCGCCCCGAGGTACGCAGCCAGCTGGTGGGCGAGGAGCCCGGCACCGACAACCCCATCGCCCGGGCCCTGATGTCGCGCTGGGACCAGATCTTCCCCCTGGGCGACCCGCCCGACTACGAGCCCGCGGGCGAGGCCAGCGTGGCCGCGGTGGCGGCCCGACGGCGGCGCCAGCCCCAGGAGGTGGCCCTCGACTGGCTGCTGGAGCGTGAGGGCACCGCCTTGCTCTTCGCCCCCCTGGCCAGCTACGTGGAGCAGAACCACGACGCCATCCGGGAGATGATGACCCACCCCCGCACCATCCTGGGCCTGAGCGACGGCGGGGCCCACTGCGGTCTCATCTGCGACGCCAGCATGCCCACCTTCCTCCTCACCCATTGGGTCCGCGACCGCTCCCGGGGGGACCGACTGCCCCTCGAGCTGGCCGTGCACCTCCAGACAGGGCGTACGGCGGAGGCCTACGGGTTCTCCGACCGGGGCACCATCGAGGCGGGCATGCGCGCCGATCTCAACCTCGTCGACCTCGACGGCCTTCGTCTCCATGCCCCAGAGATGGTGTTCGACCTGCCCGCGGGCGGGCGCCGCCTCGTGCAGGGGGTCGAGGGCTACCGGGCCACCCTGGTGGCGGGCCAGGTCACGATGGAGGACGGGAAGCCCACCGGCAGCCGGCCCGGCGGGCTCGTGCGGTCCGCCGCCTGAGCCACTCGGGGGTGGGGCGCCGCCCGCCGCTCCCCAAGGTGGCGGCGCGGGAGCTGTCGGCCCGGGAGGCCCGGTGGCTGGCCATCGAGGGCCAAGGCCTGGCCCGGCCCCGCCCCAAGGCGGAGGTGGAGCGCCGGCACCTGCGGGAGGTGATGGCCAGCATCGGCACCCTCCAGCTGGATGCGGTGAACGTGCTCGAGCGCACGCAGTTCCTGGTTCTGTTCAGCCGCCTCGGACCCTACGACGTCGGCCACCTGCACGACATGACCGGTCCGGGAGGCGAGCTCTTCGAGTATTGGGGCCACGCCGCCTCGCTGCTCCCGACGGCGGTCCACCCGTTGTTCCGCTGGCGCATGCAGCGCTTCCGCGCCGGCCGGCCGACCACCTCCAAGTACGAGGCGGCCCGGCGGGCCTGGCGGGAGTCCCACGCCGGCTACATCGCCGCCGTCCGGGACGAGGTACGCGAACGGGGACCGACGGCCGCCTCCCAGCTGAGCGATCCCCGCCGTCGTCAAGGCGAGTGGTGGGAACGCCGCAGCGCGGGTCGCCAGGCCCTGGAGTGGCTGTTCTCCACCGGTGAGCTGGCGGCGTGGCGCACCCCGCGCTTCGAGCGCGTCTACGACCTGCCCGAGCGGGTCATCCCGAGCGACGTCCTGGCCCGCCCCACCCCGGAGGCGGACGAGGCCCAGCGGGCCCTGCTGACCGCCGCGGCGGGCTCGCTGGGCGTGGCCACCGCGGGCGACCTGGCCGACTACTACCGGATCACGCCCCTCGAGGCCAGGGCCAGGGTGGCCGAGCTGGTGGAGTCGGGCGACCTCGTGCCCGTGACCGTGGAGGGTTGGCGCCAGCCGGCCTACCGCCTCGCCGGGGCCCGGCCTCGGCCCCCGGTCCGAGCCCAGGCCACCCTGCTGTCGCCCTTCGACTCGTTGATATGGGAGCGGGACAGGACCCGGCGCCTCTTCGGCTTCGACTACCGCATCGAGGTCTACGTCCCCTTGCCCCAGCGCCAGCACGGGTACTACGTCCTGCCCCTGCTGGTGGGCGACGAGCTCGTCGCCCGCTTCGACCTCAAGGGGGACCGCAAGGCCAGGACGCTCCGCGTCTCCGGGGCCCACCTCGAGCCCGGCGCCGACCCCGCCGCGGTGGCCGGCGCGGCCGGGGCCGAGCTGGACTCGATGAGGGCCTGGCTGGGGCTCGGGTCCGTCACGGTCGGAGCTCGAGGCGTGCTCGCCACCGCCCTGCGCCGGGCCCTGCGCTGACCGAGGGATCAGCCCGGGACGGCCAGGAGCCCCGGCAGGCGATGGAAGAAGGCCGACCTGGCCATGACCTCCGTGCAACCGGCCCTGCCCGCAGCCTCGAGCAGCTCGCGATCGACGTGGCTGCCGAAGCCGATGAGGCGGACACCGGTGGCGGCCACGTCGGCGAGGACCTCCAGCACCCCGTGGCGGCTGAGGTCGACGACCACCACTCCTACGCCCGAGCCGCGGGCCCCGCCGGGCAGTTCGGCAGGCGAGGGAACGAAGACGACCCCGCCCCCCGCGGCCGCGGTGATCTTGGAGCGGTCCATCAGGTCGGGGGCGTAGGCGAGGACTGCCGCCACGCCGGCCGACCATAGACCCGGCCCGGGAGACCGCAGCTACGGTCTCGACGTGTCCCGTCTCCCCCGGGCAGGGATGCTCGACATCACCGGCCTGCTCGCCTCCGAACGTCAGGCCTTCCTCGAGGTACTCCGCTGCCTGGACGGCGCGGCCTGGCAGCTCCCGACCGAGTGCCCGTCCTGGACGGTGAAGGGCATCGCCCTGCACGTGCTGGGCGACGACCTGTCGCTGCTCTCCCGCCAGCGGGACGAGGCGACCAACGGCTTGATCACCTTCGCCGCGGAGCACCCGGGGTTGGGCTTCCGCCAGCTCCTCGACGGCTTCAACGAGCAGTGGGTCCACGCCGCGACCTTCCTGAGCGAGGCCCTGGTCGTGGAGCTCCTCCGCCTCACCGGCGAGTGGACGGCGCGTTACTACTCCGACGTCGACCCCGACGCCCGGGGCGAGCCCGTCGGCTTCTTCGGCGCCCGTGGCCCCTCTCCGTACTGGCAGATCAGCGCTCGCGAGTACATGGAGCGCTGGATCCACCAGCACCAGGTGCGCCGGGCCGCCGGCCTGTCAGACCTCGGCGAGCCCTTCCTCCATGCCGCCGCCGGGGTGGGAGCCCGGAGCCTGGCCGCCAACCTGAGCGAGCTGGGCGCCAAACCGGGCGCGTCGCTGGGGTTGAGCATTCCCGGGCTCGGGTCGTGGACCTTGGAACGCGAAGAGCAGCGGTGGGCGCTGTTCGACGGCTCCTCGGGCCACCAGACGGCGGAGCTCGCCGTCGATCCCGCCCTGGCCACGGCCGTGTTGTCGCGCGCCCTCACCGCCTCCGAGGCCGAGCGAGCCTTCGCCACCTCGGGCGACGAGGCCCTGGCCCGTTCCGCCCTGGCCGAGATGGCCAAGATGGTCGGTCGCCCGGCCCCCGCCTGAGCCCCCAACTTCTTTCCATGCTGCTGTTCACCTTCGACCGCTCAGCCGGCCATCACGTCGACCGCTTCGGGAGCGACTTCACCCTGTCGCCCCTCACCGACCCGCAGGGCGTGGCCCGGGCCGTGTGCATGTACCTCGGCCCCGGCGGTGTGGTGGGACGGCACGAGACGCGCCTCGGTCAGCTCTTCTGCGTCATCGAAGGGGAAGGCTGGGTGTCGGGCGACGACGGCGAAGCCGTGGCCATCTCACGGGGCCAGGCCGCCTACTGGGCCAAGGGCGAGGTCCACGGCGCCGGCACCGAGACGGGGCTGACGGCCGTGGTGCTGGAAGGCGACGCCTTCAGCGTGGGGGCCCGTCCCCTCCCCTGACCGCGAGCCGCTCGCGCCCGGCACCGGGCCTCAGGTGCTGGCGCTGCGCTCCTCGTCCTCAGCCAGCTCGGCCAGGCGATCGAGATCGGCCTCCCACATCTTCACCAGGACGGCCCTGAGCGGCCCCAGCCGGGACCGGTTGGCCCGATAGAGGCGGGCCGTCCCGCACCGTCGGGTGCGCACCAGCTCGGCCCCCTCCAGCACCCGCAGGTTCTGGGAGATGGCGGGCCAGCTGACGTCGAAGTGCGAGGCGATGTCCCCCGACGACAGCTCGCGGTCCCACACCAGGCGGAGGATCTCCCGGCGCCGGGGACTGGCGATGGCCCGTAGGGCGGCTTCCTCCATCGGCTCCATATTCAACCACGCGGGCGAGGGTCATGAGGCTTCTGCTTCATTAAGCTGTGGCTCATCGTCCCCGGGCACCGCCGCGAGGCCACCACCGACCAGTGGCAGGCTAAAGGCCTCGTCTCCCGCGAACCCGCCAGAACGCGAGCCCGGCCATGAGAGGAACCCGTCCCACACGGTGGCCCCCACCACCTGAAGGGCCGCGGGACGACTCCACCCGGTCGGTCCCCGCCCCCGACGACCCCCAGGCGGGCCCCGGGCTCCAGATCGGTCCCGACCATCACGCCGATGTGCGGATGGCGGAGCCCTACCGCACCGGGTTCGATCTCCGCACCGAGCTGCGGGTGCTCCTGGGCCGGGTGGCGTGGGGAGACCACCACCGCCGCCTGGCCGCCCACCCCGTCTTGAGCGGCCTTCGCCGCTCCGTCATCCGGCGCTGGGCCCTGGCCGCGGACGAGGTCGAGCTCGATCCCGGAGACGTGCTGCTGCGGGAGGACCGCATCGGCTACTGGTTCTTCCTCGTCCAGGAGGGGACGGCCGAGCTCGTCAAGGCGGGCAGGAAGGTGGGCCAGCTCGGGCCCGGCGACCACGTGGGCGACGTGGCCATCCTCGGGTTCGGTCCCCAGCCTGCCCTGGTGCGAGCGACGACACCCATGCGTGTCTTCGTCATCGAACGGCGGGCCTTCTTCGGCCTCATCTACGACCAGCCCGTGGTCCAGCGCCGTCTCCTCCCCGACATGGCCGAGGGCGGGTTCGCGGCCAAGGTCAGGGAGCTCCGGGCCGCGGCCACGGCCGACTGGCGGAGGGTGGCCAGGTCGTGGCCCCAACCGGCAGCCAGGACCACGCCGCTCTCCTTCACCGTCGTACGCCCGGGGCGATCGGTGCGGTCGAGCGGGTGGCCCTTCCCCACCCTCCTGCTCGGTCAGCCCTCAGGGCCGGCCCGACCCGACGAGGTCGCAGTCCGCCAGCCCGTGCCGTGGCCGGTCCGGATCGGAGCCGGCGTGGTGGCTGTCGCCGTCCTGGTCATCGCCGGCTTCGCCTACCACCCGCCCATGATGGTGGTGACCCCGCTGAAGCCCATCGACATCTCCCAGGACGTCACCGTGACCGGCACGCCCGTGCACGGTGTGCACGGGCGCTACCTCCTCCTCCCCGTCCGTCTCGACCGGCCCTCGGCCTGGTCGGCCCTGCTGGCCGTCGCGTCACGCCGGCGCAGGTTCCCCATCCGGGGCCGGGCCCCCTCCGTCTCCGAGCTGGCCGAGGTGAGACGTCAGGACGAGGAGCTCTTCCGCCAGGCCCAGCAGGAGGCGGCCGTGGCCGGGGCCAGGGCGGCCGGGATCGACGTCCACGCCGGCGGTGACGGAGCCCGGGTCGTCCAGCTGGCGGGCTCCGGCGGGTCCCTCGCCCTTCGCCCCGACGACGTCATCACGGCCGTGAACGGCGCCGCCGTCCACCTGGGCTCGGACGTGGAGCGCCTCGTCCGCGGCCACCAGGGCGCGGGGGCGTCCGTGCTCACGGTCGAGCGCGAGGGGCGGACGGTGTTCGTCCCCGTGCCGCTCCCGTCCGGCCGCGAGGGTCAGGGCCGGCTTCCGGTCGTGCTCGAGACGCGCCACGCCTCCTTCTCCCTGCCCTTCCAGGTCAGCTTCCGGTCCCGGCCCATAGGCGGGCCATCGGGGGGTCTCGTCTACGCCCTCCTCCTGGCCGACATGCTCGGATCGCGCGACCTCGCCCACGGGCGCACGGTCGCCGCCACCGGGGCGGTGGACTCTTCCGGGGTGGTGAGCGCGGTGGGCTTCGTGGCCGAGAAGGGCGAGGCCGCGGCCGGGTCTCACGCCGGGGACTTCTTCCTGCCCGCGGTCCAGGCTGCCCTCGTCCATCAGGCCAGCCTGCGCCCTCGAGGCGTGCTGAGCGTGGACGAGGCCGTGCGCGCCCTCCTCGACCAGCCTTGAGCCCAGGCGCCGACGGTGGCATGGTCGTCCGCCCCTGGTCCCCGGCCGACCTCGACGCCTGCCTCGGGGTCGTGGCGGGCCTGCCCGACTTCTTCACGCCCGACGTGGCCGGCCAGGTGGCCATGGACCTGGGCCGGCACCGCGGCTGGGTGATCGCGGATGGGGGCGAGGTCGTGGGCTTCGCCGTGGCCGCCGCCCGTGGCAGCCGGGGGGCGGAGATGCTGTGGGCAGCCGTCGAGGCCTCCCGGCGCGGGCAGGGGCTGGGGACGCGTCTCTTGGGCCGCGTCCTCGACGATCTCGCGGCCGGCGGCGTGCGCGTGGTGCTGGCCAAAACCCTCGACGGCTCGGCCGGCTACCCGCCCTACGAGGCGACCCGGGCCTTCTGGGAGGGGCGGGGCTTCGTGCAGGTCGACACGATCGACCCCTTGCCCGGTTGGCAGCCGGGCAACCCCTCGGCCATCTACGTGGCCGCCCTGGGGCCGACGCGATGACCAGTCCGCGGCCGGGCCGAGGCTCGTGACGGCGCGACCCGGCCCCGCCGTCCGAATAGGTGGCGGCCCGCTCATCCATGTCTCCTACGCTGCGGGCCATGGGCGATTTGGGGCAGGACACGGCGGTCGAGCGCGTCGACGAGGCCCGCTTCCGGGCCAAGCTCAGCGCCGAGTGGGAGATCTGGGGACCGATGGGCGGCTACCTGGCGTCGACCGCGCTCAGGGCCGTCGCCGCCACCACGCCGTTCGCCAGGCCGGCCAGCTTCTTCTGCCACTACCTCGGGGTCGCCGCCTTCGACACCGTCGACATCACCGTCACCGAGCTGCGCGGCGCCCGCACTGCGGCAGCCCACAGGGTCGAGGTCAGCCAGGACGGCAGGCGCATCCTGGAGGGAACGGCGTGGTCGATCGGGGACGTGATGGGCCTCGAGCACGACCTGGCCGAAGCCCCCCGCCTCCCCGGGCCCGACGAGCTCAAGTCGATTCCCGAGCTCCTGGCCGGGGCGGGCGTCGAGGGCAAGCCCCCCTTCCCCTTCTGGAACAACCTCGACTCCAAGCCCATCGACTTCCGTGTCGACTGGCCGCCGCCCGCGCCCCTTCCGCCCGTGTGGCAGGAGTGGTGCCGGTTCAAGCCCACCGCGACCTTTGCCGATCCGTGGGTGGACGCCTGCCGTTCGGTGGTGCTCATCGACGTGCAGAGCTGGCCCGCGGCCTCCCGCCAGCACGTCACCGGGCCACCCGAGTTCTACGCGCCCAGCCTCGACCTCTACGTCGCCTTCCACGATCCCCAGCCCCACTCGGAGTGGCTCCTGTGCGACGGCTACGCCCCCGTGGCCCGCCACGGGCTGATGGGCTGGACCGGGCGCCTCTGGTCGGTCGAGGGCCGCATGGTGGCGTCAGGAGGCGGCCAGCTCCTGTGCCGGCGCCTCCCCCAGCCCCCGGCCTGAGCCCTCCTCAGCCGCCCCTGAGGTACTGGCGCAGACCAGCCACGACGTCGCCCATCCCCGCGGGGTCGACGCGCGGGGCATGGGGCCAGTCGTTCAGGCGCGCCCCCCAGTACTCACGGGGCGTGCCCGGGTACCTCGGTGCCAGATGGACGTGGAGGTGGGGAACAGCGTCGCCGAACACAAAGCTGTACACGTGCTCGGCTCCCGTCGCCTCCTTGAGGGCGCGCGCCAGCCTGTTGACCAAACGCCCGATGGCGGCGGCCTCCTCGTCGGTCAGGTCGCCCAGGCCCTCGGCATGGCGCTTGGGCTCGACCATGAGATAGCCCCGGTAGGCGGTGGGTCCGTTGAGGGCGTGGACGTGACCGGCGTAGACGAGGTCGTCGTCGTAGATGACTCCGCCCTGGGCGGCGTCGCCCTGGCGGTGCTTGTCGCAGATGAAGCAGTCCTCCACGCCTCTCCCCGGCCGCCAGATGGAGGCACAGCTTGCCTCGGGCCGGCGCCGGGCTGCTGGCTCCCGGCGCTGCAGGCCATACACTCCGAACCGACATGCGGTGGAGGCAGCTGCTGGCCTGGATGGCGGTGCTACCGGCGGCCGCGACGTTGTACTTCTTCGTCTTCTGGCGCTGGTTCGAGTTCTGGAGGAGGCGGCGCACCCTCACCTACGTGATGCTGCTGGGTTCTTTCGGCGGGGTCGGCGCCCTGGTCGCCGTCCTCCACCGCTGGACCTTCGCCGGTCGCCTCCATCCGCGGGCCGGGATGGCGGCGCTGGGCTGGGTCATCGTCGTTGCCGCCTCGGCAGTCGGCACCGTGGCCGACCGTCAGATCGGGTTCAGGGTGCGGTCCTTCACTCCGTTCTTCGAGGAGCACGGCCGCCTCGAGCTAAAGACCTCCGGCGCCTACGGGCGCGTCCGCCATCCGATCTACGCCGCCGCCATCGCCTTCCAGCTCGGCAGCTTCCTGGTCACGGGCTATCCGATGGTGGCCGTGGCCTGCGTCGTCCTGGCCCTCGGGGCGCAGTGGTTCACCCGCCAGGAGGAAGCTCGCCTGGTGGCTCTGCTCGACGATCCCACCCAGTACGAGCGCTACCGGGAGAGGGTGCCCGCCCTCCTTCCGAGGATCAGGCGGGGGTCAGGCTGGGCCGGGCCCGCCCGCACGCCGTCCCGCTGACGGGCAACACGGCTCAGACCGTGGATTCGGGACCGAGGAGGCGCTCGATGCCGAAGCGCAACAGGCGCCTGCGGTGGGCCGCGCTTATGTCCCGGAGCAGGACACCCTCGCACAGGGCCATGACCGCGTCGGCGGCGTCGTCGATGTGATCGGGAGTCGCCACCTCGCTCAAGGAGTTGACGAGCAGGAGCCGCAGCAGGCCCACGACGTTGCGCTCGAAGGCAGCCACCGCCTCCGAGGACCGGGCCCGCTCGCGAATGGTGAGGCGCAGGTCCTGGAACTCGTGCAACCGCTCGGCGAACCAGAGCACCCGATCGACGGCGGCACCCCGTTTGGGCTTGCAGTCCAGGATGTCGTGCAGGATTCCTTCGACCGCCGCCACCAGCAGGTGGTCCTTGGTGGGGAAGTACCAGTAGATGGCGTTCTGGGCCACGCCCAGCTGGCGGGCGATGTCGGCCACAGACAGCGCTCCGTAGCCGCCGTCGACGAGGCGTCCCCGGGCGGCCTCGACGATCTCGTCGAGCTTGTCGGTGCGGGCCACGTCGGCCCGGGTGCGGGGCATCGGACCATGGTACGGCTCTTGACACTCACTCAAGACTTCCGGGGGACACCCAGGCCGCACGCCTACTCGTCGATGTGGCTCATGTCCTGGTACCGCGGTCCCGCGGCCGAGCCCACGGGCAGGAGCTCGTCGATGCGGGCCAGGTCGTCGGGCGAGAGGGTCACCTCGAGGGCGGCGGCGTTCTCGTCCAGATAGCGGCGTCGCTTGGTACCGGGGATGGGCACCACGTCGCGGCCCTGGGCCACCAGCCAGGCCAGGGCCAGCTGGCCTGGCGTGCACCCCTTGTCCCCGGCCATCTGGGAAACCCGATCGACGAGCTGCAGGTTGCGGGTGAAGTTCTCCCCCTGGAAGCGGGGATTGGACCGGCGGAAGTCGTCGGGGGCGAAGTCCTCCGGCGTGGTGATCTCACCGGTGAGGAAGCCCCGGCCGAGCGGGCTGAAGGGCACGAAGCCGATGCCCAGCTCGCGCAGGGTGGGAAGGACCGTCTCCTCCGGCTCCCGGTTGAAGAGCGACCACTCGCTCTGCAGGGCGGCGATGGGATGGGTGGCGTGGGCCCGGCGCATGGTGGCGGCGGAGGCCTCCGACAGCCCGAGGTAGCGGACCTTGCCCTCGGTCACGAGCTCGCCCTAGTAGAGATCGATCGTCTCCATGCCCAGCCGTCGCAGCGACTCGTCACAACAGGCCTTGGCGTAGTCCGGCTTCCCGTTGACCGCCATGTGACCGTCTTGTGAGCGGGTGATGCCGAACTTGGTGGCCACGACCGCCTCGTCCCGGCGCCTGGCGAGCACCCCCCCGACCAGGATCTCGTTGTGGCCCCGGCCGTAGGCGTTGGCCGTGTCGAAAAAGGTGACGCCCAGCTCCAGCGCCCGCCCGAGGGTGGCGACCGACTCGTCCTCGTCGGCCGGACCGTAGGCCTGGGACATCCCCATGCAGCCAAGCCCCAGGGCGGAGACCTCCAGGCCCTGGGTGCCGAGTTTCCGCTGCTCCACGGATCCGACCCTATCCACGATGGGCCGCCCATGGGCCGGGCTCGGCCCTCAGATCAGACCGGTGCCAGGCTATGAGCGTCCCTACCCGTCCGTGCCCGACCCTCGGGCCGGCCCTGGTTCGACCTCGAGAGGAGCGGCCAGATGAGCTTCACCAGAGGCTTCCGTCGCCGAGACCGGGGCCCTCGGGACGCCCGGCTCCCGCCCGGCCAGTACGACGTCGGGAGCGACTGGCCCGTCCTCACCGCCGAGCCGACACCCAGGCTGGCGACCGACACCTGGACCTTCACCGTCGAAGGGTTGGTCGAGCAGCACAAGACCTGGACCTGGGATGAGATGCACGCCCTTCCCCCTTCCACCTTCCAGGGCGACATTCACTGCGTCACCACCTGGTCCAAGCTGGGTGTCAGCTTCGGGGGCGTGTCGGTCGACACCCTGCTGGCCCTGGCCCGGCCTCTGCCGTCCGCGACACACGTCCTGGCCGTTGGGCACACGGGCTACACCACCAACCTGCCCCTGGCCGACGTGACCGATGGCAAGGCGTGGGTCGTATGGAGCTACGACGGGAGGCCCCTTCCGGTCGAGCACGGTGGTCCGGCCCGGCTGCTCGTCCCCCACCTCTACTTCTGGAAGAGCGCCAAGTGGGTGGCCGGGCTGCAGCTCCTCGACCACGACGAGCCGGGGTTTTGGGAGCAGAACGGCTACCACGACCGGGGCGACCCGTGGCTCGAACAGCGCTATCAGGGTGACTGAGGCACCGCCGGCGGTACCACCGCCCCGACCGGGCCGGTGGCAGACGGCCACCCTGGTCGAGGTCCGGCCCGAGACGGCCACGGCCAAGACGTTCCGCCTGGCGCTGCCCGAACCGTCACCCCACCTGGCCGGCCAGCACTACGTGGTGCGCCTCACCGCCCCCGACGGCTACACGGCCTCCCGGTCCTACTCGGTCGCCAGTCCCCCCGACGGGTCGGCCGAGATAGAGCTCACCGTCGAGCGCCTCCCCGACGGAGAGGTCTCCAGCTTCCTGCACGACGTGGCCGCGCCCGGCGACTCCTTGGAGATCCGCGGTCCCATCGGCGGCTGGTTCGTGTGGCGGGGCGACACCCCCGCGCTCCTCATCGGCGGCGGCTCCGGAGTGGTGCCCCTGATGGCCATGCTCCGCCTGGCCCGGGGCATGGGACGCCCGGACCTCGTGCGCCTCATCGTCTCGGCCCGCAGCCAGGCCGAGCTCTACTACGCCGGAGAGCTGCCTGGTCCGGAGACGGCGATCGTCTACACCCGCCGGCCCCCACCGGGATGGACGCGACCGCCGGGACGCCTCAACCGGGCCGATCTCGCCGGCTCCATGGAAAAGGACTCGGTCGCCTACGTCTGCGGCTCAGCCGGCTTCGCCGATTCCGCCACCGATCTCCTGATCGACGCCGGCTTCCCCACGCCCGACATCCGGGTGGAGCGGTTCGGGCCGACCTGAGCGCGTCCACCGGGTCCGAGTGACGGCGTTGTGTACCGGGTGCGGATCGATCGCGGAGTTCGTCCCCAACGGATGGCGCGCCGGGGACTCCCGATTTGGCTCGGCGCTGGTTACGGTGTGGGCACAGGGTCTCCGGGGGGCGACCGAGGTCGGCTGAGCCGGCGTCGAGATGGTCCGTCCGCCGGGCCCTGCCGAGGCGCAAAACGTGCGGCCGGCAGCGTGGAGGGGGACCCGAGATGGCAGTCATAACCGAGCATGAAGAGGAGCAGCTCGATCAGGCCAATGGGTCAGGACGCACCCCGGTCGTGTTCGTCCACGGCCTGTGGCTGCTCCCGACCAGCTGGGACCGCTGGCGGACCGTCTTCGACGAGGCGGGCTACACGACGCTGGCGCCCGGATGGCCGGACGACCCCGACACGGTCGAGGCCGCCAAGGAGCACCCGGAGGTGTTCGCCCACAAGACGGTGGGGCAGGTCGCCGACCACTTCGAGGACGTGATCAGGAAGCTCAACACCAGGCCCGCCATCGTCGGGCACTCCTTTGGTGGCCTGCTCACCCAGATCCTGGCCGGCCGGGGCGTCTCGGCCGCTTCCGTCGCCGTCGACCCGGCGCCCTTCCGCGGCGTCCTGCCCCTCCCCATCTCCGCCCTCAGGTCGGCGGCACCCGTGCTCCACAATCCCGCCAACCGGGGCCGGGCTGTCCCCCTCACCTACGAGCAGTTCCGCTACGCGTTCGCCAACGCCGTGAGCGAGGACGAAGCCAAGGAGCTGTACGAGACCTACGCGGTGCCGGGCTCGGGGGCTCCCATATTCCAGGCGGCCGCGGCCAACCTGAACCCCTGGACCGAAGCCAAGGTGCGCTCCAAGAACCCGGAGCGGGGCCCGTTGCTCATCATGAGCGGCGAAAAGGACCACGTGGTGCCGTGGGCCATCGCCAACGCCTCTTACAAGAAGCAGAAGCGCAACAAGAGCGAGACCGAGATCGTGCAGATGCCGGGCCGGGGCCACTCCCTCACCATCGACGGCGGCTGGCGGGAGGTCGCCGACACGGCCCTCGGCTTCATCAAGCGATTCGTCAGACCGTGACCCAAACGGGCCGTGTTGCCAGCAACGCGGCCTTGACAGCTGAGTGAGTGCTCACCCAGAATCGCAGCGATGCCCGCTCCTGCCGAGACCCGCCAGCGACTCGTCGCCGCAGCCGAGGAGGTTCTCCAGCGTGAAGGCGTCGTGGGGCTGACCACCAAGTCGGTGGCCCGTGTCGCGGGCCGGTCCGAGGGCAGCATCTACAACCACTTCGCCGACAGGCTCGAGTTGATACTTGCCGTCATCGACGCCCGTCTCCCCGAGTTCATCGCCGTCCTCGCCGGGCTCGTCCCCGGACGGCGGACGGTGGCCGAAAACCTCGAACGAGTCGCTCGTTCCGGCATCGCCTTCGAGCGAAGCATGCTCCCGCTCGTGGGCGGCCTGGCCGCCGACCCCGTCCTGCTGGCCCGCTTCAAGGAGGTGATGCTGCCCGCCGACAAGGGCCCGCACAGGCTGCATCGCGGCATCACCGCCTACCTTCAAGGGGAGAAGGCGCTCGGCCGGCTCGGCGCCGAGACCGACTGCGCGGCGCTGGCCCTTCTGCTCATCGGCGGTTGGCGCGAGGCCGTGTTCCAGGAGCTGTTCGGTCGCCCCCCCATCGCCTCCCGCGACGCTCCCCGCCGCATAGTTCGTACCCTGCTCCCGAAGGAGACCTCATGACTCTCGCCAAACTGGCGCGCTGGTGCTACCGCCGCCGTCGCCTCGTCGTGCTCATGTGGCTCGCCGGCTTCGTCGTCTTGAACGGTCTGGGCGGGGCGATCGGCAGCGCCTACAGCGACAACTTCAGCGGGAGCCACTCCGACTCCATCGCCGCCTTCGACCTGCTCAAGGCCCGCTTTCCGTCCCGGGCCGGCGACACCGCCGACATCGTCTTCACGTCGCCCAAGGGCGTCAACAGCAGCGAAGTGCGCAGCGCCATGGAAGCCCTCTTCGCCGAGGTCGGGCCCGGTCGGGTCCCCCACGTCGTGGCTACCGACTCGCCCTATCAGGGCTTCGGCCGGGTGAGTCGCGACGGCACCATCGCCTACGCCACGGTGACCTTCGACAAGCAGTCGGGTGATCTCCCGGCCAAAGCGGCCCAACCTCTGATCGACGGGGCCAAGAGGGTCAAGGTCCCTGGCCTCAGGATCGAGCTCAGCGGTCCCGTCGTGGCCCGGGCCATCCAGCCCCCGATGGGAGCCACCGAGGGCATCGGCGTGCTGGCCGCCATCGTCATCCTCTTCGTCGCCTTCGGCTCGCTGCTGGCCATGAGCCTGCCCATCCTGGCGGCCATCTTCGGGGTCGGCATCGGCGCGGTGTTCGTGAGCCTCCTCAGTCACCTCATAACCGTTCCCTCCTTCGCGCCCTATGTCGCCCTCATGATCGGCCTCGGGGTGGGCATCGACTACGCCCTGTTCATCGTCGTTCGCTATCGAACCGGCCTCCATGATGGTCTCGATCCCGAGGATGCCAACGTGCTGGCCCTCACCACGGCGGGCAGGGCGGTCCTCTTCGCCGGCTGCACCGTGATCATCTCTCTGCTCGGCATGTTCATGATGGGGATCAACTTCATCTACGGCCTGTCCGTCGGCGCCATCCTGGCCGTGCTCATGACCATGCTGGCGTCCGTCACCCTGGTCCCGGCCGTCATGGGCTTCGCGGGAGCCAAGCTGGCGGCCAAGGAGCACAAGCGCCGTCACCACCGTGACACGGTGGCCTTCCGCTGGAGCCGCCAGATCCAGAAGCGCCCCTGGCTCATGGCCGGCCTGAGCCTGGCCGCCCTGCTGACCATCGCCGTCCCCATGCTGTCGATCCGTCTGGGTGTGGCCGACCAGGGGAACGATCCGACGTCCCAGACCACCCGGAGGGCCTACGACCTGCTGGCCAAGGGGTTCGGCCCCGGCTTCAACGGGCCCATCCTGCTGGCCGCCGACTTCACCGGAGCCACCAACGCCGACGCCGTCACCCGCTTCGCCAGCACGCTGCGAAGCGATCCCGACGTCGCCTTCGTGGCCCCGCCCACGGTGAATCCTGCCGGCAACGCGGCCGTCGTGGCGGTGATTCCCAAGGGTGCGCCCCAGGACCGCTCGACCGAGCACCTGGTCCACCGGCTGCGAGGCGAGATCAGCCAGCAGGGCCTGGCCGTGCACGTGGGCAGCGTCACCGCAATCGCCATCGACGCCAGCGACCACGTGGGGGCGCGACTGCCCATCATGGTGACGGCGGTGATCGTGCTGTCCTTCCTGCTCCTATTGACCGTGTTCCGGTCGGTGCTGGTGGCGGTGAAGGCCGGCATCATGAACCTGCTGTCCATCGGGGCCGCCTACGGGGTCATCGTCGCCATCTTCCAGTGGGGCTGGCTGGCGAACGTGGTCGGCATCGGTCGCCCGGGCCCGATCGAGTTCTGGGTGCCGATGATGCTGTTCACCGTGCTGTTCGGCCTCTCCATGGACTACGAGGTGTTCCTGCTGTCGCGGGTGCGGGAGGAGTACCTCATCAGCGGCGACAACGCCACCGCGGTGGCCGACGGGCTGGCCTCCACGGCCCGGGTCATCACGGCCGCGGCCGCCATCATGATCGCGGTGTTCATGTCGTTCGTCCTCGGCGACCTGCGCGTGCTCAAGCTGCTCGGGCTGGGGCTGGCCACCGCGATACTCATCGACGCGTCCATCGTCCGCATGGTGCTGGTGCCGGCCACCATGGAGCTGCTGGGCAAAGCCAACTGGTGGCTACCCAGGTGGCTGGATCGTGTCGTCCCCCGTATCAGCGTGGAGGCACCCGCCGTCCTCCGGCCCGAACCTGCGTCGGCCATGGGCGACGGTGCCCAGGGCGGCCTGGTCGGCGCGGTGAGCGAGGACGGCTAGAGCGTCGGCCCCGTCCGACGCCAACGGTGGAGAGGACCCATGGCCCCGTTGCCCTCCCTACCCCGGATCGAGCGGCTTCACCTGGCTGACCTGGTCCTTCCGGAGACCCATCCGGAGGCGAAGACGAGCGGCGGCGCCGCCGTGGTGTTCGGGTTCGTCATCGATCATCCCGACGGACCGATCGTGGTGGACACCGGTGTGGGGCGTGGCCACCCCTTCATCGACGCGGTGTACGCACCGACGGGACTCGACCTCGGGGATGCACTCTCCGGCGTGGGGATCGATGCCCGGGATGTGATCGCCATCGTCAACAGTCACCTGCACTTCGACCACTGCGGGCAGAATCCCCTGTACTACGGCTCGAAGGTGCCCGTGTTCGTCCAGGCCGAGGAGGTCGAAGCGGCTCGACAGCCCCACTACACGGTCCAGGAGTGGGCGACGGTTCCCGACGGTCAGATGCGACGGGTCCGAGGGGACGAGGACGTCGCCGAGGGCGTGCGGATCCTGGCCACCCCGGGGCACACCCGAGGCCATCAGTCGGTCGTCGTGGAGGGTGGGGAGGGCGAGGTCGTCGTCATCGCCGCCCAGACCGTCTGGGACGTCAAGGAGTTCGACCTCGAGCAGGCGACCCCGGCCAACGTGGACGAAGAGGACCTTCGCGACGAGGCGGTGGCGTCCATTCGACGGTTGAAGTCGCTCAACCCGTCCGCTGCCCATTTCAGCCACCACCCCACCGTCTGGCGGAGTTCTCCAGGTATTCGATAGCCGTCGAGCCCCAGACCTCCGGTCAGGCCTCGTTCAGCTGGCCCAGCTCGTAGAGGCCCAGGGTGTCGGCCAGTCGGTCGACCATGTTGAAGGCGCAGGCAACGGAGACCCCCTCCAGGAACTCGGCGTTGGTGGTCGGGACGACCGTGGCGATCAACTCCGTGATTTCGCGCCGTAGTACCTCACCGAGGAACATGGCCTGGTACTGGGCGAGAAGAGGACGCAGGAAGTCCGGGCGGGTGCTGACGAGCTTGAAGACGTCAGGGACGAAGCCGGTGCCGAAGGTCTCCCGAACCTCGTCCTAGAGGCGGGCCAGCCCGCCCGTCGCCTCGGACTCCTGCACGATCGGGATGCGCACCACCTGGCCCTCCTCGTGGTCGGGGTTGCGCCCAGCTTGTCTCACCGGGGGCCGAGTTCCCGTCGCTGTAGCGTTCGCCCATGTCACATCGCGTGGTGGGGATCTGGCGTTATCCGGTCAAGTCGATGCTGGGTGAAGAACTGTCCGAGTGCGCCATCGGTCCCAACGGGGTGGTTGGCGATCGGGCCTACGCCCTGATCGACCTCGAGGGCGGGGTGGTCGCCAGCGCCAAGAACCCCCGGAAGTGGGCTGGGCTGCTGGGGTGCCAGGCCGCCTTCGTGGACGCCTCCGTCGTCGAGATCACCCTGCCGGACGGATCGCGGGCCCGCACGGACGAGCCTGCCATCGACGCTGTCCTGTCCAAGGAACTGGGACGCGAGGTCCACCTGGCCTCGACCGCCCCCGACGACCGAGCCTTCGAAGAGGTGTGGCCCGACATGGAGGGTTTGGCGCCGGAGACCGTCATCGCCGGCACCAACATCGGCACCGAGGAGACCGGCGAGCGGGTGAGCCGGTTCCCGCTGGGTGCGGCCGCGCCCGCTGGCACCTTCTTCGACCTCTCGGTCCTGCACATCATGACCACGGCGACGCTCGCCCACCTGCGAAAGCTCAATCCGACGGCAGGCTTCGACGTCCGCCGATACCGGCCGAATGTTCTCGTCGAGGCCGCCACACCACCCGGCTTCGTCGAGAACGACTGGGTCGGACGGACGCTTGGCCTGGGGGACACGGCCAAGGTCCAGGTCACGATGGCGACCATGCGCTGCGTCATGACGACGCTCGCTCAGCAGGAGCTGCCCGCAGATCGAGAGACTCTGCGAACCATAGCCAGCCACAATCGCATCGACATTCCTGGCTTGGGCACGTGAGCCAGCCACAATCGCATCGACATTCCCGGCTTGGGCACGTGGGCGTGCGCCGGCATCTACGGCGATGTGGCCACGTCGGGTGCCCTGCACCTCGGCGACGAGGTTGCCGTGCTGTAGGTCCGCCGCAGGATCGCGTCCGGTCCTACCAGCTGGAGATCTCCGGGATGACGTGCTCGCCGTAGGCCACCACGAGCTCGGGTCCGTCCACACCCCGTAGCGAGCCGGTCGCCACCGTGATTCCCAGGTCGTGCATCTCGCGCAGCTGGGCGAGCATCTTGTCGGCCCCCTCGCCCTTCTTGCCGAGCTCGAACGGAGCGATGGCCGTCTTCTCGATGGTCTCGTAGTCGCGGCCCACGCGCGCACAGTGTTCTCTCAGCACCTCCAGCTTGTGCGCCAGATCGGGGCCGCCGAACAGGTTGCAGGCATCGGCGTATTGGGTCACCAGGCGCAGCGTCTTCCTCTCACCGGAGCCGCCGATCATGATCCTGGGGCGCGGCGAGCTGAGAGGTTGCGGCGAGTTGAGGGTGCGACCGAGCTCGTAGTGCTTGCCCTTGTACGGGCCGTCGTCGTCGCTCCACATCTGCAAGATGATCTGCAGTGCCTCCTCGAGCCGCTCGAACCTCTCCGCGGTAGGCGGGAAGGCGAAGCCCAGCCCGGCCGACTCGTCGGCGTTCCAGGCGGCGCCGATGCCGAGCATGGCGCGGCCCCCGGAGAGGACGTCCAGGGTGGTGATGGCCTTGGCCAGCAGACCCGGCTCGCGGTAGGTGACGCCGGTGACAAGTGTGTTCAGGGTGATGGCCTTGGTGTGGGCCGCGAGGAAGCCCAATGCCGTGTAGGCCTCGAGCATCTCGTGCTCGGGCGGGCCGATGTGCCCGATCTGCCAGAAGTGGTCCATGACGCTGAGCCGGGTAAAGCCGGAGTCCTCAGCATCGCGGGCCATGCGTACCAGCGTCGGTGCCAGCGCCGGCGCTCCGCCGGGCCAGGTGAAGTCGGACACATGCAGGCCGAGTTCCATGTGGGGTTGCTCCTTGCTCGGTGGGGAGGATCAACAGGTGTGAATGGGTCGAAGTGGGCTAGCTGTAGTTCCTAGCGCTCCTGCTCGGTTGGGCGGATGAGCATCTCGTTGACGGCCACGTGCCTCGGCCGGGTGACGATGTAGGTGATGGCGTCGGCGATGTCCTGAGCGTCCATCGTCTGGCCGAACTGTGATCGGATGCGCTCGAGCACCTCGGGCCGGTTGTGCCCGGCGAGCTCGGTGGCGGTGGCGCCCGGCTCGACCAACGAGACGCGCACGTAGCGGTTGCTGAATTCTTGACGCAGAGACTCGCTGAAGGCGCCGACACCGTGCTTGGTGAGGCTGTAGACGCCACTGCCGTTGCGCGCCACCCGGCCAGCCACCGAGCTTATGTTCACCATGTCGGCCACTTGGCGGGGGCCTTCAGATGCGGCCCGCAGAAGGTGCGGTAGGGCCGCGTGAGCGCAGAAGAGGAGTCCGAGGATGTTGAGCTCGACCATCTGCTTCCACTCCGACAGTGGAGCATCGACGGCCGGCCCCAGAAGCATGACGCCTGCGTTGTTCACCAGCGCGTCGAGCCGGCCGAGCTCGCCGACCGTGCGCTCGACGGCGTCGCCGGCCTGCGGCTCGTCGGTGATGTCGGACTCCAGGACAAGCACGTTGCCCCCGTGCTCGCGAATGTCGGAGGCGACCGCCTCCAGCCGGTCCTTCCTCCGGGCCGCAACCGCCACGGCGGCGCCGTGGGCGGCAAGCGCGGCGGCGGTGGCCGCGCCGATGCCGCTCGAGGCCCCGGTCACCAGGGCGACGGTGCCAACCAGTGGCTGGTCGTTCGGGATCGGCGAGCGGCTGGGGGCGCGTGTGGGGACCGTCACGGTCACCGTCCTTTCGCGTCGGTTGTGGTTAGGGAGAGCAGGATCCGCCGTACCGGGCGATCTTGTGCTCGATGGCGTCCAGCGCCGCCTCCAGGTCGCGGAGCTGGGCACGGACAGTGGCATGGTGCGCCTGCAAGAGGGCCAGGCGCTCGTCTTCGGTCCCGGGACCGCCGGCGACCAGGGCGAAGTAGCGCTGGATCTCCCGGATCGGCATCGCCGTGGCCCGCAGACGGCCGATGAAAACCACCCTGTCGACGTCGTGCCCGGTGAAGCGCCGATGCCCGCTGGCCTGGCGACCCACCTCGAGGAGCCCGATGCGCTCGTAGTAGCGCAGAGCGTGGGCGCTCACCCCCGTCTTCTCCGCCACCTCGGCGATCGTGAAGGTTTGCTCCTCGATGGCGATCGTGCTCACAGCCACCACGCTAAGGCTTGGAGCACGCTCTAAGTCAAGGGTCGCTTCCGCTCGAGCCGAGGTTGATATCGACTCCACCCTCTCAATCCGATCTTGGGCCCCCTGGGCCAGCGGGGGCCGCCGCACAATGGCAGGAACTGGCCGCTCGTCCCGCTGTCGTTATCGATACCCTTGACGTCGTCCGGAAGAAGGGAGACGGCGGTGTTTGTGAGGATGACCCTGACCGATGGCGTAACGGACGTGGATGCGGCAGCCGCCCAGCTACGCGACGAGGTGCTTCCACAGGTGAAGGAGCTGAAAGGGTTCCGGGGCATCACCGCCAGTGCCGACCGAGAGGCAGGCGTGGTGGGCATCCTCACGCTGTGGGAGACGGAGGCCGACATGAAGGCCAGCGACGCCGCTGCCTCGCAGATGCGGGAGAACGCGGTCAAGGCCATGGGCGGCCGCCTGGTGGAGGTGCAGGCCTACGAGCAGGTGGTCCAGGAGATCGGGGGAACCCCGCCCGGCCCGGGATCCCCGCTGCTGATCACCCCGACCAAGATGGACCCGGCCAAGGTGGATGAGAACGTCGAGTTCTTCAAGGCCAACGTCTTGCCCGACATCAAGTCCACCCCGGGGTTCAGGGCCGTGCGGAACATGATCAACCGCAGCACGGGTGAAGGCATGGTCGGGATCGTCCTGGCCGATGACGCCTCCGTCCAGGAGGCGGCGGCCCGGGCGGTCAAGCGCCGGGAACGGGCGGCACAGCAGGGCGTAGAGCTGGGCCAGATCTCCCGACGCGAGGTCATCTTCACCGCCATGGGCTAGCGAGAGTCTCCTCCGGCTGTCAGCCTCTGGTACCGGCTCAACTGGCGGTTGCGCCGCGGGCTCGACTTTCGACGACAGCGCCTGCTGTCGACAGCCTCAACCTCACTTCCGGGTTCGTGCTCAGCCCTGCCGACCAGGCACCGCCATCCGTTCAACGCGCTCTCACCGGCGGTGTCCCGGTCAGCCCCGCCAAACTCGGAGTCGTCGCCAATCCATAGCTCACGCGGTGGGTCAGCCGTCGTTGATGAAGGCGACGAGGTGCTCGATCGACGGCTGATAACCCGAAGTGGTGTCAACGTCGATCGTCGGAGCCGACATCGCCACCCGACGGAAGTCCTCGAAGTATCGCGGGTCGTCGATGACCTGGGCATCGGCGTGGGCCATCCTCGGTGGGCGGTCCCTGGTCCTCTCCCGAGCTGTACCGGGATCGGTGTGGCACTGAACGATGCGAACACGCCCCAGCTGGCTCAGCCGCTCGAGGTTGGGCGTCCACAGCTCGTCTTGGAAAGCCGCCTCGGCCACGACCGTGACTCCGCCTTCGAGAAGGAGCCGCACGACCGCAAAGAACAGCGGCAGTGTTCGCACGGTGAGCGGATCGCCCGGCGCGGGATCGAACTGGCCGGTCGCATGCGCCATGCCCTCCTTGATCTCGTCGCGGCAGATCGCAGGGCAGCCGATCGTCCGCGCCAATCCGTGCGCCAGTGTCGTCTTCCCCGACCCCGCAGGCCCGCTCACGATCACTAGCGTCGGTGGGCTCACGACACATGCTTGCTCCGTCGTCGCCGCCTGTGGCTACGAAATGGCGGATCACACCCCGCGCTGAGCAACGAAAGGAGACAGAGATGGGTCAGGGCCCAGGGGTGACCCACCTCCTGAAGGAACTGCTGGCCGCCACGGAGCGGCTCGCAGCCACGGTCAAGACGATGGCGCCCGAGGACCTGGGCCGGCCGTCCCTGCTGCCGGGATGGACACGCGCTCATGTCCTCACCCACATCGCCCGCAACGCCGACGGGACGAGGAACCTGCTCCTGAGCGTCCGCAGCGGCCATCTGGTGCGCATGTACGCGTCGTCCGCCACCCGAGCAGCCGACATAGACGCCGGTGCAGGCCGCCCGGCCGACGTGATCATCGCCGACGCGCTCGAGAGCTCACGACGCTTCGTGGTCGACGCCGAGTGCATGCCTGCGGAACGCTGGGCCGGCCAGATCGCCTTCGGTTCTGTCTCCGCCCACCCGGCGCTCATTCCTGCGGTGCGGCCCGTCGAGATGCGTTTGCGGGAGGTCGAGTTTCACCACGTAGATCTTGGCGCCGGCTACACGTTCGCCGACAGCCCTGAGCCCCTCCTCGTCTGCTGCTCGACGACACCGTGACCCCGTCTGGGAGGACAGGGGGTCACCGTCAACGGGCCGGCGCGACATGGTTCGGACGACTGGCTCGTCGAGCTCGACGACGTCAGCTACACGGTCGGAGGGGAGCGACCAGACATCCTCTCCTGGTTCTCGGGCCGTTCCACCGGCGACACACTCAGGGCCTCCCAGGATCGTCTGCCAGCGCTGCCTCCACTCGGCTGATGACCTGCCCGAGGATCGAGTCCGAGCGGCTCGTGCTGCGCCCCTTCGCCGAGTCGGATGTTGACGACTACACGGCCATGCTCCAGGCCGAACCGGTGCGCCGGGCGCTTCACCTGGCCGACGACGTCGGGCGTTGGGACGCCTGGTCACAGATGACGGGCTGGCTCGGCCAGTGGGAGCTGCGAGGCACGGGCCAATGGGCCCTCGAGGAGAAGGCGACGGGCCAGTTCGTAGGCCGAACCGGACTCCACCATCCCGAGCGGGCCGACTGGCCTGGCGTCGAGGTCGGTTGGGTGCTGCGACCCGAGCACTGGGGTCGGGGCTACGCCACCGAGGCGGCCCGGCGGGCTGTGGGCTACGCATTCTACGAGCTCGACCGCGACGCGTTGTGCAGCGTCATTCTTCCGGAGAACACCCGCTCTGTCGCAGTCGCCCGCCGGCTCGGGTTCCACCTCGAGGAAGAGCGGGTCCTCTCCCACCTTCCCTCGGTTGCCCATGGCATCTGGTGGCTCACCCGGACGGAATGGGAGCTCACACGTGGCGCCGGAAAGGCCGGGCGACGGCCCACACGGTGAGTCCGAACCCTCGAAAAGGAGCCGAGATGAATTGCGCGCCAGCGGCCCTGGAAAGCCGATCTCCGCGGAGCGCCCCGACGATCTCCGGGTTCCGTCGACAAGGATGACGGCCGTGGTCGACGTCGGGTGGGTCATCGCCGTCCTCGCCGGGATGGGCGCGATCGTCTGGGGCGCTGAGGCCTTTGCCGAGCATCTCGGGCCCGCGGCGGTGGCACTGCGGGTCTCGACCTTCGCCCTCGCCCTCCTGCTCGCCGGGGCCGAGCCCGAGGAGCTGGCCACGGGCGTCGCCGCCAGCCTGCGCCATGCCCCCGGCGTCGCCTTCGGCGACGTCATCGGCGCCAACGTCGCCATGTGCCTCGTCGCCCTCGGGGTCGGCGCGGTCATCGCGCCGCTCCCCTTCGGGCGGCGGGTCCGCCGCTACGGGCTCGCCGGCCTCCCCCTGGGCGCGGTGTGCGCCGCCATGGCGTGGGGCGGACACCTGAGCCGGGGGGCAGGGGCCGTCCTCGTCGGGCTCTACGTCCTTTACGTGGGCGGCATCTGGATCCTCGAAGGCGAACCGCCCGCCCTCGGTGAAGCCGCTGAGCTGGCCGAGGCCAAATGCGAGATGGTCACGTCCACCCAGCGGCGGGTCGGGCGGGACCTGGCCATCATCATGGCCGGAGTCATCGCCATGTCGGTCGGCGCAACCCTGCTCGTCGAGGGTGTCCGCCACCTAAGCCACGCCGACTCCACCCAGACCCAACTCGGTCTCACCCTGGTCGGGTTCACGACGGCCTTCGAGCTGGTCGTACTGGCCTGGTCGGCATCGCGTCGGGGCGCCACCGAGGCGGTCGTTGCCGCCGTGGTCGGGAGCTACGGCTACAACGCCACCATGACTCTTGGCGCGTCGGCGCTGGTCCGGCCGTTGCGGATCACGCAGGCCTCCGGTCTGCACCTCCCGCTGCTGGTGATGATCGCCGCGCTCGTCGCCGCCCTCGCACTCGCGTGGCGGCCGCGAAGCCTTGATCGCGCCGCTGGGATCGCGCTGCTGGCCTGCTACCCGGGCTTCGTCATCGCGGCGCTCACCGTCCGGTAGCGGTGGTCTTCAACGTCGGCGACACTCGATACCCACCAAGGCCACGCCGAAGGTCATCGCCGACATCACCATGTCGCTCGACGGTTACGTTACGGGGACTGGCGCCCACGAGACGAGGCCGCGGAGGACACCATGACGACCACGCCCGGCCTAGCAGGACCCGGTCGACACCGAGCTCCTCGAAGGAGCGACGGCGGCCACTTGCGCGGGTCGTGATGGGTCGAGGCTGTTCGATACCGTCGACGGTCCCGACGGCTGGTCGAAGGACATGGGCTATGGCTGCAACAAGTTGGCACGCCTCCCTTCTTGGTCGTCACCCACTCCCCGCCGCAGCACGTCCGTCTGGAGCGGGAGCTGGGTACGCGGTGCCCCGGCGAGTCAGTCGCGATAGGACCTCGATGTTTTGGTTGACAAGCGCGGTCATGGCTGTAAGCGTGGCGGCAGGCGTTTCGTCCCGGCGAGGTGTGGACCCTTGGTCATCGCCGGCTTGGCGGAATGGCGGTGGAGACTCACGTCAGTCTCGGTAAGGGTGCGCGGGACTTCGCGTAAACGTCACACGCCGTTCGCACGACGTTCTTCGAGGCGTGTGAGGATCACGGCGCGCCGTGATCATGAGGAGGTGTGCGCATGGATCAAACAGCTGGTCCGATGGGCTACCGGTTGGCGAAGGCCATCTTGGGACGTCCGTTGCGTTCGGCCTACGACATCGACGTTGATGGCGCCGGCTGGCTTCCTGACGGTCCCGCCATTCTCGCCGCCAACCACCGGTCGTTCATGGACTCGGTGTTCCTCGCCTTGGTCGTGGACCGGCCGGTGTCGTTCCTCGCCAAGGCCGAGTACTTCGACCGACGACGCACGGCGTGGATGTTCCGCTCCACTGGCCAGATCCCACTCCGCCGAGGCAGCCCTGCAGGGGCCCGGCGGGCGCTTGACGCGGCACACCGAGTGCTCTGCCGCGGCGGCCTGGTGGGCGCGTACCCCGAGGGCACCAGGTCGCGTGACGGCCGGCTTCACCGAGGACGTCTGGGTCCGGCCCGGCTGGCGCTGTCGTCGCGGGCGCCGATCGTGCCTGTCGGGCTGATTGGAACCGACCAGGTCCAGGCGCCAGACCAGCGGCTCCCCCGGGTGGGGAGACGGGTGACCGTGCGTTTCGGCCCGCCGGTTTGGGTAGGTACGCAAGAGGCTGACCGGGGAAGGCAGCTCCGCGCCATCACTGATCGGGTGATGGCGCAGATCGCCAATCTGTGCGGCCAGGCCTACGGAGAACAGTTTGTGGAGGCCGTGGGATCCCAGGGAGTCTCGTGAATCATGAGAGCGACGATGGCTGAGGCAGCGCCAACCATGGATCGTCAGCGTGAGCTGGCCTTCGAGCGCCGCATGTCCGACCAGGAGGCGCTCATGTGGAGCGTCGAGAAGGACCCATGGATGAATCCCAACGGCGCCGCGCTCACCATCCTCGACCGGCCGGTCGACTTCGATCTGATGCTGGCGAAGATCCGCTTCGGGCTGTCGCGGGTGTCGCGGCTCCGTGAACGGGTCGTGCCTGGCCTCGGTCGGCTGTCCCCGCCTGTATGGGCCACCGATCCGGACTTCGATCTGGCCTACCACGTCAGGCGGCTATCCCTGCCCGAGCCAGGTTCGATGCGGCAGTTGCTCGACCTGGTGACCCGTCTCTACGAGGAGCCCTACGACCGCACCCGCCCGCTGTGGATGTTCTACGGCATCGAGGGCATCCAGGGGGGCAACGGCGCGCTCTTCACCAAGCAGCACCACGCCCTGGCCGACGGCATCGGCGCGCTCCGCATGGCCGAGGTGTATACCGACCTGAAGCGCAAGCCACCGCGCCCGCCCGAGGTGGACCTCGATCAGGTCTTCGCCGAGGCGGCCCGAGCCGAACAGGGTGCGCTGCTCGAGGCGGGCGCGGACATGAGCGACTCGATCCTCGACACCGCGACCCGCACTCTTGGCCACAACCTTCGCCGCCAGGGCGGAATCCTCACCCGGGCCGTCGGAAGTGTGGCCGGTCTCCTCGCTGATCCCGCCAAGATGTCGAGCGGTGTCACCAGCGCCGTCGACCAGATCCGGTCCACGCTCGACACGGCCACGGGCGGCCGCACGATCAATGCCGGCGCGCCGTTGTGGGCCAAGCGCTCGCGCCGACGCCACCTCGAGGTGCTCCACGTGTCGCTCGACGACGCCAAGGCCGCGGCCAAGGCGATGGACGGCTCGGTCAACGACTTGTTCGTAGCCGGCGCGGCGCTTGGCGCACTCGCCTACCACGCCGAGCGCGACACGCCCGTCGAGGCCATCAACATGACCTTCGTCGTCAGCACCCGCACCGACAAGGCCATGGGCGGCAATTCGTTCACCCCGGTGCCGCTCCAGGTTCGCGGTGAGGGAGCGCAGACCGTCGAGGAGCGGTTCCGCGAGATACGCGACCTCATGGCCGAACGCCGACGCGGTGTCAGCGGCCGTGGCGCCATGAGTGCGATCGCGGGCATCGCCAACCTCCTGCCCACGTCCGTGACCACCAGGTTCGCCCGCCAGCAGGCCGCCAAGATCGACCTGGCCACCTCCAACCTGCGCGGCGCGCCGTTCCAGACCTTCGTCGCCGGCGCCAAAGTGCTCGCCGGCATCCCCCTCGGCCCGGTGGCCGGCACCGCGGGCAACCTCACCACCATCAGCCAGAACGGCTCGCTTGACATGGGCCTGCTCGTCGACCCGGCCGCGATCACCGACCCCGCCGGTCTGCGGCGCAACCTTGATGACGCCTATCGTGATCTGCTCGCGGCAGGCGGCATCGTCGCCTGAGCCCCGAAGTGGCTAGAACGCCAGGGATCGCCTCCTACTGGCACTGAGCGCCTCCGAGCCGCGAAGCGGTGTCGCCAACCCGGGCGCACTGGCGCGGCCAGCTCGTCGGGCGGCTCGGACGGCGGCCGCCGCGGCCGCGATTGGCCCCGCCGGCGTCAGGTGGTGCGGTCCCGCGGCGTGAACGTACACGGCAGGTGCTTGATGCCGTTGATGAAGTTCGACAGCAGGCGGTCGGGTTCGCCGGACATCTCGATGTCAGGGAGGCGGCGGAACAGCTCGCGGTACATGACCGTGATCTCCCGCCGGGCCAGGTGGGCCCCGAGGCAGAAGTGTGGGCCCGGCCCGCCGAAGCCGACGTGGTCGTTGGGCGATCGGCCCAGGTCGAAGGAGTACGGGTTCTCGAAGACCGCCTCGTCCCGGTTGGCCGACCGGTAGAACATCAAGAACTTGTCGCCCTGTTTGACCGGGTGACCGTTGACGTCGCTGTCCTTCAGCGCGGTCCGGCGCATGTGGTTGACCGGAGTCGCCCAGCGGACGATCTCCTCGACCGCGGAGGGGGCGAGGCCCTCGAAGTCCTCCATCCAGATCGCTCGCTGATCAGGGTGACGCGTGAGCTCTTCCAGCGCGCTGCTGATCGCGTTGCGGGTCGTCTCGTTGCCGGCCACGACGAGCAGGATGAAGAACGAGCCCAGCTCGGCGTCGCTCAGCCCCTCGCCGTCCACGGACGCGTTGACCAGGGCGGAGGTGAGGTCGTCGGACGGGTGCTCCCGGCGATACTGACCTAGCTCGGCCATCATCTGGGCGAGCTCGGCCCCCGCGCTCAGCAGGGCCATTGCGATGTTGCCGCCCTCCGGCGCGTACTCCGGGTCGCCGGCCCCAAGGATGATGTTGCTCCGGGTGAACACCGTGTCGTAGTCCGACTTCGGGACGCCCATCATGTCGCAGATGATCTTGAGCGGGAGCTTGGCGGCGACCTCGGTGACAAAGTCGCACTCCCCAGTTGGGGCCACGTCGTCAACGATCTGGCTCGCGGCCACCTGCACCTGGTCCTCGAGCTGTTTGAGCATGCGGGGCGTGAACCCGGCCGCGACGATCCGACGCAGGCGTCCGTGACGGGGGTCGTCCATGGCGATCATCGAGCCGAAGAACTCGGTGAACATCTCGGGCTGGTCGAGCGCACCGGCGATACCCTTGGCCGAGGAGAAGATCTCGGGCTGGCGGCTGCACGCCAGGATGTCGGCGTGTCGGGTGACGGCGTAGTAGCCGTCACCTTTGGTGACGAACTCCTCGTAGCCGGCGACGTCTGGCTCCTCATAGTGGGCCAGCGGCCGCTGCTCGCGCAGGGTCTTGAAGGCACCGTCGCGCTGGTCGATCGGCAGGCCCCAGAACTTGTCGTCCGAAAGGTCGATCTCGTCGACGGTAAGGTTCTGCGGCGGCTCCATGGTGCGCGCTCCCTCCAGCCGAGTGCTGATTGCGTCGTCAGCGGCAGCGTAGCCGGGCTGCTGCGACGATCCTCGACCTCCCTGCGACCGGCCGTGGCCGGGGAGGAGGCAGGCCCCGCTCCTCGCGACCGTGGTGCCGTTCTGATGAGCATGACGACCGTCCGCTTCCGCGCCGTCCCGGGCCATCAGGCATCCTCGCCGGCGTCAACTTGTCATAGATCTCGGGTGCGTGGGGTCGCTTGACGACTTGGCCTACGGCGCGCCGGGTGAGAGGTCCGGCAGCTACCGGCTCAGCGGTGGGGAACCGTGGCGGGTTCTGGCCGGACAAGCCGCCAGGCAGCCAGGCTGTCGCGGTGAGCTTCAACCAGTACGAGCCCTACGGCCCCGTCGTCGAGTCCACGATGCGAATCATCACCTGGAACGTCTGGGGGCGCTACGGGGCCTGGGAGCAGCGCCAGGCAGGCATCGAGGAGGTTCTGGCGGCGGCTGGCCCCGATGTGGTCTGCCTCGTGGAGTCCTGGTCCGCGCCCGAGGGGTCCCAGCCGGAGGTGATCGCCGAGCGCCTCGGCTACGAGCAGACTGGGCCCAGGACGACTGGGTCTCTGGCATCGGGGTCGCCTCCCGCTGGCCGGTCGATTCTCATGAGCGCCGAGCCCTGCGAGCCGAGGACGGCTCCGGGATGGGAGAGGCCCTCTTCGCCCGCCTGGAAGGCGATCGGGGGCTCATCCAGCTCTTCGTGGTCATGCTCGACTCTCCCCTCGACGCCAGCGCCCTGCGGCAGACCCAGGTGCGCCAGCTGGCCGGCTTCATCGCCGAGTCGACCCGAAGGCGCCACCCCATCGTCGTCTGCGGGGACTTCAACGCCGCAGCCGACTCGGACGAGATGCGCATGCTCACCGGGCGGGCCGCCACCGCCGCCACCGGGCTCGTGTTCTACGACGCCTGGGAGATCGCGGGCGACGCCACACCCGGCTTCACCTGGTCGAACCGCAACCCCCTCGCCGCGGTGGGCATGTACCCCGACCGCCGCTTCGACTACATCCTGTCGGCCTGGCCTCGCCTCGGAGCCGTCGGCCATCCCACCCGATGCGAGCGCCTCGGGGTGCTTCCCGCCGACCAGCCGCAGCTCTCCGACCACTACGGGGTACTGGCCGAGCTGCGCTACTGACCGAACCGCAGATGGGACAGCGCGACGTCAACGGCGGCGCGTCGGGAAGAACCTCGCCCACTATCGGAGCACCGGGAAGCTCACAGACGTTCCGACCGACCGCGAGCTACGAGACCACCTCGATCACCGGAATGGCTGCCGTTCGGTCTCCCGTGGCCCGGCCGCGGCCGTGATTGGCGCGCTCACATTATGGAGCACCACAGCGGCTGACAGGGAAGCGATGTAGCCGGTTCTGAGCGAGCTGCGGTACGGACGGTGACCTCGCCCCCGCCACTCCAAGCCTGTGATCGGCGTCCACATCTGTTGAACGTCGATCCGCCGTCGGGCTGCTGGTCGGCAACGAGGGCATCGAGATGGACGTCGAGCAGTCGTCGCTGAACCAGCCGCCCGCCCAGCGTGTCGGGCCGGGGCACGAAGTCGAGCGGCGAATGAACCCCGCCCGGGGCATCGGGATCGAGGGCGGCAGCGCTGACGTTCCCGCTGAGAGTGAGACGCTTCCGCCGAGGCCCCAGGCAATGGGATGCGGGCGGGGAATTCGGCGTAACGACCGGCCGACGTGACGATACGTCGAACGGCTCTGATGTAGACGCTCGCCTCCGGAGACCCATCCTGTAGGTGCCGATCTCACTCGCCGTGTGCTCGCCCGGGACGGCAGGATGAAAGGGTGGTTGGCCAGGCCCAGCTTCCCCAAGTTGTCACCCATTACTACTTGGCCGGGCGACGTCCATTCCTGAACCTATCGGACCTAGACGGCCCCGAGCTTGCCGCAGTTCTTGCTGAGATGGAGGGCCTGCGCCGCGTGGGCAAGCAGCACCGTCCGTTCGGGGCGCGCTACATGGCCCTGCGGCGACGTACGGAGTCGAGGCTCCGCCATCTGTTCACGGCCAAAGGTGGAAAGCCGCAGCGGTCATCGCCCCACTACTTCGTCCTGGGAGAGTCGCCTTGGTATGAGAGACTCGCGGAACGAATGCAGCGGGTCCAGCTGGCATTGTCGGCTCTCCCCGAGGACCAGACCAGCGTTACCTACCCGGACAGCTTCACCGCCATGGGGTTCGGTCCGGAGTTCGCAGTGCCGCTAGAGCCCCAGCCCTATCACGGCCGCGTCTTCCTTCTCGGCGAGCTACCCGAGCTGATCGAGCACCACGGCGTCCCCTCTCCGCGCTGGGCCCCTGAGTATGAGACCTGGACGACCTGGCCGCAGGAGGCGTTCATCGAGGTGCAGCTCTGGGCTGACGATCCGATCAGCCGCTATCTCCCGCCATCGCCTAGAGGTGTCGATTCCGCTATCGGGGTTGAGGGCGGTGGCTGCCCGTGACGCCCCCTGGAACCCGGCCAGCTGGCAAGGAGGCGGCGACCTCGGCGACACGCCGACACCGCGGCGACACTTGTGCCGTGGTCGTCCTCCGTCGCGCGATCGCTGAGGACGCGGCCGTGGTCGCTCGGATATACATCGACTCGTGGAACCAAGGTTTCGGGCACCTCATTGGCACGCGGGAATTGACGTCCGACCTGGTGTCGCGCTGGACCAAGGACCTCACCAACTCGAACGTCGACTGGGTCGTCGCCAACCTAGGCAACGAAGTGGTGGGGTTCGTGGGGATCGGCCCCAGCCGCGATCCCGTGGACGCCTTCCTCGGTGAACTCGACACCATCGCGGTCAACCCGGCCCGGTGGAGGCAAGGGGTCGGGCGACTGCTGATGAATCACGCACTCGAGCGCTTGCGAGAGAGGTACTCGACGGCGATCCTGTGGACCGTCGCTGACTACGAGCGCGGCCACGCCTTCTACCGCGCTACGGGATGGAAGCCCCTGGGTAAGAGCCGTGCTGGCGGGACCGAGGTTGCGTTTGGACACAGCTTGACGTGACTACCTGACCTCGACTCTCGCACCTGCGCGGGACGTGCCGTTCCTCGCTGGTCGCGGGCACGCCGGGACTCGTCCGGAAACTCGGAACACCAGCCGCCGGTACGTGCACGTCGACGCGGCGGCCGACCTGGTATTCGGTCGGGTGTACTGCACGATCCAGGCGAGAATGTCGACGGTGGCATCGCTCTTGGCCGTGGCGTGGGCGCCGTCCTCCCAGGTCCGGTCGGCGACGTCAACGAGGCCGAGCGACTGGCCAGCGGCGAGCGTGGCGACTCTAGATCGGGCCTCTACGTCGACCATGATGCGCCGGCTTTCCCCCGATGACCGCGCTCGCCATCAGCTTCTGGTTGAACATCGTCAACGGCGAGGAGTGAGCGCACCATGCCCTCATCACGCTTCTTCGAGGCACGCGTTACGCGCCGTCCGGGTCGGCCAAGTCGAGCTTAGCGAGCACGATTCGGTGCTGCTATTCGGGCTGGTAATCGATAGGCGCGTCGCCACGGAGACGGAACAAGTCGCGAAGCACGCCGATCTGAGTGCCGTGGTGGCTGATCTCGTTCAGCGTCGATGCGACAATTCGCGCGCCGGTACCCATCGGCCCGGGTCCGCCGTAGCCCCAGAACCGAGTCGGTTGCTCGAGCTGTTCGTCCGTTGCGGACCGAAGAGCAGCGTCGAGGGCCCGCCACCCGGCTCGCATCGTCCCCACCGCCTCCGCAGCGGTCGTGAAGATCGGATGCGTCTCGATGTACGGCGAGGTCCAGCCGCTCGCGGCGCTGTGAGACCCCCCGAGGAAGTCGAGCTCTGCCGCCCGTCCCGGCATTGAGCCGACATGCCAGAACAACCACGCAATCGAAGTGAGGGGCTCGGTCGCGGCCGCGAGCCCTGCATCGAAGTCGACCGCCCATCCGCCGACCAAGAACGGCGTCGGCGTCCGGCACTGCTCGACCGGCCGGACAGTCCAAGAACCGGGCATCGGCTCCCACCTCAGCTCTTCGTCCGACAGACCGTTCCACGCTCGGTTCAGCGTGAACATCTCGATGAAGAACATCATCTCCAGAAGCCCTTCAGCCCGCTTCCCAGCCATGCTCGGACAATACAAGCCACACCAATGGAACGCGCCGGGCGCACGATGCGTTGGGGCGCGTCGCCGTCGACCGGGGAGTCGGGGTGAACGGGGTCACAATAGGCCGAGACCACGCGATCGAAGGCTCTCAGCTTCGTCCGACCCGTTACCCGGTCTTGAACCGGCTCGCACGCAGCCGCGCTTCGGCACGCACCCGGATCGGTGGTTCGATGCTCGCCAATTTGGTGCCCCTCGCCACTGCGCCCTCGGTCCGCCAAGGAAGATCGCGCCAAGCGCGGGCCGGAACGTGAGGGCAGCGAAGAGCTTCGGACACCGACCGACCAGGACGGTGGCATCGCTCTTGGCCGTGGCGTGGGCGCCGTCCTCCCAGGTCCGGTCGGCGACGTCAACGAGGCCGAGCGACTGGCCAGCGGCGAGCGTGGCGACTCTAGATCGGGCCTCTACGTCGACCATGCCGTCGAGCACGACAATGGCGTGCGCTCTCGGCCTGTAGGTACCGAGGTCGGCGCCGCCTAGCACCGCGAGAAGTTCCCCAGCGCGGGCGAGAGTTAGGAGGTCAGCCGACCGACATCCCGACAACAGGGAGTTCTTGGCCAACAAGCGCACCTTCTCGTCGCCGCGAGGCGCCGATCCGAGCCGCGCTGAACGCCGAGTTCCGACACGCCGTCGTGTGAGGGGGCCAACCACGGGCCACCTGACACTCGAGCTCGCCTCTCCGAAGGTCATGACGAAGACCGTACGGATCGAGGGTTACCACGTCATCGGCGCTCGGCGTGATCGGCTGCGTGTTAGCCCAACCCGTGCTCCTATGCCCGAGGTTGCACGAGACCGTGGTCAAAGGCGAACACGATGAGCGCGGCCCGGTCGCGCAGGCCGAGCTTGGTGAGGATGTGGTTGATGTGGGTCTTCACGGTGCCCTCGCCGATCACGAGCATTCGTGCGATCTCGGCGTTGGACGAGCCTCTCCCGATGACACGAACAACCTCGAGTTCCCGGGTCGTCAGCCCGGCGACGTCGGCGCTGGCCGCCTCGGGGGAAGGTGCGCCGGCACGGTAGGTGGCCAGGACCCGGGCTGCCACCGATGGGTCGACCCAACCCTCGCCCTCGGCCACGGCGCGGACCGCTTGGACCAGCTCTTCTCCTGGAGCCTCCTTGAGGGCGAACCCAGATGCGCCCGCCCGCAGGGCGCCGGAGAGGACTTCGTCGTCATCGAAGGTGGTCAGCACGAGCACAGGGGGTGAGCTGGATAGCTGCCTTATGCGCCGGGTGGCCTCGACTCCGTCCATGCCCCGCATGCGGATGTCCATCACCACCACGTCGGGGCGCACCCGGGCCACGGCATCGACGGCGGCGGCGCCATCGGCCGCCTCGGCCGCGATCTCGAAGCCGAACTCGGGGCTGAGGATGAGGCGCAGACCGGCACGGACCAGCTCTTGGTCGTCCACGAGCAGCACCCGAATCACGACGCCGTGGCTTCTCCGACGAGAGGTAGCCGGGACTCCACCACCCAGCCCTGCGCCGTCGGCCCCGCGCACAGCTCACCGCCGAGGAGCTCGGCCCGCTGGCGCATGCCCGGAATCCCCATTCCGTCGTGCCCAGCGGAGGGGGCACTCGGGCCTTGGCTTGTCACCTTGAGCCACGCGCTGTTCGACTCGTAGCTGAGCGAGATCTCGGTGCGGTGTCCTGGCGCGTGCTTGGCGGCATTGGTGAGCGACTCCTGGAGGATCCGGTACAGGCCGAGGCCAGCGGGGAGCGACACGGGGCCCGGATCTCCCGTCACCTCCAGCCCCAGGTCCATGCCCGCGGCGCGGTAGCTCTGCACCAGGGCGTCGATGTCGGAGATGCCGGGGGCGGGCGGGGCGGCGCCGTCGCCGGATCCGGGAGCAAGGAGCCCGACCGTGCGGCGGATGTCGGCCATGCTCTGTCGTCCCGCTCTCTCCGCTTGCACCAGGGCGGTGCGCACGACCTCGTTGCCCTCGCCCAGAGCCATCCGGGCCCCCGTAAGGTGCAGCATCGTCACTGCCAGAGAGTGGGCCACGACGTCATGGATCTCGCGGGCGATGCGCTGGCGCTCGGCCAGGGCGGCCTGGCCCGCCAGCTCGGCCTGGGCGGCGCGGAGCTCACCGACGACGCGCTGGAGATGGCGGGCGATGGCCCCGGCCGTCCAGGCCGCGGTCGACCCCACGGCCTGCAGGTACCAGCCCTGGACGATGTGGCGCTGCACCCAGGCGCCACGAAGGGGCCAGGCGGCACACAGGGCCAGGACCAGGAGGCTCTCCGGCAGCGTGCCCACGAAGCCCATGTAGGTGGCGAGATAGATCAACGTCGCCTCGGCCAAGCTGCTGCTGGTGTTGCCGATGAGCGCCCAGGCCGCAAGTGCGGCGACGACGGCAAAGGGCAGCCGGGGCAGGGACCAGCGACTCAGATCGAGCATCCAGGGCGACACCATGACCAGGGCGAGGCCGATCCGCAGTGGGGTTGGATCAGCACTGGCGACCAGGGCGCCGACCAGGCCCATGGCCGCGGCGCCGGCCACCCCCATGAGCCTGGGCAGACCGACACCGTCGGAGTCGAAGACGTCCTGCACCCAGCTAGGCCCCCTGCGGAGTCGCGCCACCGACACCCGGAACGACCGCTGCGGCTGCACCACCTAGAGCCCCACGACTCCCGTCTCGCTGTTCCATCTCGGCGGGAGCGGCCTGGCAGGCCACGACCGCACGCGCTCAACAGCGTATGAACCCAGTGCCCAGGCCGTCATCGACCCTGGGTTAGAGGCTCGCTCCACCCCTGGTTTGACGGGCTTGTCACACCGATCCGCGATCTCGACTGCGAGCGAGCAGCCGAACCACTTCGGGAGCGTCCCGGATTCACCACGCGCCGTGTCGAGCAGGCGTCGCCGGAATGTCGCAGACGCGCCATGAGTGCGGTTCGGAGGTGTTGATGTGTCGTCGCTCTGGCCGGTCTGGCCTGCCACCCACCCGCCCGACTCGCCCTCGGCGCTGCGCCTGCCGGGGGGTCAAGGAGTCTCAACCCTCGATGAGCCGCATGACCATTTCGACCCAGGTGGCGATGACCTCTTCACGGTCGGCGTCGACGGGTGGCTGACCGAGCAGCAGCTCGGCCGACGCGAACGCCACCAACGAGCCGAGCGCGAGCGCCGCACCCACCTCGGTTCCGCCCGAGCGACCGAGCAACGAGGCGAATTCATTGAACGTCCCACGCACGACCTGGTCGACCGCGCCGGCTAGGAGGTGGGGGCGCTGACGACTCTCGGAGATGAGCACCCGGAGCAACTCCTGCTCCTCCTCCAGCTCCAGGAACACGTAGCGCGCCACCAATGTGAGTTCGGCCCGCAGGTTGCCGAGGGGCGGCACGGCGCCCCGGATCTGGCGCACCGCTTCGAGCCGGGCGAGCTGGCGGTTGATCCCAACGACGAGCACCTCCTCCTTGGTGCGGAAGTGGTGGAAGAGGCCTCCGGCGCCCGGCGTGAGCCCTGCTGAGCGTTCGATCTCCGCGACGGGCGTGGCGTCATAGCCGCGCTCGCCGAACAGCCGCATGGCCTCGTCGAGCAAGCGCTCCTTGGTCGAACTTGACGCGGTCGGCACGGTCTCAGTAAACACTGAGGCACCGTCAGTGGCAAGTGAGGTAGTCCGCGATGACGATCCCCCAAGGGCGGGTGCGGCGCACGGCGCCCCTCGCCGCCCTCTCGGCCCGGGCCGCCGGTGGAGGCGTGGTCGAGGTCCTGCGCCGTCGCCTCAAGGGCCAGCGGGGTGCCAGCCTCGAGTTCCACGTGCGCAACGCAGAGCGGTACGCCGACGTGCTGTCCCGCTCGAAGGGCGTGCTCATGAAGGTGGGCCAGATCCTGTCCTTCGTCGACACCAGCGCCGTCATCGAGGGTCCGTACGGCGAGGTCTACCGGACCGCCCTCGCGTCGTTGCAGGCCGATGCCGAGCCGATGGAGCCGGTACTCGTGGCCGCGGTGATCGAGAGCGAGCTGGGACGCCCGCCCGAAGAGCTCTTCGCCGAGTTGACCCTCGAGCCCATGGCCGCCGCGTCGATCGGGCAGGTGCACACCGCCCGGCTGCACGACGGCACCGAGGTCGCGGTCAAGGTGCAGTACCCCGGCGTCGCCGATGCCATCAGCGACGACCTGGCCAACACCGAGCTGCTGTTCACGTTCGTCAAGATCGTCAAGGGCGTTGTTCCTCAATATCGCAACTTCGACGTTCGCGCGGTCGCCGACGAGATCGCGGAGCGCATCGGCGAAGAGGTCGACTACGGCACCGAGCTGGCCAACCAGATGGAGTTCGCGGAGCACTACAGGGGACATCCGTTCGCGCGTGTGCCCGAGGTGTTCCCGGAACTGTCCAGCGAGCGGGTGCTCACCATGGAGATGGTCCACGGACGGCGGTGGACCGCGATCGGCGAGGTCGATCAGAAGCTGCGCGACCGGTGGGGGGAAGCGATCAACCGCTTCTTCTTCGGGAGCATCGCCCGCTTCGGCGTGTTCAACGCCGACCCCCACCCCGGCAACTACCTGTTCCACGACGACGGCACGGTCACGTTCCTCGACTTCGGGTGCGTGAAGCGATTGACTCCAGCGACGAAGCGCGGTTTCTTCGACTTTCACTCGGCGGCGATGGACAACGACGCCGAGCGCCTGCTGGCGGTCTGGATCGAGCACGGCTTCGCCAGCTCCGAGAGCCCGCCGCCGGCCGACAAGGTGCTGGCGTGGTGCCGACAGAACTTCGCCGCTTACGTCCAGCCGCAACCGTTCACGTTCACGCCGGGGTTTGTGTCCGAGCTTCTCGGTCACATGGCGAGAATGGACAAGGACGTGATGCGCCACGCCACGGTGCCGCGCGATTTCGTCTTCACGAACCGCATCTTCTTTGGGCTGTACTCGATCCTCGGCGCCTTGCGCGCAACGGCGGATTGGACGGCCATCTTCAGAGAGGACCTTACGGGAGAAGCCACCACCGAGCTGGGCCGACTCGAAGCGGACTTCTTCGCGGCGAAGAGCGACGCATGACGATCTTCGACGTGCGCCCCGAGGCGGGGCTGCAGCGCGCGCCCGAGGACGACGGGTGGGTGGCTGCATCGCACGCAGCCGTGAGCGCAGTGCTGCGGGAGCCCGGGTGGAGCAGCGACCACCGCAACGCGACCACGCACGCGGGTGTCAGTGTCTCCGAGATCGCCGGCGAGCTGCTCTCGAAGGTGCTCGTGTTCATGGACGCTCCTGATCACACCCGAGTCCGCGGACTCATCGGCAAGGCGTTCAACCCGCGCTCGGTGGAGCAGCTCCGCCCGCGGATCCGCGAGCTGACGGAAGAGCTCCTTGTGCCCTTGCGCGCGGCGGGGCGCTTTGACGTGATCAACGACTTCGCCTTCCCATTGCCGGTCACCGTGATCTGCGAGCTGCTCGGCGTACCGTCCGAGGATCGAGACTTGTTCCGCAATTTCACGCGTGACCTGGCGGTCATCCTCGACTGGGACGTCACAGCAGCGCAGCTCGGCGTCGCAGCCGGCGCGCTCCTCAACTTCACCGCCTATCTGGTGCCGCTGTTCGAGGAGCGCAGGCGAACGCCGCAGGGCGACCTGATCACCGCGCTCGTGGCAGCCGAGGAGGCGGGCGACCGCCTCGGCGCCGACGAGCTGCTGGCGACGGTCGTCCTGCTTCTCGTCGCCGGCCACGAGACAACGATGAACCTGATCGGCAACGGTCTCCTCGCCCTCCTGCGCAACCCCGACCAGCTCGAGTTGTTGCGAGCGCGTCCCGACCTCATGTCCGGCGCGGTGGAGGAGCTGCTGCGCTACGACTCGCCGGTGCGTCTCACCGTTCGGACCGCGCTCCGTGAGGCGGCGCTCGACGGCGTGTCGATCCGCGCCGGCGACCAGGTGTTCGCCATGATCGACGCCGCCAACCACGACCCCGCTGTCTTCGTGTCGCCGGACGTGCTCGACGTCACTCGCGACGCCCATTGCCATGCGGCTTTCGGCGCCGGTGCCCACTACTGCCTCGGCGCCGCCCTCGCCCGCGCCGAGGCCCAGCTCGCGTTCTCCGCACTCGTGTCCTTACCCGACCTCGAACTGGCCATCGACAAGCCCGAGTGGCGACCCATCGTCGGCTTCCACGCGCTGCAATCGCTGCCCGTCACCTGCTGAGAAAAGCGTCCACACCCGTTGGTGAGGACGACGGTTCGCACAGCCGCACGCGCGCAGGCTTCACCGCCGCGGGCTCCCGCGACGCAGGGTGGCGGCGTCGTGGTGCATGTGGCCGACGTCGACGCTCATCTTGCTCAGGCGTGGGCGGCCGGGGCGACCATCATCGACGTGTTGAGGGACGAGGACTACGGCCAGCGGGGGTATGGAGCACGCGACCCAGAGGGCCACAGCTGGTGGTTCGCCACTCCCTTCGCCCCGCCGGCGGGACGGGATTAGGCAGTACCGACGCACCGGTAGGCGCGGCCTCGAGGGCTGTTGCCCGGAGTATCGAGCGTCTGCCATGCGCGGGGCGTCACCTCGCGGGCGGCACCGTCCGTCAAGGCGTCATCTCGCGCGACAAGCTGATCTCAGGCGGTTGCTCAGCCGCTGTCGGGGACGACCGTCGGAGCGAGATCGAAGTGACGGTCCCGTTCAAGGTCGCCGTCCCGGAGCCAACAGTGGTGCCGAAAGTGGTGACGACCCCCGAGGTTGCATATGACTGGGTCCCTGCGCCGATCACTAGCCCGAGCCAAGAACGGTCGAGGTTGAACTTGAAGGTTGCCGACACGCTGCCGGCACCTACCACGGCGTGCCCAAGCCGGGGTACTGAGGACACGATCTCGACCAGCGGGCTCTGCATGTCGCGACAGCCGTTGCACCGCACGAGCACATTCAGCGTGGCATCGGCACGTCCCGGCCAGGTTGCTCGCGCTGCACCCCTCACATCAGAGAGCGTGACGGTGGCGACATAGGGGCCCGGGGCAAAACGGCCAGGGAAGTACTTGAGCTCCCACGTGTAGGCCTGGTAGGTGGCCGGCACGCCGTAGGGGTTGGGCCCGGGATCGGCTGCCTCGGCCAGGGTGCGGACGTGGCCTGCCGGATCCGCCGAGGCGGACCCCGTCGAGGCGCCGCGACCCGACCCGCTGCTCCCGACCCCGTTGTGGAAGGCCTGGTAGGGACCGCCCTCAGCCAGAGCCGCGGTGGCACCGAACAGCATCACCACGCTGCCCGCCGCAACCGTCCCCAGCTTGGCGTACCTCACGGCGCCCCCAACCGCTGACCGCACTAGACCTGCGCTGTCGTATTGGTGCGCGCCTTGGCGTCAGATCAACCGCCAGACATTGACGTGACGCCCGAGTGGTCGGGAGATGAACTGCGCCGGCGGGAGCCACCGCGACGGGGCGGGCCCAATGGAAGCGCGGGCTCCAGGGACACTCGCGACCATATGCAGGCCTTGGCCACTGTCCAGAAGATGGTCACCGGTCGGTAGGTCAGGCTCTTCCCTCTCGGTTTGAACGGTTGACGTGGGCGCGTCAGGAAGCCCTCGAAGCCATGACGGCCACTCCCTCGCCATCGAGCTCCTAGCCCGACTTTCCGGGCTATCTCGTGGTGGCTCGTAGAGCGGGGTCGCAGGATCTTCTGAAAAACGCCTCCTGACCAGCGCGTTTGTAAGCGCTTGGTGCTCGCGATTGTCGGGGCCAGGGTGTATTACCTAATACGTGGCTTCGATAGTGGGCAAGAAGCAGGGCAACAAGACCTACTACTACCTGGTCGAGTCGGCCCGGGTGGGCGGCAAGCCCCGCATCGTGTCTCAGCAGTATCTGGGCCCAGCCGAGGAGATTGCCGAGCGTCTGGCCGGGGTGAGCCCGGGGGAACCATCGAAGGTTCGCGACCGCAGCTTCGGGGCCCTGGCCGCGGTGTGGTCGGTGATCGAGCGGCTGCACATGGCCGAGATCATCGACGAGGTGGTCGGGGAACGGCGCTCGGACGCGGCCGCGTCGGTGGGGACCTACATCGCTTTGGCCGTCGCCAACCGGGTCGTCGCTCCCCGCTCCAAACTGGCCTTCGCGGAGTGGTGGGCGACCACGGTGGGCCCGCGTCTTGTTCGTCTGCCCGACGCGGCGTTGGATCACCGCCGGTTCTGGGACGCCATGGACCTGTTGTCGGCCGAGGACCTGGTGGCAGCCGAGGAGGCCATCACCGCGGCCATGGTGGCCGAGTTCGACCTGGACATGTCCGGGCTGGTGCTGGACATGACCAACTTCGCCACCTTCGTGGACTCGGCCAATGCTCGCAACACCATCGCCCAGCGGGGACACGCGAAGCAGAAGCGCACTGACCTGCGCCTGGTGGGCCTGGCCCTGACCGTGACCCGCGACGGCGGGGTGCCCATCTACAGCCACGCCTATGAGGGCAACCGTCCCGACGTCACCCAGTTCGCCGAGGCGGTCAAGGTCCTCGCCGCCCGCTATCGGGCGAACTCCGCCGCCCCGGACGGGCTCACGGTGGTCTATGACGCCGGTTGCGACTCGGCCGCCAACCAAGCGTTGATCGAGGAGGCGGGTCTGCACTTCGTGGGCAGCCTGGTGGTCACCAACCACCCCGATCTGCTGGCCGTTCCCGCCTCGCATTACAAGTCTCTGGAGCGGGCCGGGTTCGGAGGGCTCACCTACTTCGAGACCCGCACCCGGGCTCTGGGTGCCGACCGCCGGGTGATCGTGACCCACTCCCAGTCCTTCCACGACGCTCAGGTGCGGGGCCTCGAGCAGGCTCTGGCCAAGGCCCGCCGCCGCCTCGGAGAGCTGGCCGCCCGCCTGGCCCGCGGCAACACCCGACGGGAGCGCCCGGCGGTGGAGGCCGACGTCGCCGCCATCGTCAAAGACGACCGGGTCAGCCGGGTGATCCGCACACACCTCGTCGGGCGCCTGCCCGCCAACCTGCGCCTCACCTGGCGCAGCGACCCCAGCGCCCGGCGCGCCCTGGAACGGGAACTGTTCGGCAAGCGCATCCTGTTCACCGACCACGAGGACTGGCGAGTCACCGAGGTCGTGGCCGCCTACCGCTCCCAGCCCGACGTCGAAGACGGCTTCCGCCAACTCAAAGACCGCCGCGTCGTCGGCTTCATTCCCATGTTCCACTGGACCGACCAGAAGATCCGCGTCCATGCCTTCTACTGCGTGTTGGCCCTGGCCGTGGCCCACCTCATGCGAAGAGAAACCGTGCGGGCAGGAATGCCCATGAGTGTGCGCGACCTGCTCGCCAACCTCGACACCATCAACGAGATCACCCTGCTCTACCAAGGCGACACCGGGCGCCCCCGGACCAGACGGATGCTCACCGAGATCGACCCCACCCCCGGTCGCCTCTACGACCTGTTCGGCCTCGACGCCTACGCCCCCACCCGCTGAACCTGGGTAATACAGCCCAGGCCCTCATCTACCCCCGATGACCAGGGTCTTTGACCTCAGCCAGCCGATAGCCAGGAAAGTCGAGCTAGGACTGCGCGCCGGCTCAGGTCTCCCTCCCGGCCGTCGATCAGCAAGGGCGAT
>VAXP01000046.1:28915-30385 GCA_005884125.1 Actinomycetota bacterium | reverse complement strand
GCCGTCCGGCCCGGTCCCTACGGTGATTGTGGCGGTCACCGTGCCGGTGGACAGATTGACCTGGCTCACCGTGCCGGCTCCATTGTTGGCAACGTAGGCGTAGGCGCCGTCGGGTGTAATGGCCACTGCACGGGATCCCGCACCGACACCGATGGCGGTTCCGACGCTGTTGGTGGACAGGTTGATCGGGGTGACCGTACTCGAGGCGTTGTTGGCCACATAGACCTGGTTGGACGACCCGGTGGTCGCAATGGTGTCGGTGTACGTGGTCGTGGCGCCGCCGGCCACCGACCCTACCTGGGCGTATGGGCCTCCCGACGTGGTCCCTCTGAGGACCGAGTACCCGGCGGTGGCCGAGGTAGCCGAGGCCGTCCAAGAGAGCGCCACGTTGTAGCCGGAGGCTGATGTGCACGAACCCTTGTTGGCGGCGACGCTGGTGGCGGGTGCCAGAGTGGCGGTGGAAACGGACATGGACCCTCCGGCGACCGACCCGCTGAAGAGACGAGCATCGAGGCGAGAGCGATGACCGCCCTCGACCAGTTAGCCAATAGCCGTGGGCGTGGGAACCGCATCATCGGCCTCAGGGCGGCGCGGCCACAGGGCGGCGGCTCCCATCCAGAGTCCTGCGCCTACGAGGACCCCCACCACCGCGAGCTGGCCAAACCGGCTGTGCGCGGCGACTGCCAGATAGCCGACACGAGGGATCACCGCCCGCACACGGAAGGCGCTCTTGCCATGAAGGCGTGCCGTCCAGGCGTCGCCCACGTTGTTCGCGTCGCCCTTGGTGCGGATTGCGGTCGACCCAGATTGCCTGTCGACCTCGACGACGCGGTGCACAACGGTCTCGGCCGCGGTACCCGGCGGGTGTATAGCCACGATCTGGCCCATGCGCACGGCCGCAACGGGCTCGGGGCTGATCAGCACCACGTCCCCTGGCTGGATGCCGGGGCGCATCGAGCCGGTCAGAATCGGCTCCACGTGCCACGTGCCGAGCAACTCTCCGGCCGCGACGAGCGCAAGGACCGCAGCGGCGGCAAGCACCGCCGCCACGGTCAGAACGCCTGTGACCTTCAGAGTCAGCCCCCGGAGCCGGCCTTTCACCAACTCGGGCATCACTAGCCGGCCTGGCCGGCCCGCTGCGTGCCGGTGACGTTGAAGTTGAGGGTAGAGGTGAGGCCCTGGCCTATGGTCGCGGCCGACGGCATCGTCAGGATGACGACCAGGTGGTCACGGCCTGCGGCGGTCAGCGACGAGACGGCGCCAAGGCTCGACGGGGTCGCCTTTAACGTGGCCACCGGCGTTGACGTGAGCACAGTTGCCTGCGTGCCGCCGCCACCACAGGTATAGGTGAAAGCCGGTGAGGTGCCGGCCTCGGTCCATGGCACAGTGCACGACTTGACGTCGACGGCCAAGCCATTACTGGCATCGGAGTCGAGCACCGTGCTCGTGCCGGTGACACTCATGCCCAGG
>VAXP01000046.1:9158-28896 GCA_005884125.1 Actinomycetota bacterium | reverse complement strand
CGCCGTTGCTGAGGTCGACGGAGCGCTGAATGGTGTCGCCAGGGGCGATCCCAGTGGCGTTGACGTTGAGCCGGTTGGTGGCGGCGCCGGTGACACCCAGGGCAATGTTGACGGTGCCGGTGGTCACGGCCTGCGGCCCCCCTGCTACAGCAGACGTCCAGGAGGAGAAGGCGCCCCGGCCTATGAGTGCCACGCCAGCGGCGAGGAGCGCTCCTGCAACAGCAAGCTTCTTGGCGGTGTCGCCACGGTGACTGACAGTGGTGCCGGACATGAACTCGATCCCTTCGGATGAGTCCGATGCCGGGTTCGCCACTTGCTCCCCCTCGGGCCAGGCGACCAGTTACGGCCCCAGGGATCAACGCATCATCGGACTGGATTGTCTCATTCCAGTTACGCAGAGGGTGATCGGTCGCCCACTCCTCGCGATTGACGCCAATTCCCCCCTCCCCTGGCGTGACTAGTCCGTCAACCCGTCCCGGAGCAGTCCCCGCCTACGTGCCCGGTATGGGGACTCCACAGAGGGCTCCGGTACCGTCCCCGGAGTGAGCGCCCCGCCGGCCCAGACCCCGTCCGATCTGGCCCTGGGCGCCTTCTCCGAGGACCCGCCCTGGCTGGTGGAGCCCGACGAGCTGCGCTGGCGGCCCGGCCTGGGCGCCATCCGGGCCACCACCAGGGCCGAGGTCCCCCGCCTGGTCCGTCGCCGCCGGCTCCCGCCCGGAGGCCGGGTGGCCCTGGTGGGCGCCAGGCTGGCCGTGGCCGTGGGGGGCTGGTACCTCCTGGACCGGCGCAAGGGCGCGTCCACATCCCGGGCCGGGCTCTCCCGCCGGCTGAGGCGGGCCTTCGAACGCCTCGGACCCACCTACATCAAGCTCGGCCAGATTCTCTCCTCCGGCGAGGGGATCTTCCCCGAGGAGCTGGTCAGCGAGTTCCGGCTCCTGCGCGACCAGGTCCCGGCCGAGCGCTACGAGGTGGTGCGGGCCACCGTGGAGGAGGACCTGGGCGCTCCCCTGGAGGAGGTCTTCTCCCGCTTCGAGCGCACACCGGTGGCGGCGGCCTCGATCGCCCAGGTCCACGCGGCCACCCTGAAGACGGGCGAGCCCGTGGTCGTCAAGGTCCAGCGCCCCCAGGTGGCCACCCTGGTCCGCCGCGACCTGGCCGCCATGAGCTGGATCGCCCCCGCTCTGGTGGGACGCATCCCGGTGGCGGCGCTGGCCAACCCCCCCGCCCTGGTCGAGCTCTTCGCCGAGACCATCGTGGAGGAGCTCGACTTCCGCCTCGAGGCCGAGAACATGCTCGACATCGCCCGCATCCTGGCCGAGACGGAGCAGCGGGCCCTGGTCGTGCCCCGGCCCCATCCCCAGCTGGTCACCCGCCGCGTCCTGGTGATGGAGCGGCTCTCCGGCTTCGCCTGGGACGACGTGGCCGGGATGCACGCAGCCGGCATCGACACGTCGGCGGTGGTGCGGGCAGGCATGGTCGCCTTCCTGGAGGGCGCCATGCTCTACGGGGTCTTCCACGGCGACCTGCACGGCGGGAACCTGTTCGTGCAGCCGGGCGGACGGGTCGCCCTGCTCGACTACGGCATCACCGGCCGCCTGGACGAGCCCCGGCGTCTGGCCTTCCTGCGCCTGCTCATGGGGGGGACGGCGAACGACGTCCGCGGCCAGCTCGAGGCGCTGATCGAGCTGGGGGCCCTGCCCCGGGGGACGGACCTCGACGGCGTGGTCCGCGACCTCGGGCTCGACCGGCCGGCCAAGGACCCCACGACCATGTCGGCCGACGAGCTCGTAGGGGAGATCCGCGAGCTCACCAAGGCCCTCCTCGCCTACGGGGCTCGCATGCCCAAGGAGCTGATGCTCTTCGTGAAGGACCTGCTCTTCCTGGACGGGGCCATGGCCACGCTCGCCCCCGACGTCGACCTGTTCGCCGAGATAACCGCCATCGCCGCCTACTTCGCCACCCACCACGGGGACCGGATCGCCCGCGACGTCGGCATCGACCCCAGGGAGATCGAGCTCGACCTCACGGGTATGAAGGCGTCGATGGGCCTGGCCCCCGAGGTCGAGACCATCACCCACCGCGACCTCCAGCAACGACGCGAGATCATCCGCAAACGCATGGAGGAGCGCGGTCACCGCCGGGGACGCTGACCTCGGCGGGTGCGCCGTCCCGGGAGTGGGTAGGTTCGAGGCTCGCATGGCGGACACGGACGGGAGCGAGCTCGCGGAGCCAGATCGCGGCCTGGTGCTCGTCTCGAACCGCGGTCCCGTCGAACACATGCTCGACAGTGAGGGCCGGCGGGTCACCAGGCGGGGTGCCGGGGGGCTGGTCACAGCGCTGTCCGATCTGGCCGGCCTGACGGACGCGGTGTGGGTGTGCAACGCCATCACCGCCGAGGATCGTGCCATCGCCCGCGAGCACGAGCATGGGGCTGTCCGCATCGACGACGGGGAACGTCGCTACCGCGTCCGCCTGGTCGACCACGATCCCGCTGAATACCAGCGCTTCTACTCCATCATCGCCAACCCCATGCTGTGGTTCGTCCAGCACTACCTGTGGGACCTGTCGAACGTCCCCGACATCACCGCCAACGAGCTGGAGGCGTTCGACAAGGGTTACGCGCCCGTGAACGAGCGGCTGGCGGACGCCGTGGCCGAGGAGGTGGCCCGGTCCGGCGGAGCCGCCCGCGTGATGCTGCACGACTACCACCTGTACCTGGTGCCCGCCCTCGTCCGTGACCGGTGCCCCGACGCCTTCCTGCACCACTTCATCCACATCCCCTGGCCCCAGCCCGACGCATGGAGGGTGCTCCCCGCCCGCCTCCGGGATCCCATGCTCCGGGGCCTGCTGGCCAACGATGTGGTGGCGTTCCACACCGAGCGCTATGCCCGCAACTTCCTCCTCACCTGCCAGGAGCTGCTCGACCTGCCGGTGAGCTTCCGCGACCTCTCGGTCCGGGTCGGATCGCACACCCTCGCCGCCCGCTGGTATCCGATCTCCATCGACGCCGCCGCCCTGGAGGCCGAGGCCGCGTCCGAAGGGGTGGCCGAGGCCCACGACCGGCTGCTGAACATGCGGCGGGAGTACCTCATCCTGCGCGTGGACCGCACCGACCTCTCGAAGAACATCCTCCGCGGCTTCAAGGCCTTCCGCCAGCTCCTTCGCCACCATCCCGAGCTGACGGGTCGGGTGACGTTCCTCGCCCTGCTCCAGCCCAGCCGCCAGGACGTGGACGAGTACATCGAGTACCTGGAGAAGATCCGGCGACTCGTGGCCGACATCAACCTCGAGCACGGCAACGCCGACTGGCAACCCATAGACCTTCGCATAGAGGACTCGTTCCCCCAGACCGTCGCGGCCTACAAGCTCTTCGACGTGCTCGTCGTGAACCCCGTCTTCGACGGCATGAACCTGGTGGCCAAGGAAGGCATGTTGATCAACGAGCACGACGGGGTGCTGGTGCTGTCCGAGCACGCGGGAGTGCACGCCGAGCTGGGCGCCTTCTCCATCTCCGTGCACCCCTTCGACATCGAAGCCCAGGCCGACGCCTTGTGGCAGGGCCTCACCATGGAGGCCGACGAGCGCAGGGCCCGGCGAGAAGCCTGTGTCGAGGTGATCCGCAGCAACGACATCCGTCGGTGGCTGCAGGAGCAGCTCAACGACATGGCCGCCCTCGAGGCGGAACCTGATCCCACCGCCGCTCCCACCCCGGACGAGGGCCGCGACCGGGTTGGCACCTGACCGCTACCGAAAGCCCCCTCCGAAGCGGCGGGACCACCAATGGGGATCGCGGGCGTGGGCGTGGAAGTGGTCGGGGATCTGGCGCATGACCTGGTCGAGGTTGAAGCCGCCCTCGCCGAAGCGATCCGTGGCCACGTGCGAGAGGCGCTCGAGCATGTGGGCCAGCTCGCCCTCCGGCGGCTCCGGGCCGTGGCGCTTCCACACGACCATGGGCACCATGCAGATCTCGCAGTCGGCCACCCAGCACACGTCGTCCTCGTGGTACCAGGTCGTCATGCGGGCCGCCTCGCACAGCTCGCAAGCGCTCGAGCTCACGCGCTAGCGGCCCTCTCCCGGTCGAGCCCGGCCCGCAGCTCGGACACGAAGGCCCCCACCTCATCGGGGCCGCCGCCCTCCAGCACCCGGCGCATGATGGCCGAGCCCACCACGACCCCGTCGGCCACCTCGGTGACCTCCCGAGCCTGCTCCGCGGTGGACACGCCTATCCCGATGAGCACGGGCTTGTCCGTCGCCGCCTTGAGGCGCTTGGCCATGACCGCGGCCGCGGCGGACAGGGAACGGCGCTCGCCCGTCACCCCCATGAGACCCACCCCGTAGACGAAGCCCCGGCTGCGGTCACAGATCCTGGACAGGCGCTCCTCGGGCGTGGTCGGCGCGGCCAGCAGCACGGTGGCCACGCCGGCGTCGTCGGCGGCCCGGGCCCAGTCCCCGATCTCGTCCACGGGCAGGTCGGGGACGATGGCCCCGGCCACGCCCGCGTCGGCGATGGTACGGGCGAAGCGGCGATGGCCGCTGCGGAACACGAGGTTGTAATAGAGCATCACCACCAGGGGTACGTCGACGTCGAGGCGCCCCAGGGCGGAGGCGATGCCCGCCGGCGTGGCCCCGGCGGCCAGGGCCCGCATCGAGGCCTCCTGGATGGTGGGGCCGTCCATGACCGGGTCGGAGAACGGGATCCCCACCTCGATGGCGTCGGCCCCGGCCGCGGCCGCGGCCCGCACCAGGTCGGTCCAGTCCCCCAGGCCGCCGGTGATGTAGGGCACCAGCAGCTTGCGCCCCTGGTCCCGGCGCGACCTCAGAGTCGATTCCAGCTCGGGGCGGGAGCTCAACCCAGCAGCTCCATCACCTCGGCTGCGTCCTTGTCCCCCCGCCCGGACAGGGTCAGCAGCACCGTGCTCCCGGCCGGGAGCTCGGCCGTCCCCGCGGCCCGCACCACCCAGGCCAGGGCGTGGGCCGGCTCCAGGGCGGGGATGATCCCCTCCGTCTCGGCCAGCAGGCGGAAGGCGTCGAGCACCTCGGCGTCGTCGGCGGCCACGTACTGGGCCCTTCCGACCGAGGCCAGGTAGGAGTGCTCGGGCCCCACCCCGGGGTAGTCGAGGCCGGCGGAGATGGAGTGGGCCTCGCTGACCTGGCCGTGCTCGTCCTGGAGCAGGAACGACTTGGATCCGTGCACCACGCCCGGCGCCCCGTGGCCGATGGCCGCGCCCCCGGCGGCCTGGGCGCCCACCAGCCTGGCCCCGGTGTCCACGAACCCGGCGAAGGTCCCCGCCGCGTTGGATCCCCCGCCTACGCAGGCCACGACCACGTCCGGATCGGCGCCGGCCAGGAGCTGGCGGCACTGGGCCCGGGCCTCCTCCCCCACCACCCGCTGGAACTCCCGGACCATCCACGGGTACGGGTGGGGGCCCATGACCGATCCCAGGCAGTAGTAGGTCGTCTCGACCGAGGCCACCCAGTCCCGCAAGGCCTCGTTGATGGCGTCCTTCAGGGTGCGACTGCCCGAGCTCACCGTGCGCACCTCCGCCCCCAGCAGCTGCATGCGGAACACGTTGAGGGCCTGGCGCCTGATGTCGACCTCGCCCATGTACACGACGCACTCCAGGCCGAAGAGGGCGCAGGCCGTGGCCGTGGCCACCCCGTGCTGCCCCGCGCCCGTCTCCGCGATCACGCGCCGCTTGCCCATGCGCCGGGCCAGCAGGGCCTGGCCCACGACGTTGTTGATCTTGTGCGAACCGGTGTGGGCCAGGTCCTCGCGCTTGAGGAGGACGCGCACGCCCAGGCGGTCCGAGAGGCGGTGGCACTCGGTGACGGGCGTGGGCCGTCCGGCGTAGTCGCGCAGGATGGCCCCGTACTCCGCCACGAAGGCGGGATCGGCCCAGGCCCCGCGGAACGCCTCCTCCAGCTCCTGGCAGGCCGGTACCAGCGCCTCGGGAAGGAAACGGCCTCCGAACTCGCCGAAGCGCCCGTCGGGCGTGGGGTCGCGCATGAGCTCGGCCCCGGGGGGCCTGCTCACGCCTCCTCCTGCCAGTCGTAGGGGCCCTCGCCCTCGCCCTCGTAGGCGGGAGGGTCGGCGGCCCGGGCCGCGGCGACGAAGGCCCGCAGGCGGCGGGGGTCCTTGCGGCCGGGCTCGGACTCCACCCCGGTGGCCGCGTCCACCCCCCACGGCTTCACCTGGGCGATGGCGTCGGCCACGTTCTCGGGCGTGAGACCGCCGGCCAGCAGCAGCCTGGTGCCGTCGGGCACGTTCTGGGCCAGGCGCCAGTCGAAGACCTGACCCGAACCGGGCGAGTCCGCGTCCAGCATGATCACGTCGGCGCCGTAGTCGGGGGCCAGGGCCAGCGCCGGGTGCCCGGCCGGGAAGGACTTGATGGTCATGCCCACGCGGGCGCCCACCCACCGGGCCGCGGAGGGCGACTCGACGCCGTGCAGCTGCGCCCCCTTGAGACCGATGCCGTTGACGACCTCGACCACCCGCTGCGGCGTCTCGTCGCGGAAGACCCCGATGGTGAGCACCTCGGGAGGGAGGCGGCGCACGATGTCATGGGCCAGCGCGGCCGACACCTGGCGGGCCACGGCCAGGAGGGCGTCCTCCTCGCTGGTCGTGCCGCAGATCTTCACGAACACAGCCGGCCCGCCTCCTGGGCGGGGCGCCGGCTCACCCGCAGGGCGCGCACCCCCGCGGCCGGGTCCTCCGAACAGACCAGCGTCTCGCCCACGAGCACGGCGTCGTAGCCGGCTTCGGCCAGCCGCACCGCGTCGTCGGGGCCGCGAACGCCGGACTCGGCCACGCTCACCACCCCGGGGGGAATTGTGGCCGCCACCCGCCGGGCCCGGTCGTGGTCGACCTCGAAGCTCACCAGGTCGCGCTGGTTCACGCCGACGAGCGCGGCGCCCGCAGCCAGCGCCCGCTCCAGCTCGACCTCGTCGTGCACCTCGACCAGCGCGGCGAGGCCCAGCTCGACGGCCAGGCCGTGGAAGGCGCGCAGCTCTCCGTCGTCGAGGGCGGCCACGATGAGCAGCACGGCGTCGGCCCCCATGATGCGGGCGTCGCACACGTCCGCCTCGGCCACGGTGAAGTCCTTGCGCAGCACGGGCAGGGTTGTGGCCCCCCGGGCCTCGGCCAGGTCCTGAGCCGAGCCCCCGAAGAACTCGGCGTCGGTCAGCACGGACAGGCAGCGGGCCCCACCCTGGGCGTAGGCCTGGGCCACGTGGGCCGGCACCAGCCCGGGCGCCAGGTCTCCCTTGGACGGCGACCTCCGCTTCACCTCGGCCACCACCCCAAGCTCGTCGGTGGGGGCCAGGGCCCGGGCGGGCCGCCTCGACCAGGTGGTCGGGCTGGCGACGGTCCTGGCCGGCTGCGGCGCGGTGCGCAGCCAGGATCCGGTCGAGGTAGGTGGCCATCCCCCGGCAAGGTTAATGGGGGCCACCCCGCAGCCGGTTCACACTTTCCTCACCGGGGGATGCGAACCTGTTGGCCATGGGCGCCGACACGGGGACCATCGTCGTCGTGGAGGACGACCCCAACATCGCCGACCTGGTGGACATGTACCTCCGCAGGGAAGGCTTCCGCGTCCTCCAAGCCGGAGACGGGACCGCGGGCTGGGACATCGTGAGCCGGGAGCGACCCCGGCTGGTGATCCTGGACGTCGGCCTTCCCGGGGAGGTCGACGGCCTGGAGCTGTGCCGGAGGCTGCGGGCCGCGCCCGGTCGCGCCGGCCTGCCCGTGCTCATGCTGACGGCGCGCGACGGCGAGGTGGACCGGGTTCTGGGTCTGGAGCTGGGCGCCGACGACTACGTCACCAAGCCCTTCTCGCCCCGTGAGCTGGTGGCCCGGGTCAAGGCCATCCTCCGGCGCACGGAAGGGCCGCGCGAGGAGCCCGATGTCATCGCCGTGGGCGACGTGGAGGTGGACAAGGGCAGGCGGGAGGCGCGCGTCGGCGGCAGCGCCGTGGCCCTGGCCACCCGTGAGTTCGACCTGCTGCGGTACCTGGCCGAGAACGAGGGCCTGGCCCTCAGCCGCCAGCAGCTGCTGGACGGCGTGTGGGGCCACGGCTGGTACGGCGACGAGCGCACCGTCGACGTCCACGTTCGCCAGCTGCGCAAGAAGCTGGGCCCCGCCCTCCCCCTGGTCACGGTGTGGGGCGTGGGCTACCGGCTGGGATGACGGGGAGCTGAGGGCGTGCGCCGGCGCCTGACCGCGGCCATCGCCGGCGTGGTGGCCGGAGCCCTGCTGTTGGCCGGGCTGGGCACCTTCCTGCTCGTGCGCCGCTCGGCCCGCGACGAGGCCCGGCGAGAGCTGGTCTCCCAGGCCCAGCAGCTGGCCGGCGCCACCGGCGGGTCCCGCCAGAACGTCATCGCCCTCCTGCGCCGGGTGGCCCGCCTCCAGGACGGCGTCGAGATCGGGATAGGCCCCTTCGGCGGGATCGTGGGCCAGCTTCCCTCGGGACTGTCCAAGAGCGACGTCGACCCCGCCGCCCTCCTCCGGGGGGAGACGGTGTCGGGCCGGAGGGGGAGCATCGTTTTCGCCGCCACCCCGGTGGCCCTCCCCCCGCAGGTTCTGCCCCGCCGCCGGGCGGCAGGGGTGACCACCACCCAGCCCGCCTCGGGAGCGTTGCCGTCCGGGGGCACGGCGGCCATCGTCCTGACCCGCAAGGTCAGGGGCGTCGAGCGGGGAACCGGCTACCTGCTCGTGGCCAGCGCCCTGGCCCTGCTGGTGGCCGCGCTGGTGGCCCAGTACCTGGCCCGCAGGATCGTGCGGCCCCTCAAGGAGGCCGAGCAGGCGACCAAGCGCATCGCCGAGGGCGACCTGACCACCCGGGTGCCGGTGGCCCCCGACGACTACCCCGAGCTGGCCTCGCTCACCCGCTCCATCAACTCCATGGCCGCCAGCCTGAGCCGCTCACGGGGACTCGAGCGCCAGTTCCTCATGTCGGTCTCCCATGACCTGCGCACCCCCCTGACGTCGATACGGGGCTTCGCCGAGGCCATCTCCGACGGAGCCACCACCGACGTGGATCGCGCCGCCAGGATCATCGCCAGCGAGTCCCGCCGGCTCGAGCGCCTGGTGGGGGACCTGCTCGACCTGGCCAAGCTCGACGCGGCCCGCTTCTCCTTCGACGTCCGCCACGTGGACGTGGCCGAGGTCGTCGCCGACACGGCCGAGGGCTTCCGCCCCGCGACCAACGCGGCCGGGCTGGAGCTGTCCGTCCTCGTGCCCGACGGCACGGTGCCGACGGTCGCGGCCGACCCCGACAGGCTGGCCCAGGTCGTGGCCAACCTGGTGGAGAACGCCTTCAAGTTCGCCGCGTCCAGGATCGACGTCGACGTCTCGAGCCAAGGACCGGACGTGACCGTCACGGTCGTCGACGACGGGCTCGGGATCCCGGCGGCCGACCTGCCCAACGTGTTCGACCGCTTCCACCAGTCGGCCCGGACCCCCGCCAGGCAGATGGGCTCCGGGCTGGGCCTGGCCATCGTGGCCGAGCTGGTGCGGGCCATGGGCGGGTCGGTCGAGGCCGAGTCACCGTGGCGCGACACGGGAGGCACCAGGATGGTGGCGCGCTTCAACAGCTCCGTCCCCGGCCCCCCGGAGAACGTCAGCGCGTCGTCGTCGTCCGCGGCCGGGTCGTGGTCGTCGTAGCGGGCAAGGAGGGCGGGGGCGAGGTCGTCGTGGTCGACGGAGGCGCCGTGGTGGGAGGCGGCGGGACGGCGCAGGGGGGCACGTCCAGCGGGAACGAGCCCGTCACCGGCGTGCCGTCCGCGGCTGTCCCCGACACGTCGACGCTCAGCGGGTTGGTCCCGCCCTGCTGGCAGGTGATCTCCCAGGAGGCCCGGCCGGCGCCGGTGGTCGTCGTGGGGTTGGGCGTGCCCACCGTCCACGCCCCCGGCCCGGTGAGCTGGACGGTGGCGGTGATGGGCGCGGTGCGGACCACGCCCCGGTCGTCCACCGTGCGCGTGCCCAGGGTGACCACCAGGTTGGCCGGGCTTTCGACCAGAGGAGGGTTGGGGGCGATGGAGGACGCGACCGCGGGGCCGGTGTAGCGGTCCACGCGCAACGTCATGCTCTTGGTGTCGGAGGCCCCCATGAAGAAGACATTGGGGTTGACCAGGGCCAGGTCGGGAGCCCGCCAGGCCCGTACCCGGTAGCGGCCGCCCCGCACGCCGGGCAGCTGCCAGCTCCCGTCGGGTCCGGTGGCCACCTCGGCCGAGCCGAACCCGTCGCCCACCACCCGCTCGGCGTGCACCATGGCCCCGGCCACGGGCCCGTCCGGGCCCTGCACGGAGCCGTTGAGGGTGGCCGCCCCGCCCTGGACCTGGACCGTGGTCGTGGTGCGGCCGGACACGCCGGACAGGCCCACGCCCGTCAGGTCCTGCTGCTCGGTGGTCGAGGTGAGGTCGGCCGCCTGCTTGGGCGGGGGGATGAGCCCCATGCCGTGGCTGCCACAGGCGCCGGCCAGCGCGGCCAGGCCCAGCGCCGCCCCGGCCAGGGCCCGCGCCGTGGTTCCGCGGCGGTGGCCGCGCCGCCCTGCGATCACGCCTGTCCGCCCCCCGGGGCCGGCTCGGGACCGCCGACCAGGGGCAGCTCCTCCACCCGGGCCGGGACCTCGCCGTTGGGCCCCGAGACGGTGACGTCGGCCGGGGGCACGACGTCCCGGCGCACGTAGGCCAGGGCCACCGGCGCCTGGCGGGCGGGCGACCAGGCCACGCTGGTGAGCCGGCCCACCTCCTTGTCCTGCGAGCTGAGCACCGCTCCCGGGGCGGGCAGCGCCTCATCGCCGATGACGACACCCCGCAGGCGGCGGGCCACGTTGCCGCCGCGCGAGTCGATCCTGGCCACCAGCTCCTGGCCCGTGTAGCAGCCCTTGGTGAAGCTAACCGTCTCGTCCAGGATCCCGGCCTCGGCCGGGATGGTGCGCTCGTCGAGCTCCGAGCCCATGGCCGGGACCCCGGCCTCCACCCGCACCGCCTCCAGCGCCTCCGGGCCACACAAGGGCACACCGTCGGGCGGCTTGACGTCGGCCCCTATGAGGTCGACGCCTGGCAGCCCGGGCCAGTCGGCGGGGATGGCCAGGACGGCCCCACCCGCCGGCTCCGGGCCCAGGTCGGTCACCGCCGGGCCCCGGAGCGAGAGGCAGCGCCAGGCCAGGGGCTCTAGGGAGGCCTTCACCCGCAGCTTGAAGCGCTGGAGGCGGGTGGTCACGGCCTCCCCCCACCCTCCCTGGACGTCGAGCACGACCTCGTCCCCGCCCGTCCTGGTCACCCGGACCAGGGCGTCGACCTTGCCCTGGGGCTGCAGGATCAGCGACAGAGCCGAGGCGCCCACGCCCAGGGCGTCCACGTCCTGGCTGAGCTGGCCCTGGAGGAAGCTGAGGGCGTCGGGGCCCGAGACGCGCACGAAGTCCCTGGGCACCCAGACCGCGCCCAGCCTGTCCCGCAGGGCGCGGTAGTCCCGCTCCAGGTCGCTCGACTGCAGGCTCACCCGTCGATTCTCGTCCGCGCCGCCGACATCCGGCGCGCGGCGGGCACCGCGGCCAGGAGGGCGGCCGCCTTGTTGCGGCACTCCAGGTCCTCCTGGGCGGGGTCGCTGTCGGCCACGATCCCCGCCCCGGCCTGCACCGACGCCCGCCCGTCGGGGGCCACGACCATGGTGCGGATGGCGATGGCGGTGTCCAGGTTCCCGGAGAAGTCGAGGTAGCCGACCACGCCCGCGTAGGGGCCTCTCTTGGTGGGCTCCAGGACGTCGATGATCTCCATGGCCCTGACCTTGGGGGCGCCGGACACGGTGCCGGCCGGCAGCGTGGCCCGGAGCACGTCGATGGGCCCCAGCCCGGGTCGCAGCGAGCCCGAGACCTGCGAGGTCATGTGCATGACGTGGCTGTAGCGCTCGAGGGTCATGAGCTCGTCCACCCGCTCGGTCCCGTAGGTGACGACCCGGCCCACGTCGTTGCGGGCCAGGTCCACCAGCATCACGTGCTCGGCGATCTCCTTGGGGTGCTCGCTCAGCTCCCCGGCCATGCGCCTGTCCTCCTCGTCCGTGCGACCCCGGCGCCGGGTGCCGGCGATGGGCCTCGATATCACCCTTCCCCCCAGCAGCTGCACCATGGGCTCGGGTGAGGAGCCCACGATGGTCACGTCCGGGTGGCGCATGAAGTACATGTATGGGCTGGGGTTGACCTGGCGCAGCACGCGGTACACGTCGAAGGGGTCGGCCCCCAGGTCGAGGTCGAAGCGCATGGACAGCACGACCTGGAAGATGTCGCCGGCCACGATGTGCTCCTTGGCCACCTCCACCGCCGCGGTCCAGGCCTGGGGGCTCAGCGTCCGCCTGGTGTCGGGGAGGGGCTCGTCCCGTTCGGCGGGCAGCACCACGGGCTCGTCGAACGACACGGCCCCGGCCGCGGCCAGCCGGTCGACGCTCGCCCCGGCCGCGTCGTAGGCCCCGTCGAGCTGGGCCGGGCCCCAGCCCGGGTCGACGACGACGTTCTCGATGAGGAAGACCCGCTGGCGCCAGTGGTCGAACACGGCCAGCTGGCCGATCACCGAGAGCACGGCGTCGGGATGGCCCAGATCGTCGGGGGGCTCGTCGGGCAGGCGCTCCACCTCCCGGACGACGTCGTATCCCAGGTAGCCCACCAGGCCGCCGTGGAGGGGCGGAAGGTCGTCCAGGACGGGCGAGCGGTAGGCCCTGAGGATGGCGTCCACCGCGGCCAGCACGCCGCGGTCGAGGGGCACGCTCGGGGGCAGGCGGCCCTGGAGCTCGAGCGCGCCAGCGCGGGCCACGAGCGTGGCCGACGGCCGCAGGCCCACGAAGGAGAAGCGGCTCCAGCGCTCGCCCCGCTCCACCGACTCGAGCAGGAAGCCGGGCCCGTTGCCCACCAGGCGGAGGAAGGCGGCCACGGGCGTGATGAGGTCGGACAGGACCTCGCGCCACACGGGCACGATGGCGTGGTGGGCGGCCAGCTCGTGGAACTCGGCCCTGCTCGGCTTCAGGCCGCTACTGCTGGTCGTCGGTGAAGCCAGGCTCATGGCCCTCGTGTGTCGCGGTGGTGGCGCCCGGCCCGTCCCCGCCGAAGCGGCGGTAGAAGCAGGAGAAGCTCCCGGTGTGACAGGCGCCTTCCCCTTCCTGCTCGACCAGGAACAACAGCACGTCGCCGTCGCAGTCGTAGAACGCCTCGCGGACCCACTGCCGGTTCCCCGAGGTGTCCCCCTTGGCCCAGCGCTGCTGGCGGGAGCGACTCCAGTACACCATCCGCCCCGTCTCCAGCGTCTCCCGCAGGGTGGCCTCGTTCATCCACCCCAGCATCAGCACCTGCCCGCCGGCCCGATCCTGGGCGATGGCCGCGACGAGCCCGTCGGCCGTGAACCGCACCTGGGCCAGCTCGCCCGGGCTCAGCTCGATGGGCGTGACCACCGGGCCCGGGCTCACAGGTACAACCCCGTGCCGCCGTCGATGCGCTCGGAGGCCACGGCGTGGATGTCGCGCTCGCGCAGGATGAGATAGTCGTCGCCCTGGACGTCCACCTCGTAGCGGTCCTCGGGGTTGAACAGCACCCTGTCGCCGGGCTTGATGGTCCGTACGTGGGGCCCCACGGCCACCACCTCGGCCCAGCCCAGGCGCTTGGAGACCTGGGCCGTCGCCGGGATGAGGATGCCCGCCCGCGACTTGCGTTCCCCCTCGGCCACGGGGATCTGCACCAGGACGCGGTCGGCCAGCATGGTGATGGGCTGCTTGCGCTCCGAGTCGCGCGGGGGGCCGCCGTCTCGGTCTGCCACGCCAGGCACGGTACCGTCTCCGGGCACCATGATCGAACCGCTATCGCTGCTGACGGGCGACGGCATCACCCTGGAGGCGGAGCTCTCCGTACCGGAGGAGCCCTGGGCCGCCGCCGTGTTGACCCATCCGCACCCCATGCACGGGGGAAACATGCGCTCGATCGTGCCCGGGGCCCTCTTCGCGGCTCTCCCTCCGGCGGGAGTGGCCGCCCTGCGCTTCAACTTCCGCGGCGTCGAGGGCTCGGCCGGCAGATACGACCACGGCCGGGGCGAGCGCCTCGACGTGGTCGCCGCCGTCGACACGCTCTCCTCCATCACCGAGGGCCTGCCCCTCCTCCTCGCCGGCTGGTCGTTCGGCGCCGACGTGGCCCTGATGGTTGACGACGAACGCCTCTCGGGGTGGCTGGCGGTGGCGCCCCCGCTGCGCACCGTCGACTCCGACGGGTCGGTCCGCCCCGCCGGTTGGGCTGCCAGCCGCGACCCTCGCCCCGCTGTGCTCGTCGTCCCCGAGCACGACCAGTTCAGGGACGCGGCGTCGGCCCGCCAGGTCACCGGGGACTGGGTGGCCACCCGCATCGAGGTCGTGCCCGGCGCCGACCACTTCCTGGTGGGCCGCACCGACCGCGTGGTCGAGCTCGCCATCGGTTTCCTACGGGAGCTGGCCGGCGTCTCCGCCTGATCCCGGCGGGCGCACCGACACCCCGCACCCGGCCATGTGGGCCTTGGCCTCGGCCACCGTGTGCTCCCGGTAGTGGAAGATGGACGCGGCGAGCACGGCGTCGGCCCCGCCCTCCAGCGCGCCCTGCACCAGATGGTCGAGGCTTCCCACGCCACCGCTGGCGATGACGGGAATGCCCACGGCGTCGACCACGGCGCGCGTCAGCTCCAGGTCGAAGCCGTCCCGGGTGCCGTCGCGGTCCATCGAGGTGAGCAGGATCTCCCCCGCTCCCAGGCGCTCGCACACGATGGCCCACGACACGGCGTCGATCGCAGCCGGCGTGCGACCCCCGTGGGTGTAGACCTCCCAGCCCTGTCCCGTACTGCGGGCGTCGATGGCCACCACCACGCACTGGGCCCCGAACTCCCGGGACAGCTCGGCCACCACCGCCGGGCGCAGCACCGCGGCCGTGTTCACCCCTACCTTGTCCGCCCCCGCCCGCAGCAGCCGGCGGCCGTCCTCCACGGTGCGCACGCCTCCGCCCACGGTGAGGGGTATGAAGACCTGGTCGGCCGTGCGCCTGACCACCTCCACCATGGTGTCGCGCTGGTCGGAGGACGCGGTGATGTCGAGGAACACGACCTCGTCGGCGCCCTGGGCGTCGTACAGAGCGGCCAGCTCGGCCGGGTCTCCTGCGTCGCGCAGGTTCTCGAAGTTGACGCCCTTCACGACGCGTCCTGCGTCCACGTCGAGGCAGGGGATCACCCGGACGGTGCGCACGCGGCGACGGCCTCCTCCACGCTGAGCCGGCCCTCGTAAAGGGCCTTGCCCACCACCGCGCCGGCCAACGTCCGCCCCCGGCGCTCGAGGCGGCAGAGTTCCCGCAGGTCGCCGACCGACGCCACCCCGCCCGAGGCGATGACGTCCAGGTCGGTGGCGTCCAGCACCCGGCCCAGCCCGGGTAGGTCCGGCCCCGCGAGCGTGCCGTCCCTCGCGATCTCGGTGACCACCACGGCGGCGACGCCTGCGTCGGCCAGGCCGGCCAGGGCGTCGTCCAGGGTGAGGCTGGCCCGCTCCGTCCAGCCCCTCAGCGCCAGCTGGCCGCCCCGGCCGTCGAGGCCCACGGCCACCTGGGCCGGATGGCGCCGGGCCAGCCGGCGCACCAGCCCGGGGTCCTCCAGGGCCTTGGTCCCGATGACGACGCGGGCCACGCCCAGCTCGAGCAGGGCCTCGGCCGAGAAGTCGTCGCGTATGCCCCCGCCGTACTGAACGGGGATGCCCACGGCATCGACGATGGCGGCCACCACGTCGCGGTTGACGGGTCGCCCCGTGCGCGCCGCGTCCAGGTCCACGACGTGCAGCCAGGGAGCGCCCGCGGCCTCGAACTCGTCGGCCACGGCCACGGGGTCGCCCCGGTAGACCGTCTCCCGGGCGTAGTCACCCTGGACGAGGCGGACGCACTTGCCCTCGCGCAGGTCGATGGCGGGATAGAGCTCCATGGGGACTCACCCGACCCCGCCGCACGCCAGGGCGAAGTTGCGCAGGAGGTGGAGGCCGGCCGGGCCCGACTTCTCGGGATGGAACTGCGTGGCCCACATGCGCCCCCGCTCGACCGCGGCCACCACCTGCCCGCCGTAGTCGCAGGTGGCGACCACGTCCGGTCCGGGCTCGGGCGCGTAGGAGTGGACGAAGTAGAACCACGGGCGGGGGCCCAGCCCGGCCAGCAGTCCCGAGGTGGGGCCGGCGCCGCCGGTCGGCGCCGTCGACGCCAGCTGGTTCCACTGCATCTGGGGGCGCTTGACCCCCTCGGGCAGTAGGCACACCGTGCCCGCAAGCAGGCCCAGCCCGGCCACCCCCGGATCCTCCTCCGACGCCTGGTAGAGCAGCTGCATCCCGATGCAGATGGCCAGGAACGGGATGTCCCGCTCGGCCGCGTCGGTCGCGACCTTGTCCAGGCCCGACGCCACCAGCGCCTCCATGCAGCGCCCGAAGGCGCCCACGCCGGGAAGAACGACGCCGGCCGCGCCCTCGGCCTGGTCGGGACCGGTGACGAGCACGGCGTCGGCTCCCACCTTGACCAGCGCCTTCTGGGCCGAGCGCAGGTTCCCTATCCCGTAGTCCAGGACGGCGATCACAGCGAACCCTTGGTCGAGGGCACCTCTGCCCCTTCCACCCGCACTGCGTCGCGCAAGGCCCGGGCCACCCCCTTGAAGGAGGCCTCCAGGATGTGGTGGGTGTTGCGGCCGCTGCGCGTGCGCAGATGGAGGGTCAGCCCCGCGCTGGTGGCGAAGGCCCGCCAGAACTCCTCGGCCAGCTGGGGGTCGAAGGGGGGTTGGCCCAGGGGCCCGGCGTCGGGAGCGAGCTCGACCTCGTAGGCCAGGAAGGGCCGGCCCGACAGGTCGAGGGCCACGTCGACCAGGGCCTCGTCCAGGGGAAGGCTGATGGAGGCGAAGCGGCGGACGCCGGCCTTGTCGCCCAGGGCCGAGGCCAGGGCCTCCCCGAGCACGATCCCGACGTCCTCCACCGTGTGGTGGGCGTCCACGTTCAGGTCGCCCTGGGCCTTCAGGTCGAGGTCGAAGCCGCCGTGCTTGCCCAGCTGGGCAACCATGTGGTCCAGGAACGGGAGCCCGGTGCTGACCTCGGCCCGCCCGCCCCCGTCGAGGTCGAGGGCGAGCTCGATGGCCGTCTCCCTGGTGCGCCGGGTCCGGGTCGCCCGCCGGTTGGGCGTCGTGTCGTCTCTCACGCCAGGGCCTGGGCCAGGGCGGCCAGGAAGGCCGAGTTCTCCTCCGGGGTGCCGACCGTCACCCGTAGGCATCCGTCCAGCCGGGGCCACGAGCTGCAGTTGCGGATGAGGACGGAGCGGTCGAGCAGGGCGCGCCATACCTGATCCCCGCCGGCCCGCCGGGGCCGGAAGAGGATGAAGTTGGCCTCCGACGGCCACGTGTCCACGTCCATCTCGCCCAGGGCGGCGGCCAGCCTGCCCCGTTCCTCGACCAGCGCGGCCACGCGGGCGTCCATCTCGGCCCTGTGCCTGAGCGCGAGGCGCCCGGCCGCCTGCTTCATGGCGTCCAGGTGGTAGGGCAGGGCCCGCTTCTCCAGCTCGGAGACCAGCTCGGCCGGCCCGACCAGGTAGCCCAGGCGGGCGGCCGCCATGGACCACGTCTTGGAGAAGGTGCGCACCACCACCACAGGACGTCCCTCCCCCATCAACGACAGGGCCGACCACGCCGCGAACTGACCGTAGGCCTCGTCCACCACGACCAGCCCCGGTGCCAGCTCGAGCACGTGGGCGACGACGTCTCTGGGCTCCACCCGGCCCGTGGGGTTGTTTGGCGAGCACAGGAACGTCACCGCGGGGCGGTGCTCGGACAGCACCCGCTTGACCTCGACCAGGTCCAGGGTGAAGTCGTCGTTGCGCTCGCCCTCGGCCACGGCCGTGCGGGTCAGCCGGCAGATGTGGCCGTGCAGGGCGTAGGTCGGCTCGAACACGGCTGCGGTGCGTCCCGGTCCGCCGTAGGTGAGCAGCAGGGTCTGCAGCACCTCGTTGGAGCCGTTGGCGCAGAACACCTGCCCAGGCTCGACGCCGTGGAGATCGCCTATGGCGGCGCGCAGCTCGGTCGCGTCGCGGTCGGGGTAGCGGTGGAAGGGGATGCGGCCCACCTCGGCCTGCAGCTCCTCCACCCACGCCGCCGGGGGCGGCAGAGGAGACTCGTTGGTGTTCAGGCGCACGTCCACGTCGACCTGGGGAGAGTGGTAGCCCTGGCCCAGGCCCTGCTCATCGCTCGGGGGTATGAGGCTCACCGAGGGTCCGTCCTCAGGCGCACAGAGGCGGCGTGGGCGGCCAGCCCCTCGGCCTCGGCCATGGCCGCCACGTGGGGCGCCACCCGCTCGAGCGCCTCCCGGTCCAGCGAGACGACGTGGATCTGCTTGAGGAAGTCGTCGACCCGCAGGGCGCCGGCGAACCGGGCCGACCCGTAGGTCGGCAGCACGTGGCTGGGCCCGGCGATGTAGTCGCCCACGCTGGCGGGGGCGAAGGGTCCGGTGAACACCGCGCCGGCGTTGCGCACCATGGGTACGAGAGCCTCGGGGTCGGCGCTCATGATCTCGAGGTGCTCGGGGGCCACGGCGTTGGCCACGGCCATGGCGTCCCCGGGCCCGTCGACCAGCACGGCGTAGCCGCCGTCGGACAGCGTCGCCTCCAGCTCGGCCCGCCGGGGCGAGCCGGCGACGAGGCGGGAGACGGCCTCGGTCACCGCGACGGCGGTGGACTGCGACCAGGTGACCAGCCAGGCCATGCCGTTGGGGCCGTGCTCGGCCTGCACAACGACGTCGATGGCGGCGTACTCCACCGGCGTGGTCTCGTCGGCGATCACGACCACCTCAGAGGGTCCCGCGAACGAGGACGGGACGCCCACGACGCCGGCCACCTCGCGCAGGGCGAGGGACACGTAGAGGCTCCCGGGGCCGACGATGACGTCGACGGGACGGACGGTCTCGGTTCCGTAGGCCATGGCCCCGACGGCCTGGGCCCCGCCCACCGCGAACACCTCGTCCACGCCCGCCAGGGCGGCCGCGGCCAGGGTCACGTCGGGTATGTGCCCGTCTCTTCCCGGTGGGGCGCACAGCACCAGCTCCGGCACTGCTTCCACCCGGGCCGGCACCGCGGTCATAAGCACCGTGGACGGGTAGCGGGCCAGACCGCCGGGGACGTAGAGGCCGGCCCTGTCGACGGGGCGCTGCACCTCCCGGACCACGATCCCGTCCCGGCTGTGGCGGATGTCGGGGCGGAGCTGCTCGCGGTGGAAGGCCTCGATGGCGTCCCGGGCCGCCTCCAGCGCCTCCCGCAGCCCGACGGGGAGCGTGGCCAGCGCTGCCTCCAGCTCCGGGGCCGGGACACGGAAGTCGCCCAGGCGGACGCCGTCGAAGCGCTCGGTGCAGTCGCGCACGGCCGCGTCCCCGCGCTCCCTCACGTCGGCGAGGATGGCCTTCACCGCGGCCACCGGAGGCTCCTTGGCCGCCGCAGGCCGGGGCAGCGACGCGACCAGGCCCGCGCCCGCGCCGCGTAGGTCGAGCAGGTGGAGCATGGGGAACCGATGGTACCGGGGGCTCCTCGCGCCCTGGCTCGATTTGGTCCTCCGCTCGCTCGGCGCTGAGGTCCGCCGCCACCGGGGGCATGATGGCGCCCATGGCCACCTCCCCTGCTGCACCGGGCTCTCCGGCCGAGCTGTCGTCCATGAGCACGGCCCTGGAGGAGTTGGCCAGGAGGGTGAGCTCCATCGCCGACCG
>VAXP01000046.1:0-9036 GCA_005884125.1 Actinomycetota bacterium | reverse complement strand
TGGGTTGAGCGCGCCGGCGGGGAGGCGGCGGTGGGGCGGCGCCGCCCGCGCCTGCCTAAGGTGCGGCCATGCGCTACGGGGTGATGCTCGACACGTCGGGATCGATCGACGAGGTGATCAAGGAGACGCGCTGGGCCGCCCAGGGCGGGCTCTCCAGCGTGTGGTCGCCGCAGATCTTCGGATACGACGCCCTCACCCTCCTGGCCGTGGTCGGCCGCGAGGTCGACGGCATCGAGCTGGGCACGGCTGTCGTCCCCACCTACCCACGCCATCCCATCGTGCTCGCCGGTCAGGCCCTGACCACCCAGGCGGCGTCGGGGGGCCGGCTGGCCCTGGGCATAGGGCTCTCCCACCGCATCGTCATCGAGAGCATGTTCGGGCACTCCTTCGACAAGCCGGCCCGGCACATGCGTGAGTACCTGAGCGTCCTTCTCCCCCTGCTTCAAGGTCAGGCCGTCTCCTTCCAGGGCGAGACCCTCAAGGCAACGACCATGGGGCCCCTCGACGTCAAGGCCAAGCCGCCGCCCGTGCTGCTGGCGGCCCTGGCCCCGGTGATGCTGCGCCTGGCCGGGAGCGTGGCCGACGGGACGGTGACGTGGATGACGGGCCCCTCGACCATCGGCGAGCACATCGTGCCCTCCATCGCCAGGGCGGCCAAGGAGGCGGGCCGGCCCGAGCCCCGGGTCGTGGCCGGCCTGCCCGTGTGCGTCACCGCCGACGCCGACGCGGCCCGAGAGCGGGCCGCGACCACCTTCGCCATCTACGGCCAGCTGCCCTCCTACCGGGCCATGCTCGACCGGGAAGGAGCGGAGGGACCGGCCGATGTGGCCATCGTGGGTGACCAGGACGCCGTCGCCTCCGGTCTCACCGCTCTCTTCGACGCGGGCGCCACCGAGGTGGTGGCCGCGCCATACGGCTCGGACGAGGAGCGCAAGCGCACGGCCGACCTGCTCACCTCGCTGGCCGGGCGGTAAACGTCCACGCCGACGGGCAGAAGTCGTTCAGCACGCAGTCGTCGCAGCGGGGCCGGCGGGACAGGCACACCCTGCGTCCGTGGAGGATCATGCGCAGGCTGAAGACGCCCCACTCGTCGGGAGCGAGCATGGCCGTCAGGTCCTGCTCCACCTTCACCGGGTCGGTGTTCGTCGTGAGGCCCAGCCTCCGGCTCAGGCGGCCGACGTGGGTGTCGACGGGCAGCCCGGGGAGGCCCATGCCCACGCTGAGCACGACGTTGGCCGTCTTGCGCCCGACCCCGGGCAGCGTCACCAGGTCCTCCATGGCGCCGGGCACCTGGCCGCGGTAACGGTCCTCCAGGGCCCGGGCCATCCCCATGACGCTGCGGGCCTTGCTGCGGAAGAACCCCGTGGGCCGGATGAGCTCCTCCACGCGGTCCGGGCCGGCTGCGGCCAGGTCGGCCGGCGTGGGATAGGCCCGAAAGAGCTCGGGCGTCACCTGGTTCACCCGTTCGTCGGTCGTCTGGGCCGAGAGGATCGTGGCCACCAGGAGCTGGAACGGGCCGTCGTGGTCCAGGGCGCAGAGCTCCCTGGCCGAACCCGGGTACTCCTCGGCCAGACGGGCTGCGGCCAGACGGGCTCTCCCCTTCGGGCTACGGGGCCGGCCCCGTCCACGGGCGGGGCGGCGCGCCTGGGCCGGACGGGGCTGGGCGGAGCTCGCCATGGGGAGCGTCAGGCTACCGGCGCGACCGGTTCTGCCGGCCCGGGGAACCTTGCCGGCCACGGGTAGTGTCCGAGCGGTGCACCGCGTCGAGATCAAGCGGGAGATGGGCGAAGGTGACATCGCCGCCGTCTCCGAGCTGCTCGACGTGGCCGCGGCGGCCGACGGCCACCGCCCCCTGGGCGAGCACCAGTGGCTCGACCTCGTCCAGGGGGGGCGCCGGGGCTTCGCCGGGCTGGTGGCGTTGAAGCCGGGCCACGGCCACCCCGTCGGCTACGCCCAGGTCTCCCGGGGCTCGGGGAGCTGGGCCCTGGAGTTCGTGGTCGACCCCCACCACCGCAAGGAGGAGGACGCGCCGACCATCGCCCGGGACCTCCTGGGCGCGGCCCTGGACGTGGTGCGCAGCGAGGGCGGGGGCCACGTCCACCTGTGGGTCCCCAAGCCCCGCCCCTTCCACGACGAGATCGCCGCCGCCGTCGGCCTGGAGCGGGGCCGCGACCTCCTGCAGCTGCGCCGCCCCCTACCGGTCGAGGGTGAGGCCTGGGAGCTGGAGACGAGGCCCTTCGAGCCCGGGCGGGACGAGGCGCAGTGGCTGGAGGTCAACAACCGGGCCTTCGCCTGGCACCCCGAGCAGGGGGGCTGGGACCTCGACACCCTTCGGAGGCGGGAGCGGGAGGCGTGGTTCGACCCCCGGGGCTTCCTCCTCCACGAGCGCGACGGCCGCCTGGCCGGGTTCTGCTGGACCAAGGTGCACGCCGACCACGACCCGCCCCTGGGGGAGATCTACGTCATCGCCGTCGACCCCGACTTCCAGGGCCTGGGCCTGGGGCGCGAGCTCGTCCTGGCCGGGCTGGACTGGCTGGCCCGGGCCGGGCTCAAGGTGGGGATGCTCTACGTGGACGCCAACAACGAGCCCGCCCGGGCCCTCTACGACCACCTCGGGTTCACCGTCGACCACATCGACCGGGCCTACGTGGCCGACGTCAGCTGACGCTGACGCCCAGCAGGTGCCCCAAGCCGTAGAGAAGGGCGGCGGGGACGGCGAAGACGATCAGCTGGCGCAGCGTGGAGCGATGCCAGGAGCGGCCGGTGAAGGCGGAGAGCCCGGCCCCCACCACCCCGGCGGCCACGAACCCCACCAGGACGCTGGCCAGCACCGCGCCCTGGCCTCGGGCGAAGAACCAGGGGATCAAGGGCACGAGGGCGCCCAGGGCGAAGGCGAGGAAGGACGACACCGCCGCCTTCTCGGGTGACCCCAGCTCCTGCGGGTTGATCCCCAGCTCCTCGCGGGCGTGCGTCTCCAGGGCCAGGTCCGGGTTCCGCATCATCTCCGAGGCCAGCTCGTTGGCGACGGCGGGATCCACGCCCCGGCTCTCGTAGATGTGGGCCAGCTCGCGGCGCTCGCCCTCCGGCCGGCGGTGGATCTCGATGCGCTCCAGCTCCAGCTCCCGCTCCAGCAGCTCCCGCTGGGCCTTCATGGAGACGAACTCCCCCGACGCCATGGAGAAGGCGCCGCCCACCATGCCGGCCACGCCCGCGATGAGGACGGCGGAGTTGTGCGACTGGGCCCCGGCGACGCCCATTATCAAAGAGGCGTTGGAGAGGAGCCCGTCGCTGACGCCGAACACGGCGGCACGCGCCGCCCCCCCTTGGAGGTTGCGATGGTGGTGCTCGTGCAGGGGCTCGTGGCCCGCCGGCGCGGGCCGGTGCGCAGGATGCTGGGAGGGGCGGAGCACCGCTCGGGCCGAACGTCCAACCACGTCTCCACGCTACCCACTCCCCCGGCGGCCATAGCCTGGGGTCGCGTGGGACGCTACGACCTCAGCCGCGACGACGTGGCCCAGCTCCTGGACGGGGAGCCTGCCTATCGCGCCACGCAGCTGTGGGAGGGCCTTTACCGCCACGGTTCGGACCCCTCCGAGCTGACCGTGCTTCCCCGCCCCCTCCGTGAACGCCTGGCCCACGATCCCCGCCTGGCGCCCAGCCTGGTCGAGCTGCGCCGGTCGACCTCCGAGCAGGGGAAGGTGGTCAAGTGGCTCTGGTCACTCGCCGGCCGCGGGCGGGTGGAGACCGTGCTCATGCACTACCGCGACCGCTCGACGGTGTGCATCTCCAGCCAGGCGGGCTGCGCCATGGGCTGCGGCTTCTGCGCCACCGGTCAGGCCGGGTTCCAGCGCAATCTCACCGCGGGCGAGATGGTGGAGCAGGTCATCCGCGCCGCGGCCGCAGCCCGGGCCGGGGGCCGGCGCCTGTCGAACGTCGTCTACATGGGCATGGGCGAGCCCCTGGCCAACTACGAGCGGGTGTGGGCCAGCGTGGAGAGGATCCACGACGAGCTGGGTCTCTCGGCTCGTCATCTCACAGTGTCGACCGTGGGCATCGTCGCCGGCATCCGCCGCCTGGCCCGAGAGCGGCTCCCGGTCAACCTGGCCGTCTCCCTCCACGCCGCCAACGACCAGCTGCGGAACAGCCTGGTGCCCGTCAACCGCCGCTACCCCCTCGCCTCGCTGATGGAAGCGTGCCGCGCCTATCTGGACGCCAAGGGGCGCAGGCTCTCGTTCGAGTGGGCCCTCATGGACGGAGTCAACGACCGCCCTCGTGACGCGGCCGAGCTGGTCACCCTGGTCCGGCCCCTCCGGGCCCACGTCAACCTCATCCCCCTGAACCCCACTCCGGGCTGGCCCACCCGGGGTACGCCGCCCCACCGGGTGCGGGCCTTCCGGGACGAGCTGGTCGCCCTCGGGGTGAACGCCACCGTGCGCCGCAACCGGGGCACCGACATCGACGCCGCCTGCGGCCAGCTCGCGGCGGCGGAGGTGGGCTCGGTGGACTCGGTGGCCTCGATGGCCTCGGCCGAGGCGACCGGAGCGGGCGCATCGGGCTGACCGGAGGGGGCGCATCGGGCTGACCGGCGGTGGTGGGTCCGGGGCGGGCCCGTACCCGGCGGAGAGTGCCCCCTTGGGCCGGGTACCATCGGGGACCTCGGGGCTGCCAGACTTGTGCCATGCAAAGCCGCCGGTGGGTCAACAACACGCAGCCCCAGACGCTGCAGATCGCAGTGTTCCTGCTCTACATCAACGCCTTCTTCGAGCTGCTGGGCCGCGGCTTCGTCGTGCCCCTGGGCCTGGCCCTCATCGCCGGCCAGGTGGGGGCCGGCTACGGCATCGCCAACGAGCGCAAGTGGGGCTACGGGCTCGGGGTGGTGATGGCCCTCATCCCCCTGGCTCTGCACCTGCTCCCCGGCGGCTTGCTCGGGAGCACCACCAACCTGGCCACCCTGATGACCCTCATGTTCGAGATCGCGCTGGTCGCCCTGCTGCTCCATCCCCAGAGCCGGGAGTACCAGCGCATCTGGTTCCGCTGACGGCTCAGCCCGGTCGGGGATAGGGTCGGCCCATGACGACGATCGTCAAGGGCATCGAAGGGTTGCGGGACAAGACCGGACAGCACCTGGGATACAGCGACTGGCACGAGGTCACCCAGGAGCAGGTGAACCGGTTCGCCGACGCCACGGGAGACCACCAGTGGATCCACGTCGACGTCGAGCGGGCCAAGTCCGGGCCCTTCGGCGGGCCCATCGCCCACGGCTACCTCACCCTGTCGCTGGCCCCCGCCCTGCTGGGCGAGGTCGTGCGGGTCGAGGGCTTCCAGATGGGCGTCAACCTGGGCTGCAACAAGGTCCGCTTCCCCAGCCCCGTGCCCGTCGGCTCCAAGCTCAGGATGGGCGTGCAGCTGGCGGGGGTGGAGGACGTGTCGGGCGGGGTCCAGTACATCATGGACCTGGCCTTCGAGGTGGAGGGCAAGGACAAGCCCGCCTGCGTGGCCCAGGTCGTCTACCGGGCCTACACCTGAGCCTCCGGGCCGGCGGCCCGCCCCGCCCCTACCGGAACTGGGGGATCACCTTGGCTGCCAGCAGCCTGACCGTCTCGTCCGAGGGGTAGTCCGAGCACCAGGGCATGAAGGACGTGCATCCCAGCTCGACGTAGCGCTGGATCTTCTCCGCCACCTGGTCGGGCGTCCCCACCAGGTTCCCCTCCCGCCAGGACTCCAGGGGCTCGCCCCACAGGGACTTGGAGCCGGCCGCGACCAGCTCGGCCTCCGTCTGCCGCACGAACACCTCTCCCGACATCGTCTTCTCGATCTCGTCGTAGTCCCGGCCCACCTCCTTGCAGTGCTGCTTGAGCACCTCGCACTTGTGGGCGAACTCATGGGGCTTGCCCCCGAAGTTGGACCGGTCGGCCAGGCGGGCCACGACCCGGAGCGTGAGCTGCTCGCCTCCTCCCCCTATGAGCACGGGCGGGTGGGGGCGCTGCACGGGCTTGGGATCGCAGTTGGCCCGCCGCAGCTGGTAGTAGCGGCCGTCGTAGGTCGTCTCCGGCTCGGTCCACATGGACCGGACGATCTCCACCGCCTCCCGCAGCATCCCGATGCGGACCCGGGGAGGCGCGAACTCGTAGCCGTAGCCCTGGTACTCGTTCTCGTACCACCCCGCCCCGATCCCCCAGTCCAACCGGCCACCGCTGATCACGTCCAGGGTCGAGGTGATCTTGGCCAGGAGCGAGGGCTGGCGGTAGGAGTTGCACCCCACCATCTGCCCCAGGCGGATCCTGCTCGTGCGCTGAGAGATGGCGGCCAGCGTGGTCCAGCACTCGAACACGGCCTCGTGTGCGGGCCGGGGCACGTTGTGGAAGTGGTCATAGACCCACAACGAGTCGTAGCCCAGCTCCTCGGCCAGGGTTGCCATCTCGACGGCCTTGGCCCACTTGCCCTCCGGGTCGGGGATGGTCGAGAGCTCCATCTTCCATCCCTGAGGGATGAACACGCCGAAGGTCGTCACAGCGGGAGGTCCCCGGTCGCGACCCGCGTCGTGCCGTGGTCCTTGTAGGCCGAGATGGCGTTGCGGGCGATGGTCATCTGGTGCACCTCGTCCGCTCCGTCGGCGAATCTGCTCCAACGGGCCTGCTTCAGCATCCCGGCCAGGGGCGTGTCCTCCGAGTAGCCCAGGGCACCGTGCACCTGGATGGCGCGGTCGATGACGCGCCACAGCGTGTTGGCCACGAAGTGCTTGGCCATCGACACCTCGGTCTTGAAGGGGAGGTCGTTCTCGATGCGGTAGGCGGCGTGGATCACCATCAGCTTCGCCTGGTACAGCTCCATGGTGGAGTCGGCGATCATCCACTGGATTCCCTGCTTCTCGGCCAGGATCGACCCGTGGGCGAAGCGGTTGAGGGCGCGGTCGACCATCATGTCCAGCGCCGTCTCGGCCTGGGCGATCCAGCGCATGCAGTGCGCCAGCCGGGCGGGACCGAGGCGGGCCTGGCCCAGGAGGTGACCCTGGCCCCGACCGCCGAGCATGCTGTCGGCCGGCACCCGCAGGTCGGTGATGCGGATCTCGCAGTGGTTGTGGCTCCCCGACATGGTCTCGATGTCCCGGACTATCTCCCAGCCGGGCCAGTCCGTCTCGACGATGAATGCCGAGTTGGCCGCCTGGGGAAGGTCGGGGTCGTCCTCCGTCCGGGCGATGAGGATGGCGAACTTGGCGCCCTGGGCGCCGGAGATGAACCACTTGTGGCCGTTGACGACCCACTCGTCGCCGTCCTGGTAGGCCCGGGTCTGGATGAGCGTGGGATCCGAGCCCGCCACCTCGGGCTCGGTCATGGCGAAGCAGGACCGGGTGACCCCGTCGCACAGGGGCCGCAGGTACTTCTCCTTCTGGGCGTCGGTGGCCCAGTGGAGGAGCGTGTGCATGTTGCCCTCGTCCGGGGCCTGGCAGTTGAGGACGAAGGGGCCGATCCGCGTCCGGGCCGCCTCCGCGCTCACGGCCGCCATCGCCGTGGGCCCGAGACCCATTCCCCCCCACTCTGCCGGCATCTGGGGCAGCCACACCCCGCACTCCTTGGCCGCCTTGCGCAGGTCGATGATCGCCGTCAACCAGGCGCCGCGGTCGTCCTCCGAGGCCGCGGCCTTCTCCTCGGCCGGGCGCACCTCGTCGTCCATGAACTGGCGGACCTTCAGGCGCACCTGCTCGATCTCGGGACTGAAGGTGAAGTCAATGGCCATGACGCGCAGTCTGCCAGAGCGGCCTCCGCACCTGGGAACGAGCTCACATGGCGGCCAGCACCGGAGAGCGCCCGGCCGGAGCGGTGGTGCCGATGACGGTGCCGTCGGGGCGGAAGAACGTGACCTCGTGGTCGGCGTCCCCCTCGGCCCGGAAGCCGCTGTGCAACAGCGTGTGGTGCCGGTCGCACCCGAGGATGCCACCGCGCACGTCGGTGGTCCCGCCCTTCGACCACCAGTGCAGGTGGTGGATGTCGCAGTGCGAGCGATGACAACCGGGGAAACGGCAGCGACCGCCGTCGCGCACGGTGATGGCCCGGCGCTGGGCCGTGTTCCACACCTTGGTCTTGCGACCGAGGTTCAGAGGCTCCTCTCCTTCCACAGCATGGGGCACGATGGCGCAGTCGCAAAGGATGCGGAACAGGATCGCCCGGTCCAGGGGCGTGCCGTCGATGAGCTCGGAGCGCCCCGCTCCTTCGAGCCCCGGGGTGGCCACGTCGGCCACCGCGTGCACCAGGTAGCGGTCGGCCCCCACGGCATGGCCGTCCTGGGCGTGGGCCAGGGCGGTGCGCACCATGTGCATGAAGGCGTCGGCTCTCCTCTGGGCCCAGTTGGTGACCTCGGTCACCCCGTCCGAGTCCGCACGTGGGGACTCCTCCACAGGGCTGCGGTCCAAGAAGGCCTGGAGGGTGACGCGCAGCTCCTCCAGCTCCAGCGCGCTCAGCACCGTCTCGGCCAGGCCCATCCCGTTGAAGCCGTGGTGGAGGCGCACGCCGCGGTTGTCGTAACGGCGATCGGTCCGGTCGAGGGAGCGGCCCTGCTCGTCGTGCAGGCGGTAGTAGCGGATGGCCTGCTCCAGGGCCAGCACGCTCGAGTCCCGGGCCACCGCCACCAGGGCAGCATCCACCTCGGGGCTGGCACCCTCGATGCGGGTGATGGCCCTGACCGCCGAACAGGAGATCTCCGCCCCGGCGAAGGCGGCCGCCACCGCCGGGCGCCGCCTCAGCTCGTGCGCTATACGCAGCTTCTCGAAGGCGGTGCTGCGGGCCATCTTGGTGCGCCACATGAGCCAGTCCGCCCCCGAGAGCTGGCCGTCGAGGGCCCAGCCCTGGTCGCGATCGAACTCGGCCAGCACGTCGAGCCAGGCCGCCTCGTTGCCGTCTATGAGGCCCCTGCGCTCCGCCAGCCAGACGCCCACGTCGAACATGGGCGCGTCGGTCCGCGGCTCCCCCAGCGTCGCCACCAAGGCGACCACCTCCCGTTGGTAGAACGTATGTTCGTATGGTACGCCGGGGGTGTGACAGT
>VAXP01000045.1 GCA_005884125.1 Actinomycetota bacterium | reverse complement strand
GTGGAACGGGAACTCCGACCCCTCCACCGCTCGTTTCAGGTTGAGCTTGCAGGTGAAGGGGGCCACCTCCTCCGAGCCCACCGCGTCGCGCATGGGATCGGTCAGGCGGGGATCGTCGAAGAGGGCGGCGACGAGTGGGTGCAGGTGGTCACAGGGCTCGATCAGCCGTATCTCCTGCGAGCCCTCCCGCCACTCCCACTGGATGGCGGCGTGGCTGGAGAACTGGATGCGGTGGCCGTCGGCCATGAGGGCGTCGGGACCGGCGCCCACCCGCGTGGCCCGCTCCTTGACCCCCGCGGCAATCTCCTCGGCCGCCTCCCGCAGCTCGTCCACGTCGTCGGGCGACAACACTGATCGGCGCACCAGGTAGCCGTCCCGGTCCCACCCCGCTCTCTCCTCTGGCGTCATCCGCATCGTCGTGGGCACCCACTCCTTTGGTCGACATGGGCCGGTGCTCTATAGCTTTGGCCAGGTGGATCCGGTCGTGAGCATCGCGCCGGGAAGAGTGCGAGGGCGCATCGAGCAGGACACGGCCGTCTTTCTGGGAGTGCCCTACGCGGCCCCGCCCTTCGGCGAGAACCGCTTCGCTGCGCCCGCCCCCGTCGCGCCCTGGGAGGGCATCCGGGACGCTCTCCGGTACGGCGCCACCGCACCTCAGCCCCACCGCCAGCACACGCTGGTGCCCGAGCCCGTGATCGAGGGCGAGGACTGCCTCAACCTCAACGTCTTCACCCCTGATCCGGGCGGGCCCCGGCTGCCCGTGCTGGTGTGGATCCACGGCGGTGGGTTCACCGCCGGCGGCAACGCCAGCCCCTGGTACTCCGGCTGCCGCTTCGCCCGAGACGGCGTGGTTGTGGTCTGCATCAACTACCGCCTGGGCGCCGAGGGGTTCCTGGCCATAGAGGACGCGCCCCCCAACCGGGCCGTGAGGGACTGGATCGCCGCCCTGCGGTGGGTGCAGGAGAACATCTCCGCCTTCGGTGGCGACCCGTCCCGGGTGACGGTGGCCGGACAATCGGCCGGGGGCGTGGCCTGCGCCGCCCTGCTCACGTGCCCACCGGCGCGGGGCCTGTTCCGCCATGCCATCTGCATGAGCGGGGCCAGCATGGCGTGGGCCGGGCCCGAGAGGGTCAGGGCGCTGGCCCAGGCCCTGGCCCACGAGCTGGGGGTGCCCCCCACCAGGGCAGCGCTGGCCTCCGTCGATCCCGACCGGGTGGTGGCGGTCCAGGACGCGGCAGTGGCCCGGCTCTCCCGGGGGTCCGAGGCGGTGAGGATGGCCTTCGGTCCGGTGGTGGACGGCGAGCTGGTGCTGGCCGCGCCCTACGACTCGATACGCAGGGGCGTGCCGTCCGTGCGCCTGATGGTGGGCGCCACCGGGGAGGAGTTCAACGTCACCGCGGCGGCCACGCCCGGCGGTGTGGACGAGGCCAGGCTCGAGCGCAGGTTGGGACGCATGGGTCTGGGGCCCGACGCCATCGCCGCCTACCGCACCTCCATGTCCGGGGCCGAGCCCTGGCGCGTCCTGGGCCAGGCCGTGACCGACTCCACCTTCAAGGCGCCCGCCATCAGGCTGGCCGACGCTTGGGCCGGTGGCGGGGGCTCGGTGCACGCGTACGACTTCGATTGGCGAACCGGGGTGGGCGACATGGGAGCGGTCCACTGCCTGGACATTCCCTTCGCCTTCGACAACCTCGACGCTTCAGGTGTGGAGGAAGTGGCCGGGGCTGCACCGCCCCAGGCCCTGGCCGACGCCGTCCACGGGTCCTGGGTGCGCTTCGTCGTCGACGGCCAACCGGGATGGGAGGCCTACGAACCCGTCCGGCGTCCGGCCATGGTGTTCGACGAGACGTGCAAGGTCGTCGAGGACCCGTGGCAGCTGGCCCGGACCGCGGGCTTCAGCGCAGGGCGGCGCTGACCGGCCCCGACAGCCGCCCGGCCATGACGTCGATGGCGTGCTGGCGGCACAGCACCGAGGTCCCGACCGTCTGCCGTCCGCACCCGGGCTCGGCGCACCTGGCCTTGCCGACGAAGGCGGTGTTCAACCGGCGCAGCAGGTAACGGAGGCTCGTCATCTCCAATAGATTCGGCGGCGCGGCCGGGGCTCCTCCCAGGGCCCCTCCGCGGGGGCTGCGAGGCCCCGCTGTGGTCGCCCGGCCACGCCGCGTGGCCTTCCTGGCCCCGCCTATCCTCACCAGGCCTTCCATGTCCGCCACCCCGCTACCGGCCCCTTGGAAGCTCCGCCTGCCGGCCCTGGCTCTGGCGTCGGCCGTGGTCCTGACCCCGGCCTGCAGCCGCGTGAGTCACAAGCTCTTCGGCGGGGGCGGCACGACCAGGAACGGCACGGTGACGGTGGCCCCCCCGAAGGGTGCGGTGGGGACCTCGTTCTCGCTGACGGCGAGCGGCTTCCGTCCCGGAGAGCCCATGACCTTCGAGGTCGATCCCCCCAACCACAAACGCTTCGTCGGCCCCAGCCACACCGCGGGCCCCGACGGGAAGGTCGTCTCCGTCTACACGCCCCAGCCCGGCGACCCTCCGGGCACCTACCTGGTCAAGGCCACCGGCAGCCGGGGCACGCGCGCCCAGTCCCGCGTGGACATCACCGCCACCTGAGCGCGCCGGCGCCGGATCGTGCTCAGCGGTGGGCGGCCCACACGCCGCCTACCGCGGCGGCGGCGGCGATGACCAGGGCGACGGCGACCCCCTCGGCCGCGGTGCGGCGCGACGGTCGAGGGCGGAGCATCACCGATCCCGTCACCGCCCCGCCGGCCAGGCCGCCCAGGTGGCCGCCGATGGAGATGCCGGGGATGACGAAGGTGATGACGAGGTTGATGACGAGCAGCCCGCCCACGCCGCTCTGCCACACGTTGACGCCACGCTGGCGCATCCCCACCGCGGCCGCGCCGACGAGGCCGAACACCGCGCCCGACGCCCCCGCGGTCAGGGCCGTGGGGCTCAGAAGCAGGGCGCCGAACGATCCGGCCAGGAGGGCGGCGAGATAGAGGGCGACGAACTGCACCCGCCCGACGGCCCTCTCAAGCATCTCGCCGAAGCGATAGAGCAGCACCATGTTGAACCCGACGTGGATCACGCCGTAGTGGACGAAGCCCGCCGTCACCAGGCGGTACCACTCGCCGTTGGTCACCGCGGGGCCGTAGAGCGCCAGCCTCGACTGCAGGTCGCCGCCCCGGCCCACGGCTCCCCCTTGGAGGGCGGTGATCACGAACACCGCGACATTCACAGCTACCAGCGTCTTGGTGGCGAGGGGCCCCGCTGTCGCGTTCCAGCGCCTCACCCGCTCGCGCCTCGGCGGGCGGGCGGCCCGGATGCACTCCCAGCACTGGGACCCGACCGGGGCCTGGTGCAGGCACTCCGGGCAGGCGGGCCGGCCGCAGCGGGTGCACGTCCGTCCCGTCTCCCGGTCGGTGTGATGGAAGCAGGTGACCCCGGCGATGGGGTGAACATACGCGGCGGTGGGGGCGGCGGGCCGGAGACGCTGAGGCCCAGCTGGGCGCTGAAGCTGAGCTGAGAGGGGCGGGCTGGCGGGCCGAGATGCGGGCCGTAACGTCGCACCCGTGAGCCGGCGGCAGGTCCTCGGAGCGGGCGCGCTGGCCGTCCTAGTCACTTTGGTGGGTGCGTGCGGGAGCGGCGGCCGCTCGGCGGCGCGGTCGGACACGGCGACGACCGGTGCGCTGCCGGCGCCGGCCTCGAGGGCCACGTCGTCGACCTCAGCCGGATCCTCGTTGCGTCCGACGGTCGCTCCTCCCACCTCGGTGGTGGCCAGCCCCACGCCGGCGCAGCCCTGCGGCGTGGGCGCCGGCCCGCCCCCCGTGTACGACCACGTGGTCTGGATCTGGATGGAGAACCACACCTACAGCCAGGTGATCGACAACGGCCGCGCCCCCTACGCCTCGTCGCTGGCCCACCAGTGCGGCACGGTCACCCGGTACTCAACGGTGGGGTCGCCCTCTCTCCCCAACTATGTGGGCGCGACCTCGGGCAGCACCCAGGGCATCACCGACGACGCCGCCCCCAGCGCCCACCCCGTCGCAACCGACAACCTGTTCCGCCAGGTGCGGGCGGCGGGGCGGACCGAACGCAGCTACGAGGAGTCCATGCCCGGTCCTTGCGCGCTGGCCTCCTCCGGGCGCTACGCCGTCAAGCACAACCCGGCCGCCTACTACGTGGGCCCCACCGACCGTCAGGCCTGCGTGGCCGACAACCTGCCCCTGGGTGGCGCCCAGGGGGGTGCGCTGGCCGCCGACCTGGCCTCAGGGAGCCTGCCCTCGTTCTCGTTCGTCACCCCCGACCTGTGCAACGACAGCCACGACTGCTCGGTGGGCACGGGCGACGCCTGGCTGCAGCAGTGGCTGCCCAGGATCTTCGCCAGCCCGGCCTACAAGTCCGGCCGCAGCGCCATCTTCGTGGTGTGGGACGAGTACACGCCGGTGCCGAACATCGTCATCAGCCCCACCACCGCGCCGGGCTCTGTCTCGGCTGTGGCCGTCGACCACTACTCCCTGCTGCGCACCACCGAGGAGATGCTGGGCATACCCAGCCACCTGGGCCGGGCCGGGGCCGCGCCCAGCCTGCGGGCCGCCTTTCACCTCTGAGCAGATCCGAGCCCACGATCGCGGCAGGATCGTGCCGTGCCGGGCCGGATCAGTCGCCAGCGCCGGAGGACCCTGGGGCTGGTGGCCACCCTGACCACGGTGGCGCTCGCCGCTTGCGCCGGCGGGGACGTGACCGCCGGGGGCCGGGGCCCGCCCCGCCCCACCTCCCCGGCCCCGCCGCCGACAGCACCGGCGCCGGCCCCCACCTCCGCCACCTCCACCGTGGCGACCCCAGCCGTGACCTCGACCACTGCGGCGTCGGCCCCGGTGGCTCACTCCGGCCCCTTCGCCGTCGGGGTCCACGTCGTCACCTTCGTGGACGACAGCCGCCCGACGCCCGCCACCTCGGCGGGACGGGGCGCCCCCAGCCGCACCCTGCCCACCACCATCTGGTACCCGGCCCAGGGCGCCGACACGGGCGCCGACGGGGCCGACGCCCGTCCCGCCACGGCTTCTGGTCCCTTCCCGCTGGTGGTCTGGGCCCACGGGTTCAGCCTCTCGGGCCCCGACTACCGGAGTTTGCTGCACCGGTGGGCCTCGGCCGGGTACGTGATCGCTGCTCCCGACTTCCCGTCCTCGACGGGTGGCGGCGGCCGCACCGGGGAGCCCAGCACCGACGACGAGGCGTCCGAGCCCGGCGACCTCGGCTTCACGGCCACCTCCGTGGCGCGTCTCAGCGCGGGCCGAGCCGTTCCGCTGGCCGGGCTGGTGGACTCACGCCGTCTGATCGTCGCCGGGCATTCGCAGGGCGCGGTCGACGCCCTGGCCGTGACCCTGGCGGCCTGTTGCCGCGACACCCGCGTCACCGCCGCCGTGATCGTGGCCGGCATCGACCTCCCCGGCCTCTTCGGCGCCTACCAGTACGCCACGACGCGCGCCCCCGTCCTGATCGAGCAGGGCGGCCAGGATCCCCACCTATCGGTGGCCGGGGCCCGGTCCCTCTACTCCCGCCTGCGATCGCCCAAGGCCCTCCTGGTCATGCCGGGCGAGGGCCACAACACCTCCAAGGGTGACGCCGGGGCGGGGCCGACCCGGCTCCTGGCCCAGGCCGTCGTCGACTTCTGCGACCGCTACGTCAAGGGCGCGGGTGATCGGGCCCGGCTCGGGCGGGACGTGGCCGCCTCCGCCTTGGCCGAGCTGAGCGAGTCCCCGTGACCAGGCCCGGGGCCGCCCTCGACCGCCAGCGCGGTGTTGGCGCCCCGGGGAGCGGGGACGTCTCAACCGGGTCACAGCGCCAGGCACGAGGATGGGCCCGGTCGAGCCAGAGGGGATTGGTGATGGCTGGCAGGAGGGTCGCGCCTGGGGCCCGGCACTGGGTCACCGCCGGCGCCCGGCTGTGGGTCGCGGTGGTCGCCCTCCTCGTGGCCGGCCTGACCCCGGTGGCCTGGTCCTACGGGCACGCCCTGGCCGCGCCGGGCAACGATCCCCTCAGCATCCGCTCGGTCGAGTGGCTGAGGGACCACAACTTCGCCTGGCTGGTCAACGACGTGGAGAACCTCTGGTACAGCCACCACCGCCCCAAGAAGGGCGGGCTCCCCGCCGGGGCCCTGCGGAGCTCGCTCCGGCCCCGAACCCGCGCCGGGGGCGGAGCCGGCAAGCAGCGGCCCGGGCCCCAGCTCCGGGCCCACCTGCCCGCCCCTGCGCCCGTGGCTCCGATCGTGGCCAACCCCCTTCCGGGCGAGGGCCAGTGGAGCGCGTTGGGTCAGAGCGTGGGCGGCCTTCCCGCCATGTACGGGGCCTTGCTCAGGCCCGACAAGGTGCACACCAGCCTGGTCACGGCCGTGGCCTGGATGGACCCAAAGCTGGTCAGGGCCGTCGGTTACGCGGGGGTGGTGGAGCCGGGGGGAGGGCCCTGGCAGAACCAGGCGCCCATCCCCGTCTCGGTCCGGCCCCAGCTCGTGGCCACGTTCAACTCCGGGTTCAAGATGCGCGACGCCCGGGGCGGCTACTACGCCGACGGCAAGACGGTGCGGTCACTGCGGACCGGCGCGGCCACGCTCGTCATCAGGCCCGACGGCACCCCGAGCGTGGGCCAGTGGGGGCGCGACTTCCAGCTCGGCCCCGACGTGGCCTTCGCCCGTCAGAACCTGGCCCTCATCGTCGACGGGAGCCTGCCCGCCCCCGACCTGCAGACCGACAACCCTGCCAGGTGGGGGGCGACGATCGGCAACAGGGTGCTGGTCTGGCGATCGGGCGTGGGGGTGACCGCGGACGGGGCGCTCGTCTATGCCGCGGGCAACGGCCTGTCGGCGCTGTCGCTGGCCGGGGTGCTGGCCCGGGCCGGGGCGGTGCGGGCCATGGAGCTCGACATCAACTCCCGCTGGGTGGACTTCTTCACCTACGGCCCGCCTGCGCCCGGCGCGGCTCCGGCCGACGTCACCGTCACCAAGCTCTCGCCCGACATGCGCCCGCCCCTGAACGACTACCTGACCGCCAGCAGCCGGGACTTCATCGCCCTGCTCCGACGCTTCTAGCTCTCCGCGCCGCAGGGGCCGGGAGCGTCAGGCCAGCTGCTGGGCCAGGTCCCCGAAGGCCAGCGAGCCCGGCGCCAGGCCCTCCCGCGCCATGCGCTGGGCCAGGCCCTGCAGGAGGGCGTTGACCGGGGTGGCCACGCCGTGCAGGCGGCCCAGGAGGACGATCTCGCCGTTGAGGTAGTCGGCCTCGATGGTGCCCGTACCCCGGGCCAGGCTCTGCCAGGACGAGCCGCCGGGACGGCGCCGTCCCTCGATGGGGCGCAGGCGCAGGAGGTCGCCCCGCCGGGCCCGGTCCTCCTGGCGCGACGCGAAGTCGATGCCGGCGGCGCGCAGGCACTGCTCTCCCTCAGCCCGGGCTCGCTCGTTGAGGTCGCTGCCGCGAGCCTCCGTTCCGCAGGCGGCTTCGAGAGCGTTCCCCAGGTTCATGAGCAGCTTGGCGTACTTCTGGCGCATGACCGCGGGGTCGGGGCGGGAGCTGAAGCCGGACTCCTCCAGGTCGGAGGAGATGGTGGCGGCCACGTCGTCGCTACCGCGCGGGTAGCGCCCCAGGTCGAGGATGCCCGTGAGCGGGCTCGAGTGCACCTCCACCACCCCGGGCTCGAGGTGGGTGGCGGGGAGCATGACGCACATGGCGTAGACGCGGGGGAAGCGGCGCAGGGCGGCCCGCTCGTTCTCGACCCCGTTCTGGGCGCAGACCACGGGTACGTCAGCGGGGGCGACGGCGGCCAGGGCGCCCAGGGCGGTCTCGCTGTCCTGGCCCTTGGTGGCGAGGATGACGGCGTCCTCGGGCCCGAAGCGGACGCGGGCCGGGCCGTCGACGACCGGGATGGGGAGGGCGCCGGCGCCGTCGGGCGAGCGCAGCTCCAGGCCACGGTCGCAGAGGGCCTCGAGGTGAGGTCCCCGGGCCATGAGCACGACGTCGTGGCCGTGCTCGAAGAGGCGGCCGCCGATGGCCCCACCCACGGCGCCCGCTCCCAGGACGAGGTATCTCATGGCCTCAGCCTCCCATCGCCCGAGAGCGGGCCGCCGCCCTCAGCCCCGTATCTCGCCCCACTGCCCTCCTGGTCCGCGCACGAGCTGCAGGCCGCAGGCCCGGCACCCCACCCGCTCGAAGTCCCCGCTCTCCCACATCCACGCCCCGTCGATGGGCGCCCGGCACATGGGGCAGCGCTCGGGGACGTCGGGCCCGGGCGGGGGCCGCTGGATCGCCACCGCCTCATCTTCGCGGAGGCCGAGGTGTAATCGCCCGTCCCCGCTCGACGTTGAAAGGGGAGAAGGTGTCTATCGCTCCCCGTGAGGTGATCCGCCGTGCGCCGACCCGCCCTGCCCGTGGCCATCTCCGCCGTGCTCGTCCTCGGGGCGGTCCCCCTGGGCGCCCTTCCCGGCCGGGGCCTCTTGTCCGCCGGCACCCGCGGGAGCTCGGCCTCGGACCCGAGCCAGCAAGGTTCGGCCCCGAAGGCGGGCCCGTCGAAGGCGCACCCGGGCGCCACCGTCGAGCACCTGGCGCTGGCCTGCTCCGATCAAGGCGGAGCGGGCGGACTTCGGCTCCTACCGGCTCCTGCGGTCGCGGGGCTCTGATCCCGGCGACCGCATCGTCGTGTTCCACACGACGGACCGGGACACGACGACGTTCGTCGACGAGACCATTCATCCCGACGTCACCTACACCTACCGGGTGGAGGCCGTCGACGACAGCGGCCAGGTGGTGGCCCGCTCCAAGGACGTCCAGATCAAGGACCGGTCCCCCGAGCCCGACCACGTCCGCCTTGCCTGCCGGGACGCCGACGCCCACGAACGGGCGGCGACGGCGGCCCCGTCCGACCACGACGCCGAGTCGATCGGCTGTCGCTGGACGGCGTCGCGCCGTCCCAGCTTCGCCGGCTACCGCCTGCTCCGTTCCACGGCCGGCGACGACGCCCATTCCGTGGTGGTGTTCCAGACCAACGACCGCGACACGACCTCCTACCTCGACGGCACGGTGGCCCCGGACACGACCTATGACTACGTGCTCGAAGTCGTCAGCTCCACCGGCGATGTCATCGACCGCTCCAACGTGTCCCGGGCCGGGGACGAGGACGAGGACAAGGAGCCTCCGCGGCTGGCCTGTCGCGACCTCGATCCCCGCATGGAGGCCGCCCGCTCCTCGGACACCGGCACCGCGGGCCCGGCGCCCCAGCCCGGGGCGGGGGAGCAGGAGAGGATCGTCTGCCGCTGGTCGCCGTTCGCCGGCTCCGGCTTCGGCAGCTACCAGCTGACCAGGTCGGTCATGGGCACCGCCGAACCGGCCGTGGTCGTGTTCCACACCGACGATCGGCGCCAGACGTCGTTCACCGACGCGGGCACGGCCGAGGGGGTGACCTACCAGTACGTCCTCCACGTCCTCGACCGCGACGGCCACGAGCTGGCCACCTCCGATCCGGCCCAGGCCGGGGGCGACGAGGGCGGGCCCGGCCCCAAGGCGGTGGCCCAGCAGGGGGGCGGTCCCCAGGGTGGCGCCTCCTCCCCCCAGCCCCAGCCGGAGCCGCAGCCCCAGCCGTCGCCGGCCGAGAAGAGCGGGGCCACGGGCGGCGGAGGAGGTGGACGAGGTCTCCGAGGTGGTGGAGGAGCCGCCGGAGGGCGCCAACCCCCGGGCGGGCGAGACCGCCGGCCGTGACGCGTGTTCCATGATCTTGGCCGATGGGCGGAGCCCTGCCGGCCGTTGACGCTGCGCTCGTGGCCGCGAGCGGGGCGCGGCGGGCCGGCGCGGCGAGCGCGACCGATGACGACCGGGCTCTGGCGGCGCGGGCGGCCACCGACCCCGAGGCCTTCGCCCAGCTCTACCGGCGTTACGTCGGCCCGGTGTACGAGCTCGCCCACCGGCGGTCGCGGTCGCGAGAGGTGGCGGAGGACGTGACCTCGGCCACCTTCGAGAAGGCGCTGCAGTCCATGGAGCGCTTCGAGTGGAGGCGGGGCGGCTTCCGGGCCTGGCTGTACCGCATCGCCGCCAACGAGCTGACGGACCACTTCCGCAGGCGCAGCCGGGACGCCAGCCCCCGGGCCCAGCGCAGCCTGCAGGCCCTCGCCGGTCCCGGCGACGACGGCGGCGGGGACGGCTTCGAGGCCGTCGACCAGCGCCTGGGGGGCGAGGGCGAGCGGGTGCTGGCCGCCCTGGACGGCCTCAGCCCCCGCTACCAGGAGGCGCTGTCACTGCGCTTCATGTGCGGCCTGTCCCCGGGCGAGGCGGCTCGTCCACCGCGCCCTCGGGGCCCTGCGCCGAGAGCTGGGCCACCGGCCCGGTGGTGTCGCCACCCCCCGGGGGACGCCCGAGGAGGTGGCCCCCTGACCAGGCGTCACCTCCGCCACGTTCTGACTCAGACGGCCGCGGGCTCGGCGCCCGGTCCCTCGCCTCAGTTCGTCGCTGCCCTCGAGCACAGACTGGGAAGCGCTCGTCCATCGCTGCTGGCCCGGCCCCAGGCCCCTCGCCCGACGGTGGAGCCGCCTCGAGCTCTCCGGCGCGGCCGTGGCCCGGCCCGTGGCCGATGGGCCCTGGCCGCGGGCGCGGCCGTCGCCGCTCTCGTCGCCCTCCTGGCGCTCGTGCTCGCCGGCCGCTTCACCCCTTCGCCCTCCCAGGTCAGGCTGGCCGACGCCGTCGACGCCCAGTTCGTGGGCCCGGGCGGCAAGGTCGAGACGGCCCGAGCCGGGGCGGCCCTGCCCGAAGGCACCGTGATCCGCACGGGACCGTCGGGCCGGGCCACGGTGGGCGACGAGACGCTGGGCCCCGACAGCGCTGTCCGGAGGCCACCTGCGCCCCCTCCAGGCCTCGGCCCGGCCCGGGGCGCCGGCCGGGGTCGGGCCCGGCCCGCAGGCGGCGGGGAGTCCGGGCCAAGGCAGGCGAGGCGGGCCCAAGCCCGGTCGCGCGAGCGCCGCCGCGCCCCAGAGCCCGCCCGCCGGTGCGCTGACGCCGACGTCCAAGCCGGCCCAGCCCGTCGAGCCCCAGGCCCGCCCGGCCCCGGTGACGCTGAGGCTGACGGCGGCCAGGCGGCCCGGGGCGGTGGCCCTGGAGTGGTCGCGTTACCCGGGCCCGGCCTTCTCCGGCTACGCGGTGCTGCGGGTCAGCGGCACCTCCGGGCCCCGCTATCCCCGCAACGCCATCCGTTTCACGGGCGACGTCGCGGACACGACCTTCTCGGACCGGGGGGCGCCCTCTTCGCCGCTGCGCTACCGCGTGGTGGCCTTGGACGACCAGGGCCAGGTCGTGGCGGCCAGTGCGGTGGTCACCGTCTCCCCGGCCTGATGCTGGGCCCCCCCGGCTCTAGGCGCCCGGCCTGGCGGCCAGCGCCTCTCGCGACGGGGCGCGAGCCCCGGCGCCGGCGTGGGCCCGCTCGTGGTCGAGCAGCCAGCGCTTGCGCTCCAGCCCCCCGCCGTAGCCGCCCAGACCGCCTCCGCTGCCGACGACGCGGTGGCAGGGGATGACGATGACGATGAGGTTGGCGCCGGCCGCCGCGCCCACGGCCCGGCTGGCCCGGGGCGTGCCTATGCGGAGGGCCAGCTCGCCGTAGGAGGCCACGTCCCCGGGCGGGATGGCGCGCATGGCCGACCAGGCGTCGCGCTGGAAGGAGGTGCCGCCCAGCTCTATGGGCAGGGCGTCGATGGCGTCGATGTCGCCGTCGAAGTACTCGCTCATGACGCTCACCGCGCCGGCGGGATCGGGGGCCCGCCGCCATTCGTCGTCGTTGAGCCGGCGCCCGACGCGGGCGGCGATGGCGTCCCAGTCGTCGGCGAAGGTGAGGGCGCACAGCCGCTCGCCCCGGGCCGCGAGGACGAGGGGACCGACGGGGGACTCGAGCTCGGCGACCTCGAACATAGACACCTCCTGCTGGTTGGCTTTCGACCATAGGTGTATGGGCCGTGGGCCTCGCCTGTCTGGCCGGATCCGGACAGCGGAAGGGGCTCGCCGTCCGCCGTCCGGATATGACCAGCCCGCGGGCCCCGTCTTCGTTTACAACAGAGCCATGGCCCGTTCCTCGGCCTACAGCGCGGTCGTCACCACCGGCAACTACTGCCGGACCGGGTGCTCGGGGGCGCCCAAGGACGAGAACGTCCTCCCCTTCGTCTTCCCGGCCGCGGCCGAGGCCCACGGGTTCAGGCCCTGCCTGCGCTGCCGCCCCGACACCGCGCCGGGACCTCCGTCGTGGCTGGCCCCTTCCGAGCTGGTGTGCCGGGCCCTGCGCCTCATCGGCCAGGGGGCGCTGGACGGGGCGGGAGAGCACGATCTGGCCCGGCGCCTGGGCGTGAGCGAGCGCCATCTGCGCAGGCTGTTCGACGCCCACGTGGGGGCCAGCCCCGACGTGGTCGCCCGCTCCCGGCGTGTGCACTTCGCCCGCCGGCTGCTCATCGAGACCGACCTGCCCGTGGCCCAGATCGGCTTCGCGTCGGGCTTCGGCAGCGTGCGCCAGCTCAACCGGGTGGTGAAGGAGGTCTTCAGGCTGTCCCCGACCGAGCTGCGCCGCCGGCGCCGGAGGGCCGACCGCCTGGTGGCCACGGCCGGCCTCGACCTGCGCCTGCCCTACCGGCCCCCGCTCGACTGGGAGGCCATGACCGGCTTCCTGGCCGCTCGGGCCACGGCCGGGGTGGAGGCCGTCGACGCCGGGTCCTACCGGCGCACGGTCGTCGTCGACGGCGAGCCCGGCGCCATCGAGCTGCGCCGGCCGGCCGACTCGTCCCACCTGTTGCTGCGGGTGCACTCCCATCGGGTCGACGGCCTCATCCACGTGGTGGACCAGGCCCGCCGCATCTTCGACGTGGACGCCGACCCCCACACCATCCGCCGTCACCTGCGCCGCGATGCGGCCCTGAAGCCGCTGGTCGACCGGCGCCCCGGCCTTCGCGTCGTGGGCGCGTGGGACGGCTTCGAGCTGGGCGTGCGGGCCATCCTGGGACAGCAGGTGAGCGTCAGGGGCGCCTCCACCCTGGCCGCCCGCATGGCCGAGCGCCTGGGCCGGCCTCTGGCCGGCTTCGAGCACCTGGGGCTGAGCCGGCTCTTCCCCACCCCCGAGGTGGTGGCCGGCGCCGACCTGTCATGCCTGGGCCTCACCTCGGCCCGGGCCGCCACGGTGCGGGCCCTCGCCCAGGCGGTGGCGGGGGGCAAGGTCGTGCTCGACGCCTCGCAGGGCCTGGACGGCCTGGTCGCGTCGCTGTGCCAGGTGCCGGGCGTGGGGCGGTGGACGGCGCAGTACATAGCCATGCGCGCCGCGGGGGAGCGCGACGCCTTCCCGAGCGGAGACCTGGGCCTGCGCCGGGGCTTGGGTCAGGCCTGCCTCAGTGAGAGAGAGCTGCTGCTCCGCGCCGAGGGGTGGCGGCCGTGGCGGGCCTACGCGGCCATGCACCTCTGGGTGAGCGGCTCCGGGCGCTGAGTGCCAGCGGGATCAGGCCGCGGCTGCGGCCGTGGCGCGGGCTTCGAGCGCGGCCATGGGCGAGCGCTTGCGCAGGGCCAGGCCGACGACGGCGGCGGCCACCACCCCGACCGAGGCGTAGCCCGCCCAGGGCCCGGCCAGCGTCACCAGGGCGCCCAGGACCAGCACCCCCATCCCTTCGCTGAGCACGGCCGAGGCGATCAGGGCCGCCTCCACCTGGGCCATGCGCTGTGGCGGGGACAGGCGCACGAAGGTGGCGCGGGCCCCGATGGTCCACACGCTGGACGCTCCGATGATCATGTTCATGGCCACGATGAGTCCGGCGGGGGCCCCGGCCGCGAGCACGGCCCCGCCCACGACGAAGGCCGCGCCCAGGCCGAAGGCCATGCGCAGCTGGGCCCGGACGCTGTCGAGGACCTTGGTGCGACCGAGCACGACGGCGCCGATCATGGCCCCGATGGGGGAGGCGGCCATGACGATGGGGATCCAGGCGTGGTGGGCCACCCGGGGCCCCATGGTCTCGGGCAGCACCGAGCCGGCCATGGTGGCCCACACCACGGGGGCGAGGAGCCAGAGGGTGGGCTGGTTGCGGATGATGCGCAGGCCCTCGGTGGGAGGAGGACGCCGCTCCCGCGCCCTTTTGAGCACTGGGGGGAGCCCGGCCAGCAGCGCGGCCGCCGCCGCGAAGGTGGCTGCGTCGAAGCCCAGCGCGCTCGTCGCCCCCACGGCCAGGGTCACGCCCGCGCCGGTGAGGATCCCGATGACCTGGGCCATCTGGTTGATGGTGTTGGCCAGGGCGAAGAAGGGTCGATGGATCGACGTCTCCACCGTCTCGGCGACCGTCGCCGTGGTGATGCTGACCGACGCCGTGCGCAGAGCGCCGAGAACGGCCGCCACGGCCAGGGCCGCGGCCACGGTGGGGAACACGGCCGCGGTGCCGACCACGAGGGCGCCCCCCAGGGCGAGGGTGACGAGGGCCGCCCGGCGCGGAGGCCGGTCCAGCCAACCGCTGAACACGGTGCCCACGGCCAGGGACGGCAGCGTGCGCGCCGCGTAGACGCCGGCGGGGCCGAGCACCGAGCCCGTGCGCGTGTAGCTGAGGACGAGCAGGGCGGACAGGCCGACGAAGTCGCCCGCCTCCGAGATGGCCTGGACCGTGAGGAGGCGCTTGGCCACCGGGTGTTCCAGGACTGGTCCGTATGCCGATTGGGTCAAGGCCCCGTAGCTCCCCGGGTCGCTGTCGACGTCCCTCGCGCCCCTATCGGCACCCGGTCCCGGGGTCGTAGGAATGGTCAGAAAAGGTGACTGTGCGCGTCGGGATTTCACTGAGAGCGGTGGCCAGGGAGAAGGGCTGCACCGCCAGGCCAGGCAAGATGGTCCTTTTGGGCCATAGCTCAATATCGGGCAATTCCGTACCTTGGCTGGAGGCGTGGAGGTGCGGCATGGAGGCTTCTAGACAACGTCGGCGTCCCACGACCCTGTGCGGGTTCTGCGGCGTCGAGCTGCCCATGGGCGACGGGCCCACGACGAACTGTCCCCGCTGCGCTCCCGATCCTGAGCGCACCGAGCGGATCATCGAGGCGCTCATGGAAGGGGCGCGGGGCTGCGAGCACCCGGCCGACGCCCGCGAGCTGTTGGCCATGGCCCTGGCGTGGTACCGCACCCTTCCCGAGACCCCGGACATGGTCGAGATGCCGGCCTGAAGCGTCGGCTCTCGCCTTTCGCCCGCGTTCAGCGGGCGCCGGAGGTCAGCGGGCGCCGGGGGTCAGCGGGTGGCGGCCGCGGCCCTGAAGGCGGCGATCACCTCGGCGAAGCGGGGGAGGGCCTCGGGCTCGTGCACGTCGGGCATGTTCACGATGGCGGTGTCGACCCCGGCCTGGGCCAGCTCCCGGAACCGGCCCACGTGTTCTTCGACCGTGCCCGCGTTGACCCCGGCCGCGTAGGCCTCGGGCGCGACCGAGGAGGGCCGCAGCCGCTCGACGGCGCCCTCTAGGGAGGCATGATCCTCGGCCGCGAGCACGGTGGAGAGATGGGTCACCTCCACGTCCTCCGGCCCGCGCCCCACCGCATCGCAGTGTCCCTTGAGCACGGCCAGCTTGTGGCGGACGGTGGCCGCGTCGCCGAACAGGTTGCAGGCATCCGCGTACTGGGCCACCAGCCGCAGCGTGCGGCGCTCGCCGCCTCCCCCCACCAGGATGGGGACGTGCTCCTGCAGGGGCCGGGGATAGCAGATGGCCTCGGCCACCGTGGTCGTCGCTCCCTCGAAGGCGGGTGAGCCCGGGCCCCACATCAGGGGCAGCAGGCGCAGGGCGTCCTCCAGCAGGGCGTAGCGCTCCTTCGGCGCCGGGAAGGGCCAGCCGTAGGCTTTGTGCTCGCGCTCGAACCAGGCTGCGCCCAACCCGCACACGGCGCGGCCACCGGAGAGCACGTCGAGAGTGGCGACGATCTTGGCCAGATGGGCGATGTTGCGGTAGGTGACGCCGGTGACGAGGGTGCCGAGCCGGGCCGTGCGCGTGTGCCCGGCCAGGAAGCCGAGCGTCGTGTAGCTCTCGGGCATGTCCTGCCACTCCCGGCCCACCTGCGGGATCTGGAGGAAGTGGTCCATCACCCAGATGCTGGAGAACCCGGCGTCCTCGGCCGCGGCGGTGACCGTCGACAGTCGGGCGCCCAGCTCGGACGATCCCCCCGGCCAGGTGAAGCTGGGCAGCTGCAAGCCGAAGCGAAGGGCCATGGGATCCTCCCTCTGACGGTTGGAGAAGCTGGGCGCGTCGAGCAGCTCAGGGGGAACGGCCTGCACCGGGCCGGGGGAGTGCACGCGGGCGAATCCCTCCTCGGTGAGGTGGTCTCCCTCCTCTGCGAAGGCCCGAAGCTGCGAGGCCAGGACCTTGGCGGGCACGGGGCTGTCCCGGCCCCGGTTGCGGGCCCGGCACACCTCGGCCGGGGTGTCGAAGGCGACGGCGTGGCACGGCATGGAGTGGCGGCGGGCCAGCTCGAGGTAGCCGCGCCGTCTGGCCCCGTCCAGGCCCAGGGTGTCGACCACGGTGGTGAGCCGCCGCGCGCACCGGCGCTCGAGCACCAGGTCGAGCACGTCGAAGGCGTCCTTCCCGGCCCGCTGGTCGTGCCGGCCGAGTCCGACCAGGGCCCGTAGGGCATCGGAGTCGACGACCTGGTCGGGGCGGAAGTTGGCCGCCGCCCACGCCGACTTGCCGGAACCGGACGGGCCGACGAGAACCACCAGGCAGGGCGTGGGCAGGCGCAGGACGGCCTCGCCTTCGGCGCCGGCGACGACCATGGCGTGGGACGGTACCGTGCCCCGCTGCGCCCCGGGCCAGCGGTGTCGGGGTGGCGGGCAGGGAGTACGTTCCCAAGATGAGCGTGATCCTCCACGAAGATGACGCCGGCGGCGACGCCCTGGCCGGCCAGCGCGTGGCCGTGGTCGGTTACGGCAACCAGGGGCGGTCGTGGGCCCTCAACCTGCGCGACTCGGGCCTCGACGTGTCGGTCTGCGTGCGCGCCGACACCACGCGCGACGCGGCCCTGGCCGACGGGTTCGTGGCCCACGACCTCGACGCCGCGGGCCAGGCCGACGTGGTCTGCGTGCTCGTCCCCGACGACGTGATCCCCACCCTCCCCCTGGCGCCCGGGCCCGACGCCCTGGTGGTGGTGGCCAGCGGCTACACGCTGGCCTTCGGCCGCCTCGACCCCAGCTGCGACGTGGGCATGGTTGCCCCCCGCATGCTCGGTCCCGAGGTCCGTCGCTGTTACGCGGAGGGTGTCGGCTTCATCACCGCCGTCGGCGTCCACCGCGATGTCACGGGCACGGCCCGGGCCCGCACCCTGGCCGTGGCCCGGGCCATCGGGGGGCTGCGCCAGGGCGCCATCGAGCTCACGCCCAGGCAGGAGGCGGTTCTCGACCTGGGCGTGGAGCAGGCCCTGGCCCCCGCCCTGAGACGGGTCAACGAGTCCTTCGTGAGGGTGATGCTGGAGCAGGGCGTGCCCATCGAGGCCGTCGTCACCGAGCTCGTCCTGTCCGGCGAGGTGGAGCGCACCTACCGCCTGGTGCGCCTGGAGGGAGGTGCGGCCCAGATGGCCTACCACTCGCCCACCAGCCAGTACGGCCAGATGTCGAGGGCGGCCAGCTACGACCACCTCGACGTGGCCGCGACCATGCGGGAGCTGGTGGCCGACATCACCTCGGGCCGCTTCGCCGACGAGTGGGAGGCGGAGCGGGACGCGGGCTACCCCCGGCTGGAGGCGCTGCGGGCCAAGGCCATGGCGCCCGAGATACTGGCCTTCGAAGCCGAGCTGCGGGCCAAGCTGGGCGAGCGCGCCGTCGGGGCCTGAGCGGGCCTGCGGATCCTCGCCGCACCCGTCCATGTCCACCGCCCGCGGGCCGCGCCTGTCGTCGCCCGTCTCCGCGGGGTGCACCCGCGCCCTGCTCGCCCTGCTCGCGGTGGTCGCCCCCGTCGCCCTCGTCGCCTGCCGCCGGGCCCGGCCCCAACCGCAACCGCCCCTGGCCCCTCCTTTCGCGCAGACCCCCCTGCACGCGGTGGTGACGGGGGCGGGGGCCCTGCTCACGCCCCCGTCACAACCCGTGACCAGGCCGGCCCGGCGCGGTCCCGACGCCGATCTCATCGACGAGGGCTGGCAGGGCCGGACCGCCACCGCGGCGGGCCCGTCGGGCTCGGTGGCGGGAGTGGTGGAGCAGCGCTCGGTCGTGCGGGGCCACGTCCTGGAGCGCGACCAGGTGTACCGGCTCGGGGGTGGCCAGTGGTCGCTGGCCCTGCAGCTGACCCAGGCCCTGGCCGTCGACGCCGGTGAGGCCGGAGCCCGCGTGAGCGCCGTCGACCTCCTGGGGGACGGCAGCCCCTTCCTCGTCTTCGTCTTCCCCGAGTCCGGCCGCGCCACCGGGCCCAACGAACGGGCCGTCGACGTGGTGGACTCGAGCGGCGCGCTCGCCGTGCACCGTGAGCTCTACTTCGGGGGCGTGGCCCGGGCCTCGGGCGGGGGCCTGGAGACGTGGAGCCTGGTGCCCGCCACCCGCCGCCAGCTCTTCCGCCACGAGGTCGACCGGCCGGAGGGCGGAGCCTGGGTGGCCGAGGTGAGCGACCTGGTGACGCTGGGCGCCGTGCCCGCCGCGCCCCAGCGCCTCTGAGGGCGACGCGCTCCAACGAGGCCGGCGCGCTCGGGGCCGGTAGCGTCCGAGGCGATGTCGCACTACGCCGTCACCGCCATCGGCGCCGACCGACCCGGGATCGTGGCCGCGGTCACCGGCGTGCTCATGGAGCACGGATGCAACCTGGAGGACACCTCCATGACCATCCTGCGCGGCCACTTCGCCATGATGCTGGTCGTCGCCGGTCCCCAGACCTCGAGCGCGTCCGATCTGGAGGTGGCCCTGAGCGACGTGGCGGCAGGCCTCGACCTGGTCGTCGCCGTGCGGGCCATGGACGACACCGTTCCCTCCTCACCCGAGGGCGAGGCGTGGACTGTCGCGGTGTACGGGGCGGACAGGCCCGGGATAGTGCACCGGGTCACGTCGACCCTGGCCGCGGTGGGCGCCAACGTGGTGGAGCTGACGACGCGTGTGATCGGCACCGAGGACAGGCCCGTCTACGCCATGGTGCTGGGCGTCACCCTTCCCCCCGGTACCGACGGTCACGCGGTGTCCAACGACCTCTCCGATCTGGCGCGCGAGCTGGGTGTCGAGTGCAGCATGCACCCCTCAGAGGCCGACATCCTCTGAGCCCCGGCGCCACCGTGCCCGTCCGCCCCGTGCTCCGGCTCCCCGAGGCAGTCCTCAAGGAGCAGGCCGCGCCCGTGCCCGTGGTGGGCGGGACCACGAGGGAGCTGGCCGTCGACCTGGTCGACACCATGCGGGCTTCGCCCGCGTGCGTCGGTCTGGCCGCGCCCCAGATCGGCGTCGGCCTGCGGGCCTTCGTCGTCGACGTCACCGGCCACCGCAAGGCCGGCTCCTGCCACGGGATGTTCGTCCTGTTCAATCCGGAGCTGTTGCTGGCCCACGGGCCCATCGTCGCCCGGGAGGGCTGCATGAGCGTCCCCGACCTCACGGGCGACGTCTCCCGGGCCACCAGGGTGGTGGTGAGGGGCACCACCCCCGAAGGCGACGACCGCGTCATGCAGGTGGACGCCTTCGAGGCCCGCGCCGTGCTGCACGAGCTGGACCATCTGGACGGCGTGCTCTTCCTCGATCGCGTCGGATCGGCGTCCTCGCTCTTCCCCCGCCGCGTCTACCGCTGACGGGCGGTCGGTAGCCTTCGTCCAGTGCCCTTCCCGCGCAAGCTCCTCAACGAGGGCGAGGACATCATCCTCGACCTGGAGCCGCACTGGCGGACCCTCATCGCCCCCGGGGCGGGGCTGGTGCTGGCCCTGGCCCTGGCCATCGTCGTGTCGCTGACGGGGGTCAGCAGCTACGTGTTCATCCTCCCCGGGGTCCTGGGCGTCGCGGCCGCCATCAGCTTCGGTCTGCGCTGGCTGCGCCGCCGCACCACCAACTTCGTGCTCACGACCGATCGCCTGGTCCTGCGTTCCGGCATCCTGGCCAAGAGGGGCAAGGAGATACCCCTCGAGCGCATAAACGACATCACCTTCCACCAGACCGTGTTCGAGCGTCTCATCCGCGCCGGCGACCTCATGATCGAGTCCGCGGGCCAGAGCGGTCAGGAGGTCTTCGTCGGTCTTCCAGGCCCCGAGCGCGTGCAGAACGCGCTCTACCGGGAGATCGAGCGCTTCCGCGATCGCGAGGCCGACCGGGCCGCGGGCCGCCGGGGGCTGTCGCTTCCCGAGCAGCTGGAGAAGCTGGACGAGCTGCGCCAGCGGGGTGTCATCAGCCAGGCCGAGTTCGACGCCAAGAAGGCCCAGCTCCTCGACCGCCTGTGAGGGAGGGACGGTGACGGACGGTTGGTGACGGGCGAGAGGTTGCCTCGGGTGGTGAGCCTGGTGCCCTCGGCCACCGAGACGCTGCAGGCCTGGGGCATCGCACCCGTCGCCGTGACCCGGTTCTGCGACGTCACCGGGCTCCCCGGTGTCCCCACCGTGGGCGGGACGAAGAACCCCGACGTCGCCGCCATCGTCGAGCTCGGGCCCGACCTCGTCGTGCTGTGCGACGAGGAGAACCGCAAGGAGGACGCCGAGGCGCTCGAGGCCGCCGGCCTCGACCTGCACGTCGTCGTCATCCGTTCGGTCGACGACGTGGCCCCCGCCCTCGCCGCCCTGGCGGCCCGGCTGGGGCTGAGGCGTGAGCCGGAGACGGCGGGGCCGGGAGGGCCAGCGGCGCCCGACCCGGTGGGTGCGGGGGCGCGCCGGCCCAGAGCCTTCGTGCCCATCTGGCGCAGACCGTGGATGACCCTCAACCGCGACACCTACGGCGACTCGGTCCTGGCCGCGGCCGGGGTCGCGAACGTGTTCGCAGGCGAGCGTGAGCGCTATCCCGAGACCGACCTGGACGCGGCCGCGGCCCGCCGTCCCGACGTGGTGCTGGCCCCCTCGGAGCCCTATCCCTTCGGCCCCCGGCACACGGCCGAGCTGTCCCGGGTGGCGCCGGTCGTGCCCGTCGACGGGCGCGATCTGTTCTGGTGGGGGGTGCGCACCCGCGCCGCGGTGCAGCGCCTGGCGGCCCAGCTCAGCCTGGTGGCCGGGGCCGGCTAGTGCCGTGACCGGAAACCTTTGCCCCGGTTGAGCGTCACACCCTGTCTTCATGATTGGGCCATGCCTCGCAAGCGGCCGGCAGATGCCCCGAGGGTCGTCCATCGCAGCGCCCGCGTCGCCCTGCGGGCCACCCCGGCTCAGGGCCGCCGGCTGTGGCGCCTGTTGGTCTCGGGGGGCGACGTGTGGGCCTGCGTGCTCGAGCTCAACGCCCTCCGCCGGAGCCGTGGGGACGCCCCGGTGGTGGGCTACCAGG